>DASSPF010000059.1:0-9243 GCA_035699805.1 Candidatus Limnocylindria bacterium | reverse complement strand
CGCTCGAGCGAACTGCTGTCGGGTCAGTGAATCCGCTGCAGCTGCGGGTGCTATCCCGCCCACGACGCGGAGTCGTGGATCAGTCGGTTCAGGCCGTGACCCACCGCCGTGCCGTCATTAGAGACGGCGGACGAATGCCCTAAGAGCGAGTGCACCCCACAACAATCCGACAACGACGATGAGATAGAACGAGCCATTCAATAGCAGCCGTTCGGTTGGCGCATTCAGGTCCACTACGATGGCGACCGCGCCAGAAGCGACCATGAGCAGGCTCCAGACCTCGAACGCAATCGTGGACGGATACAATGGACCCATCCGAAGGCGAAGAAGTCGCCGCAACCAACTAGGCGGCGTCGACCACACGGCATCCCCCACCCTCCCAGAGTTGTGCCACGCCCATGCGAGCAGGAAACCGAGTACGCCAATGACAAGCGATGCGGCTGGTGTCATTGGCCGCTACTTTCCCGGTCCGGCAGGTTCTGGACCTGCCCCAACGTCGCTGCCAAGCGCAGCTTCGTCCACCAGTGTTGGAGCCAAGCCAGAAGCGGTGCTGACCGCGAACGATCGGAAGAAGTTGCCAGCGATCGATCTTGCCCAGTCGAATCCCACGCCGATCTCGTCAAGGAGTCTTGGATCCCAACTAAGTGGACCCTCGAAGTAGGGACCTCCCAGGGTTCGCGTGAATGACAATCGGCCAGCAAGCGCACCAACGGTCGTTGCGACCGCGTAGCCCTCCACACTCTTCGTCCCAGGCGCCGCGGCGTACTGCACCGCGGAAACTGCAGCGGACACGGCGACGCATCCCGCCAGGACACCACCGGTGCACGCAGCGCCCGCGATCGCCCCGGTCCCCGCGGAGATCAGCGCCTGACCGACATCGAATTGCTGGCCTCTGGCGGTGGTCGATGCCCAGTAGCCGGCCAGTCCCGCCCCGGCGCCGATTACCGCACCGATGCACGGAAGGCATGCCCGACCTATTGGATCGACATGAGTCACCGGGTTTCCCATCACATACGAAAAGCGGTTCAGCATCGAAGGAGCGATCACAGATCCGGGGAACGGGTCCCGCGTCAGAAACCGTCCGCTCTCCACGTCGTACCAGCGTGCTCGCAGGTAGAGGAGCCCGCTCGGATCGGCGAGTTCCCCGGCGTAGCCAAGGAGCGTCGGGGCGCCGCCGGAGGATGCGGTGAGCGCCCCGTAGGCCGCGTAGCGGGCGGAGCGCAACACCGTGCCTGCCCCATCCAGTTCGGCCCGAACGCTGCCCAGTCCGTCGCGCGCCAGCATCGTGCTGCTCCCATCCTGATGAGCGATGTAGAGCGGGCCGAGCCCGTGGACGAGGCGGTCCGATCCGGATTGCAGGAGCGGGGCCGGGGCGAGCGAGGTGTCCCAGAGCAGGCTCGTCGTCGATCCGCCCTCGCTGCGTGCGGCGAGCAGCCCGTCGCCGTCGTAGGCGTAGGTGCGGGTCGTCCCGGACAGAGTGGAGCTCGTCATGCGGCTGAGCGGGTCGTAGGCGAAGGTGTCGCCGCCGCGCCCGACGAGGCGGTCGGCGCCGTCCCAGGTGAAGACGCGGGTGCCGTCGGAGAGAAGACGGTTGGCGCCGTCGTAGCTGTTCGTCGCTGTCGGGCCGGTGCGGCTGGTGATGTTCGAGGCGGGATCGAGGGTGAAGGTCTCTGAGGCCGTCCCGCTCACCGAGACCAGCCGGCTCAGGCCGTCGTACGCGTAGGCGAGCTGGTCGGTCCCGGGCGATGGCGTGCGCCCGCTGGCGCGGATGTCCCCGACGCTCTCGGCGCGCAGGTCGCGCCAGGCCAGGCTGAGCCCGCCGGCCGCGTACGCGACCGCGGGGTCCAGCTGGTGCGTCGCGGCCGGGCCGTCGTCGAGGCGAGCCGGAGTGGACCAACTGTCCGTGCTGACGTCGTACTCGCTTCCCCAGATGTCCCAGTCCGTCCCGCGGGCGTCCTCCCAGGCGACGAACGCGCCGCCGTCGGGCCGGACCGACAGGCTGAGCGCGGAGGGAATGGCGCTCGCGTCGCTCACGACCCGGCTGGTCTGCCAGGTGCCCGATCCGGCCGGTCGCCTGGTCACCCGCACCTGCCCGGCGAGCGAGAGGCGGTCGTCGTCGTACACGACGAGGAGGCCGCCGGCGGCGTCGATGCCGATGTGCGGGTCGTACTGGTCGGCGCTGCCGGGATCGTCGCTGATGCGGACGTTGGCGCTCCAGGTGGAGGAGCCGGCCGGGAGCGTCGCGAAGTAGATGTCCGAGTTGCCGGAGCGCTCGTCCTCCCAGACCGCGTACGCCGTGCCGTCCGGCCCGACCGCGACGTCGGGGGTGAACTTGCGCGCGCTGGTGTCGTCGGTGACGCGCAGGTTCGCCGACCAGCTCGCGCTTCCCGCCGGAAGGCGGGCGGCGTACACGTTCCACTGGCTCGAGCGCTCGTCCCGCCAGACCGCGACCGCGTCGCCGGCGGCGGTCACCGCGATCGCCGGGGTGTACTGGCCGGAGGCGGTGCGCCCGCTGTCGTCGACACGCACGTTGGGGCTCCAGGCGCCGGTCGCGGCCGAGCGCTTGGAGAAGTAGATGTTGGTGTACGGCGCCTTGTTGCCGTCGCGGTCGTCCTGCCAGATGGCGTAGGCGTTGTTCGAGCCGTCGAGGGCGATGTCGGGGATCCAGTTGGGGCGACCGCCGGTGTCGTCGTTCACCTTCTGGTTCGCGCTCCAGAGTCCGCTCGTCGGGTCGCGGCGCGAGAAGTAGATGTCCGCGTTGCCGCCGGCGCGGATGTCGTCCCAGATGAGGTAGGACGCGCCGTCCGCGCCAAGGCTCAGCGCAGGGTTCTTCTGCTGGAATCCAGCGGCGTCGTCGTTCACCCTGACGCTCGCGGACCACGTGAGCAGAGGCGCGGTGAGCCCTTGGACGAACTCATCGAGCGCGGTCCGGTTGCCCTCGGGGTCGAGGCCGTAGGAGTGCTGGGTGATCGTCGTCTCACCGACCGCGTTGATGATCTGGGTGAGCCGCTGGGCGCGGTCGTACGCGTAGCTCGCGGTCAGGCCGTTCGGATAGGCCAGGCTCGCGACCAGGCCGGAGTCCGTGTAGGTGTAGCTGGAGACGCGGCCAGCCCAGTCGGTGACGGTGCGCATGCGGCCGCCCGGGCTGTACGCGTAGGTCACCCGCTGCGCGCCGGGATAGCCGAGGGTGGTGCGGTTGCCGTCGAGGTCGTAGGCGTAGGTGAGCGTCCCGTTCGGCGCGGCGATCTGGGTCACCCGACCGAGCCCGTCGTACTGGTAGCTCGTCGTGCCCGTGCCATCGGTCATGGTGATGCGCCTGCTCGCCGCGTCGTAGGCGTAGCTGATCGGCGCGAGGCCGGACGCGCTGACGCTGGTCAGCCGCGACAGCGCGTCGTACCCGTACGCGACGGTCACGCCGTCGCCGGTGGTGCGGCTGGTCGGCTGGCCGTTGCCGTCGAGGACGTAGCTGGTGGTGAGCGCGGTCGTGGGGGTGGGGTGCGTGGTCACGGAGACCAGCCGGTCCAGCGCGTCGAAGGCGTACTCGGTCACGACCGCGTTCGCCTGGGCGATCCGCGTCGCGTTCCCGTTGGCGTCGCGCGTGACCTCGGTCGTGTACACGAGCGCCGGCTGCCCGATCGGGTCGGGCCGCTGCTGGGTCTGCCACAGACGGGTGTTCGCGTCGTAGCGGTACGTCGTCACGTTCCCGTTCCGGTCGGTCAGGCTCGTGCGGTCTCCGGCACCGTCGTAGCCGTAGGCGAGGCGGTGCCCGAGCGGATCGGTCCGAGACGTCTCGCGGTCGTTCTCGTCGTACGCGATCGTCCAGGTGTGCTCGGACGGGTTCGCGCCGGCGGTGTGGCCGTCCGGGTCCACGAAGCTCACCAGACGACCCGCCGCGTCGTACCCGAAGGTCGTCTTGGCGCCGTCCGGGTCGATCCGCTGGCTGAGGTTCGCCTGGGCGTCGTACGCGAGCGCGGTCGAGTAGGCGTCGTCGGGCGTCGGCCCGGCGTTGCCACGCGGCGCGATGACCCTCGTCGGAAGCCCGGGGCTGGCCGGATCGGCGTACTCGTACGTCGTCACCGCAGTGGTGCTCGCGTCGATCTGTCGGCTGACTCTCAGCAGCACGTTCGTCGACGGGTCGTAGGTCATGGTCGTCACGAACGAGAGCGGATCGGTGATCTGAGTCAGATTGTTCCTCGTGTCGTACTGGAACTGCGTCAGGTAGCGCGGCGTCTGCGGGTCGATCTGCGGGTCGGTCTTCGTGAGCACGTTCCCGCGCGCGTCGTACGTGAAGTCCGTGGTCTGCCCGTTGCGGTCGGTGACGCTCGTGCGGTTGCCCGCGGCGTCGTAGAGGTACGAGATCGTGTAGGTGCTCGCGCCGACCGTGTCGGCCTGGGTGAGCACGCGCATCCGGCTATCGAACGTGTAGGTGGTCTCGTGGCCTCGCGCGTCGGTCAGCGTCGTCTGTCCGGTGCCGTACGCGATCTGCGTCAGCGCGTTCAGTGCGTCGCGCTGCTGGGAGACGCGTCCCTGGCCGTCGTACGTGTTCGTGACGCGCACGCGCCCGTCGGGGTCGGTGATCGTGGTGAGGTGGCGGGTCGTGCCGTCGTAGCCGTACGTCCAGCGGTGCTGCACCGGATCTTGCCCCGGCGCGTTGCCGATCTTGTCGGTCACCGTCTGGAGCCGGCCGGCGGCGTCGTACGCGTAGGTCACCCGACGCCCAAGCGGATCCTGCAGCGTGGTGAGGCGATCCGCCGCGTCGTACGTCAGCGCGATCTGGCGCCCGACCGTGTCGGTGATCGTCGTGAGCTTCCCCGCGGTGTACGAGAAGGTGATCTGGTTGCCCGCGGGCTCGTGGATGCTCGAGAGTTGGCCGGAGCTGGAGAGCTCGTACACGACCTGGCTGGCAAGCGTCAGGGTGAACGTCGCATCGGCGTTCTTGACCAGGGTGTCGAAGACGTTCGGCGGGTTGGCGTAGCTCCCGTCCTGGTTGCGGGTGAAGGTGTCTCGCCTGCCGTCGCCTCGGCGGACCTCGACCGTCGCACCCGCGTCGGTGAGCTTCCAGTTGTACGAGTGCGTCCAGCCGTGACCGAGCGGTCCGTCACGGTCGTCCGCGGAGTTGTACCAGCGCGTGAAGGCGAGGCCGAGGACACGTCCGGGCAGGACGAGGTCGTCGGCGTGGCTGGTGAAGTTCCCGGTGGCGAGGTTCACCGGGTCCGTCGAATACGCGCCGTTGGGATCGAGCGCGTACGCGTACGGGCAGCAGCTGCCGGCATCACCCGGTGGCGGCGGCGCAGCGGCCTCCCAGAGCGCGATCGTGTACACGCTCAGCCCGCCGGCGGAGAGCGTCGAGTGCATCAGCCAGGTGCAGCTGAACGCCGCGGTCTGGGCAGCCATCGTCCCGGTGACCGCCTGACGTCCGGTGTCGTACGTCTGGGTGCCCGAGCCGCCGAAGCCGCTGGCATCGTGCCACAGCACCGTGCCCGCGCAGGTGAGCTGCACGAAGTCGATCGCGCTCCCGAACGAGCTCGTCTGCGACCAGAGCACGCGGAACGAGCCGATCGCGGGGAACGTCCCCGCTGCCGGCGTGAAGGTGAGCGTCACGGCGCAGTTCGGGTGGCACGACCCCTGACTCAGCGCGACGGAGGTCCCGTCGTCCCCGTCGTTCGCGAGCGTCTGCGACACGCTCCAGCCGGCCGGTGGGAGGAGCGCGAGATCGTCATCCGCCGCGGCGACGACCGGCGGGATGCCGTGTCGCGTGATCGACTGGAGTGGCAGGGGGAAGGCCGCGAGCACCAAGGAGGTGATGAGGACCGCCACGATCGCGCGAGCGCGTGCCACCACCAGCCTCCCGGCTCGGCACGCCGACCCACCACGGTCGGTGCTCGCTTTCCCTCACCCCTCGAGCGGCGGGACCGTATGCCCGGCGCACGGAGATGTCAAGGCTTGGTTGCTTCGATACCAGTCCTGGTGAAGTCCATCAGAGGAGCGTCGCCGCGCGCTCGGGGCCGATGCCGACCATCCCGATCGGAGCGCCCACCGTCTGCTCGATCTTCGCGAGGTACTGCCGCGCTTCCGCGGGAAGGTGCGCGCGGTCGCCCACACCGTCGAGCGTCGTGTGCCAGCCGGCGCACCGCTCGTACACGGGTGTGGCCCGTTCGAGCACCTGCGTGGGCGGCATGTCGGTGGTGCGCCGCCCATCGAGCTCGTATGCGACGCAGAACGGGATCGATTCGTACGCGCCGAGGACGTCGAGCTTGGTCACGGCGATCTCGGTGAACGCGTTCAGCCGGTGCGCGTGGCGCGCGGCGACGGCGTCGAACCAGCCGACGCGGCGCGGACGCCCGGTCGTCGCGCCGTACTCGTTCGCCATCTCGCGCAGCGCATCGCCCTCCTGTCCGCTCATCTCGGTCGGGAACGGCCCCTCCCCCACCGCGGTGGAGTACGCCTTCACCACGCCGATCACCTTGGTGATGTAGCGGGCCGGGATGCCCGCGCCGATCGTCGCGCCGCCGGCGAGCGGGTTCGAGGAGGTGACGTACGGGTAGATGCCCCAATCGAGGTCGCGCATCGCCCCGAGCTGACCCTCGAGCAGCACGCGCGCGTCCGTGCGCACGGCGTGCTCGACGAGCGGCAGCGTGTCCACGATGCGGTCGCCCACCGTCGCCGCGGCGCGCAGCACGCGATCCGACACCTCGTTCGCGTCGAGCGGCGCGTCGCCGAACCGTTCGATGAGCTTGTTCTTGGTCTCGAGCTCGTGCGCGACCCGGGCGCGGAAGCGGCGCTCGTCACGCACCTCGTAGACCTGGATGCCGTGGCGCGCGACCTTGTCCGCGTACGCGGGCCCGACACCCTGCCCGGTCGTGCCGAGCTTCTGCCGCCCGCGCTCGCGCTCGTCCAGGCGATCGAGGAGCGTGTGCCAGGGCATGAGGAGATGCGCGCGGTCGCTCACCCGCAGGTTGGCCGTGGAGATCCCGTGGGCCTCGAGGTTCGCGAGCTCCTCGCAGAGCACCTCGAGGTTCACCACGGTGCCGGGGCCGATGATGCAGAGCGCGCTCGGGTTGAAGACGCCGGAGGGGACCAGGTGGAGCTTGAACGTCCCGTGCTGGTTCACGACCGTGTGCCCGGCGTTGTTGCCGCCCTGGTACCGGATGACCACATCCGCCTCCTGCGCCAGGAGGTCGGTGATCTTGCCTTTGCCCTCGTCGCCCCACTGGGCGCCGACGACGGCGGTCACTGGCACGTGTTCGGATGCTAGAGCACACGTCCGCCGGAGCGGCGTGCCGCCTACTCCTTCGCGAAGACGACCGCGGCGCCCAGCTTCGCGAGCTCCACCAGCGTCAGCGTCCGCGCGGGCTCGCGCGTCCACCAGCGGTCGGGGTCCCACGCCGGATCGCTCGCGGGGTGGTTACGGAGCTCGAGACCGCTCGCGCCGAACGCGCGCGCGAAGAAGATCGAGGCGCGTCGCTGGTGATACGGGCTCGTGACGAGGATGGCGCTGCGCAGACCCCGCTCGCTCATGAGCTGTGCGGTGAGGCGGGCGTTCTCCTCGGTGGTCGTCGAGGCAGGCTCGACCAGGATGGCGGTCGCCGGGACGCCCAGACGCACCGCGTCGCGCTTCATGAGCTCGGCCGAGCTCACCGACTCGGGGTCGAGCGATGCCCCCGAGAAGAGCAGGAGCGGCGCGTAGCCCTCCTGCCAGAGCCGGACCGCGGTCTGGGTGCGCGGGCCGTTGTCACCGGAGATGGCGACGATCACGTCGGCCTTCGCGAGCGGATCCTTCACCGCGAGGGCGTGGCCGATCATCACGAGCCCACCGACGCCCAGGGCGACCATGAGCACGACGCCGACGAAGAGGCCGAAGAAGAAGGAGCGCATCTACCTGACCGTCACGAGCAATCAGCGGGCCGTCAGGCCGCGGCGGTGCGCCGGAGGCCGTCCCGAAGGTCGATCCGCGCGGTCCACAGGCCGTCCCGGCGCGCGAGCGAGGCGTCGACGCAGGAGCGCTGGGTCTCGATCGGCCGGGCCGGCGCCCGCTGGACGCCCGGCGGCGGGCCGAGGACCTCGGTCATCGCGGCCACGAGCTCGTTGACGCTCGTCGCGACACCCGTGCCGATGTTGTAGGTGCCGTGCCATGCGCCGGTGAGCGCGGCGAGGACCGCGTCGGCGATGTCGTCCGCGTGCACGTAGTCGCGCTCGGCGGTGCCCTCACCGAAGATCGTGAGCGGCTCGCCCCGCTGCCAGCAGCCCAGGAAGATCGCGATGACGCCGCCCTCGAGATCGCGGCGCTGCCGCCGTCCGTACACGTTCGCGAGGCGGAGCGTGATGGACGGCACGCCGGCCGCGGTCACGATGCCCTCGGCCTCCAGCTTGAACCGCCCGTAGTTCGAGTCGGGACGCGCCGGCGTGCCCTCGCTCGCGCAGACCGGCGTCTCGCCGTACATCGCGCCGCCGGTGGAGATGTTCACCAGCATCCGCGCCCCGCGCCGCTCCGCCAGCCGCACGACGTTCCGCGTCCCCTCCACGATCGCCGCGCGGTAGAGGTCGGGCTTCTCCATGGACTCGACGACCTTGGTCTTGGACGCGGCGTGCACGACGGCGTCGAACCGCTCCCCGGTGAGCGCGGCGTCGAGCGCCGCGGCGTCGGCCACGCTCGCGACCCGCAGCGGGATGCCCGAGGCAAGATTCGCCCGGTCCCCCGTCGAGAGGTCATCGAGCGCGAGGACGCTGTCGCCACGCGCCAACAGGGCGTCCGCGATGTTGCTGCCGACGAATCCGGCGCCGCCGGTCACGAGCACTCGCAAGGCCTGGTCGCTCCTCCTGTGGATAAGTTTGTGAACGAGAACGTGGACAAAGGTGGTCCCGCTCGCGCCCGCTGGACACTAGCGTTCATCACGCCGTGGGGCTTCCTCCGCGGACCGATCCGCGCGCCGGAGGTCCCCTCGATGACCGGTAGAACGCACGTTCTAGACTTGTCCGAGTGACGCTCGAGACGCGCGCCGGCCGCCAGGTCCCGTTCGACGAGGCCGCGGAGCAGCATGTCCTCGGCAGCCTGCTCATCGACCGCGACGCCATCTTCAAGGTCGCCGACTCCCTGGACACGAGCGACTTCTACGTCGCCCGCCACCAGCGCATCTACGCCACGATCTACGAGCTCCTCCGCCGTCGGGAGCGCATCGACCCACTCACCGTCCAGGTCGAACTCGCGCGCAAGGAGGAGCTCGACCGCGTGGGCGGCGCGGCCTA
>DASSPF010000058.1:0-10633 GCA_035699805.1 Candidatus Limnocylindria bacterium | reverse complement strand
GCGGCGGGACTCCGCCCGCATCTGCTGCGCGGTATCGAAGACCACGCCCTTCGGCGCGACGGTGGTCCCCGGGAACGTCGGTGTGACCGAGTGGCAGGCGACGCAGCGCTGCGTGATGACCGCCTGCACCGCGGGGAACTCGGCCGCGGTCATGGCGCCGCCGGCCACCTGGAGCGGCGCGAGACCAACGGCCACGAGCGCGAGCAGTCCGAAGGCCGCAGCGAGCGCCGTCGCGCCGCTGCGCCCGTCGTGCCGCACGTTCAGCGCGTGCTGGGCGAGCGCGCCGCAGGCCATGAGCGCAAGGAGCACCAGCCAGCGCTGGTCGCTGCCGTAGGTGAACGGGAAATGCTGGCTGATCATGGCGAAGACCGCCGGGAGCGTGAGGTAGTTGTTGTGCACCGACCGCTGCTTGCCGCGGATCCCGTCGATCGCCTCGGCTGTCCGGCCCGCGGCCGTCGCCGCGACGAGACGGCGCTGGCCGGGGATGATGACGAAGAACACGTTGGCGGCCATCCAGGTGCCGATGAGCGCCCCCGTCTGGATGTACGCGGCGCGGGGGCTGAAGAGCTGGCTCGAGACCCACGCGGCGAGCGCGATGAGCACGCAGATCACCGCGACGAGGGCGCGCCCATCGCGGAAACGCCGCGCGGCCTGGTCGTACGCGACCCAGCCGGCGGCGAGGATGGCGAGGCTCGCCGCGATCGCCTGCCAGGCCTCGAGCGGCCGCACGAGTGGGTCGATGAGGTACGTGTTCGCGCCGAGGTAATAGAGGAGCACGAGCAGCGCGAAGCCGGTGAGCCAGGTGAGGTACGCCTCCCACTTGAACCAGGCCAGGCGCTCCGGGAGCGTCGCCGGCGCGACGCGGAACTTCTCGATGCGGTAGAAGCCGCCGCCGTGGATCTCCCAAGCCTCGCCACCGACGCCCCGCGACGAGTCGGTCGGCGGCCGCAGGGAGCGGTCGAGCGCGATGAAGTAGAACGACGCGCCGACCCAGGCGATGGCCGCGACGATGTGCGCCCAGCGGATGACCAGATGGAGCCAGTCGCCAACGTACGCGAGGACGGGGTCCACCGCCTAGGAGAGGCCTCCCAGGCCGACGAGCGCGCGGGCGTGCTCGATCTCGCCAAGGTGCCGCGAGGCGTGCTGGAAGATGTACGCCTCCACCACGTCCATCACGCGGATCGGCCCGGACGGCACGAGGAGCAGCAGGAACGATCCGCGCGCCGCGGGCGGGCGCGTCCCACCGAAGGCATCCTTCTCGAACAGCGAGAGCGGCGCGTTCTCGAGCGCGCTCTCGGTCTTCGCGAACACCGCGGCCTGGTACTCGCGCCACGCGGCGAGGTCGCCGATGCGGACCTTCTCGGCGTCGGCGATGGCCGTGCCGCGACCCGGGTGCACCCCCGTGAAGCCGATGCGCGTCGCCCAGTCGGCGGCGTCCCAGATCGTCGCCGCACCTTCACCGAGGAACTGGCTGACGGAGCGGTCCTGGCCGCCGACGACGTGCAGCAGGCTGAACGCGATCGGGAGGACGCCGCCGCGCTCGTGGTGATTCACCTGGTCGAGCGTGAGGTCCGCGGTCGCCTGGTCGAGCATGTCGTTCACCGCGGTCACGCGGGCGGTGATCGACGCGCGCCATTCCTCGGAGGCGGAGATGCGGGGTGGCACGCCGCGAGTCTAGCCGCGCGCGGTGAGCCGAGCGGCGCGCGACCGGCGACCCGCCTAGCGGCGGATCTCCGCCAGACCCGCGGCCACGAGCATCGCCAGCCCTTCGACGATCTCGCCGCGTCCGCGGCCCGAGGCGCGGATGAGCGCCGACACGTCGCTGCGGCCATCCAGCCGTGGGATGAGCGCCGCGACGTGCTCCGAGACGACCGCGCGCCGCTCGGCGTCGTGCACGAGCGTGCCGCCGAGCTCATCGTCCCGCACCATGACCACCCCATCGGCGGCGATGACGCGGGCGCCGTCCAACAGCTGCGACGCGATGCGGCGCACCTGCTCCTGGTGGCGGACGATCGCCTGCGCCACGTCGGCCATGCGCAGCTCGTAGATCCAGGTCTCACCCACGGCGGCGTAGCGCTCGCCGCGCTCGCGCTGGACGAAGTCGCCCACCGGCGTCCGCTGGCCGTCGCGCAGGCGCTCGATGGCACCGCGACGGACGAGATAGATGTCGTCGTCGCTCCCGTCGACGAGCTGGTCGGGCGCGAGCTCGCGCGGCCGGAGCCGCGCGGCGAGAGAGGCCACGATGCCGCTGGGGAGATCGCGCAGCGGGCTGCGGCGCTTCAGGAAGGCATCCGCGCGCAGGAGGTCGGTCCGCTCGCGCATGGCCGTGGCGAAGAGCGGCTGCTCTTCCATGAGCCGGCGCAGCTCGCTGCCCGGCAGGCGCAGGAGCGCGCAGGGGGTGTCGGCGACCACCGTGGCGGTCCGCTCGTGATCGGTGACCACCGCCATCTCGCCCACGAGCGCGGGCGCGGCGACGATCGCGAGCGTCCGGCCCTCGCCGCGCGCCATGACGCGCAGCGAACCCTCGATGAGCAGGAACGCGTCGTCGTCGGCGTGACGCTCCTCGATGAGGACCTCGCCCTCGCGGAGACGGACCTTCGCCGCGCGCGCCCGCAGCCGCTCGCGGGCATGGGGCTCGAGCAGCAGGAACGGTCCGAACCGGAGACGGTCAGGCAGAGCGAGCCACCACATCGCCGAGCCTAACGAAGGTCCCCCCGGTCAAGCCTCACTCATCGGGGTTAGGCCGTTCGTTCGGCAGTGCCGCCCCGATGACGTCCCGGATGGAGGAAAGGCCCTCGGCGCGAACGAAGGCCGCGAGCCCCTCGATCACGCGCAGGGGCGCCGTCGGATCGGCGAAGGTCGCCGTCCCCACCTGCACCGCGGACGCCCCGGCCATGATGAACTCCAGGGCGTCGCGGGCGTCGGTCACGCCACCGGCGCCGATGATCGGGATGGTCACCGCCTGCGCCACCTGATACGTGAGGTGCACGGCGATCGGACGGATGGCCGGCCCGGACAGGCCGCCGCTGCCCGTCCCCAGGATGGGGCGGCGCCGCTTCGTGTCGATCCGCATGCCGAGCACCGTGTTGATGGCGGTGAGACCGTCGGCACCCGCCTCCTCGACCGCACGCGCGACGGCGACGACGTCGGGAGCGTTCGGCGTGAGCTTCACGATGATCGGCAGATCGGTCGTCCCGCGCACGGCACGGGTGACGTCGGCGGCAAGGCCGGGATCGCAGCCGAAGAGCATGCCGCCCTTCACGTTCGGGCACGAGATGTTGAGCTCGAACGCGACGACACCGGGTGTCGTGGCGAGCGTCTCCACGACGAAGACGTAGTCGTCCACGCTGTGACCGGCGACGTTCACGATCACCGGGACCGCGAGCTTCGCCCACTTCGGGCCATAGACGCGCGCGACCTCCGCGGCACCCGGATTCTCGAGACCGATCGAGTTGAGGATGCCCGCGGGCGTCTCGGCGATGCGGTACTGGGGATTCCCGGGACGCGCTCGTCGCGTCGTCCCCTTGTTCACGAACGCGCCCAGGCGCGAGACATCGATCAACTCGGCGTACTCGGTGCCCTGGCCGAAGGTGCCCGAGGCGGTCATGACGGGGTTCTTCAGGCGCAGCCCGCGCGCGACCTCGACCTCCAGGTCCACACCGTGCTCGGGCAGGTCCTCACGGCGCGAGGCCGCGACCACCTGCGTCTCCGCGAGCCGCTCCGCGTCGAGCGCGAACGTCGGCTCCGTGACGGCGCGCTCGGGCTCGCCGGTCGCGGCCTCCACGATGCTCGCCCCATCGAGGGACGCGAGCTCGACCGTGTCGCGCTCCTCCTCGCCCTCGTTCGCGAGCTCGAGGCGCTCCTCGGCCGAGATGCGCGGCGAGCCCTGCCGCTGCTCCGGTCTGCGCGGACGCCGCCACGGCATCAGGAGCTCCCACCCACGGTCGCGGGCTCGCCCAGCGCGAAGCGCACGTCGCCCAGGGCGAAGACCGGGCCCTCGCGGCACACGCGCGCGTTGCCCTGCGCGGTGACGATCACGCACGCCCGGCACACGCCCATCGCGCAGCCCATGTGCTGCTCCACCGCGATCTGCGCGTCGAGGAGCGGCTGGCGGCCGGCCACGACCGGGCCGCGCTCGGCCTCGTCACGCATCCGGCCGATCGCCGCGAGCATCGGCCACGGGCCGCAGGCGAGCACCTGGTCCGCCCACCGGAGGAGCTCGGGCAGCACGTCGGTGACCCGGCCGCGCACGCCGAACGAGCCGTCCTCGGTGGTGGCCACGTACTCGACGCTCGGTGGCAGCCGGTCCGACGGCCAGAGGTGGGCAACGCTGCGTCCGCCCATCACCAGCGTGACGCTGCGCCGGGCCGCCTCCTGCTCGGCGATGACCCGCATCGGCGCGATCCCGGTGCCCCCGGCCACGAGCAGCAGGTTGGTCGTCTCGCGGCGCACGACGAACGCCGTGCCCAGGGGGCCGAGCAGGTCAAGCGCGTCCCCCGCGCGTCGCTCCGCGATCCACTCGCCACCGGGACCGAGCGGCTTCACGATCAGCTCGATCTCGCCGCCGCGGCGATCGATGCGGACGAAGGAATACGGGCGGCGCAGCAGCGGGTCCCAGCCGCGGCCGGGGCGCACGTGGACGAACTGCCCTGCGTTCGCGCGCTCGGCGATGCCCGGCGCGTGGATGGCGAGCAGGGTGCCGAGCTCGCCGATCGCGGTATTCGCGACCACGCGGCCCTCCTCCAGGATCATGGCCGCAGCACCGCCGCCCACCAGAGCGGCAACGTGAGCGCGAGGAGACCCGCGCCGGCCAGGAGCGCCGTCCCGGCGCCGAGCGTGGCGAGGACGCCGCCCGCGAGCGCGCCCGAGGCGGCGCCGGCGTCCTGCCAGGTGTGGAGCGTCGCGAGGATGCGCGGCCGGTCGGCGTCGGTGGCGCGCCGGGCGACCGCGAGCTCCACGGCGATGGTCGCGGTGAGCCCGTTCACGAAGGCGCTGCCGCCGAGCACGACGAACGAGAGCGCGTCGATGGGGAACACCAGCCCGACGATGGAGACGACGGACAGCGCGGTCGACAGGGCAAAGGCGCGGCTCGCGGCACGGTCACTCCAGCGTCCGGCGATGGGCGTCCACGCCACCTGCGCGATCCGCTGGGTCAGCGCGAACGCCGCGGCGATGAACGTGGCCGGCACGATCACGCCGAGGATCACGCCACCGTCGTGGAACAGCTCGTCCACGCGAAAGCCGCCCGCGGCCACGACGATGCCCGCGTAGAGGGCCAGCTGGATGGTGGCGATGGCGAAGAGCGCGAGCGACCGCGCCTCCCAGACCGACGCGGGCACGTCACCCGCGTCGCGGACACGCACGTGGCGGCGCCAGTCGAGCGCGACGAGCGCGGGACCGATGCCGGCGATGACCGAGACCGCGGCGGCGATGAGGCACATCCCCATCCAGCCCCAGGCCTCGAACGCGAACGGCGCGAAGATCGCGCCGCCGAAGTAGCCGAGGCCCCAGATCGCGCGGGTGTTGCCGATCCGCCGCCCCGGGTGGGCGCTCCGGTCCTCGAGCGCGGCGAGGAACGAGCCCAGGCGCAGCACCGAGTAGCAGAACCCCCAGAGGAGCCGGCCCAAGAGGAACAGCGCGATCGCGGTGGGGATGGCGTACATCGCCGTCGAGACACCGGTGAGCAGGATCGCCGCGAGCACCAGGAGACCCGCGGGAAGCCGCTCGTACAGTCGGGCGGCGATCGGATTCGTCGCGAGGCGCACCCATCGATTCAGCGAGAGGATCACCCCGACCATCGGACGCGACACGCCGAGGGAGCTCGCCTGCACCGGCAGCACCGTGTACAGGAGCGTGTCCCCGAGGAGCGAGGCGGACACCACCAGCGCGGTGGCGACGGCCGGTGCGGATCGCGGTGCGCGGATCAGATGACCTCGCGCCGCGGGTCGCGCGCGGGGTCGTTCGCCGGAAGCGCATCGGCGGACCAGTCCGCGCACTTCCACGCGGGCACCGGTGTCGCCCGGCCCTTCTTCGGCACGAAGCGCGAGCGCTCCACCAGACGGTAGCGATGGATGTAGCGCGGACAGTTCGGGAACACCTCGCGCGCGCGAACGCGGACGATGAACTGCGCCTCGGGGTACTCGGCCATGAGGGGATCCTGCGGATCGATCGAGGCGACGCCATTCAGGCGCATGCGATGCCCACGCTCGAAGTCGATGAACAGGAGACCGACGCTCGGATTCACCAGCACGTTGCCCATGGAGAGGTACATGCCATTCCCGTCGAAGTTCGGGAACGCGATGGTGCGCTCGTCGGTGACGCGGACGAATCCGGGGTCGCCACCCTTGTACGAGCAGTTCGGCAGGCCGGCGTCGTCCGCGGTGGCCAGGAAGAACATATCGCGCGACTCGATGAACGCCCTGTCGCTGTCGGAGATGACATCCGACACGAGGACCTCCTCGATACGATCGGCGATCCGGCCGGTGTCGTAGCGCTCCTGGAGCTGCCTGTTGCCGTCGTGGTAGATCGAGCTCATGGCATCCCTCCTATTCGATGGCGGTCGCGGCGACCGGTGACCGGTATTCGGCGAGCGGGGCGACGTCATAGGCGACGGCCGAGGCGCGGAGCGCGGTGACGACCGCGAGCGCCGTGTCGAGCGAGGTGAGGCACGGAACGCGCGCCTCCACCGCGGCTCGCCGGATGAGGAAGCCGTCGCGGTCGACCGTGCGGCCGAGCGTCGGCGTGTTCACGACCGCGGCGCAGCGCCCGGAACGGATGACCTTCACGATCTCGTCGGTCCCCTCCGACAGCTTGCCGATCTCGCGTACGTCGATGCCCAGCGAGCGGATGAGCGCCGCCGTGCCGCGTGTGGCCACGAGGTCGTACCCGAGCCAGTGGAGGCCCTCGATGATCGGCACGACCTCCTCCTTGTCCTTGTCCGCGACGGTGATGAGCACCTCGCCGCTCGGGACCGGCGCCAGCCCGGCCGCGACGAGGCTCTTCCAGAGGGCCGGCGCGAACGTGCGGTCAACGCCGATGACCTCGCCGGTGCTCTTCATCTCCGGCCCGAGGTAGGTGTCGACGTCGAGCAGCTTGGCCATGGAGAACACCGGTGCCTTCACCGCGACGAGCGGCGCGTCCGGCGCGATCCCGTCGGCGCGCGCGTGGCCGAGCTCGGCGAGCGTCGCCCCGAGCGAGATCGCGACGGCGAGGCGCACGAGCGGCACGCCGGTGACCTTGGTGAGGAATGGGACGGTCCGGCTCGAGCGCGGATTCACCTCGAGGACCCACACACGCCCCTCTTCGACGATGAACTGGATGTTCAGGAGGCCCTTCACCGGCAGCGAGCGCGCGATGAGCGCGGTCAGCTCGACGATGCGGCGCCGCTCCGCGGGCATGAGGTTCTGCGCGGGGTACACGGCGTAGCTGTCGCCGGAGTGCACGCCGGCGCGCTCGATGTGCTCCATGATCCCCGCCACGAGCGTGTCGGTGCCGTCGCTCACCGCGTCGACCTCGACCTCTTTCCCGCGGAGGTACTTGTCCACGAGGACGCGCCCGGTGCCGGCCTCGAGTGCCGCGTGGAAGTAGCGCTCGAGGTCCTCCTTCGCGTACACGATCTCCATGCCGCGTCCGCCCAGCACGTACGACGGACGCACCAGCACCGGGTACCCGATCTCCTCGGCGATGGCGAGGGCCTCCGAGAGCGACGCGGCGGTCCCACCGGGCGGCTGGGGGATGCCGAGCGCGTCCGCGAACTCGTGGAAGCGGCGGCGATCCTCCGCGAGGGCGATCGCCTCGGCCGATGTCCCGGCGATCCGTCCGCCGATGCCGCCGATGCGCTCCGCGACGTTCAGCGCGGTCTGGCCGCCGAACTGCGTCAGCACGTCGATGTCACTTCGTGCCTGGGGGCCCCCACCCCCTCCCTCGTTCTCGAGGACGCTCGCGATGGACTCCTCATCCAGCGGGTCGAAGTAGAGGCGCGCCGAGGCATCGAAGTCCGTCGAGACGGTCTCGGGGTTGCTGTTCACCATGATCGCCTGGACACCGCTCTCGCGGAGCGACATCGCGGCCTGCACGCAGCAGCAGTCGAACTCGATGCCCTGACCGATCCGGATGGGGCCGGAGCCGATGATCACGACCTTCCGGCCGGGGAGTGCCGTGGCCTCGTTCTCCTGCTCGAAGGTCGAGTAGAAGTACGGCGTCACCGCCTCGAACTCGGCGGCGCAGGTGTCGACCATCTTGTACACCGGCCGGATCCCCCACTGGGCACGCAGACGGCGGACGTCCGCGGCCAGCATGCCGGTGAGCGTGGCGATGTCCGAGTCGGCGAAGCCGAGCCGCTTCGCGCGGCGCAAGAGATCGGGTGTGGGCGTCTTGCCCTGCAGCTCGTCCTCGGCGAAGCGCACCACCCGCGCCATCTTGCGCAGGAACCAGCGGTCGATGTGGGTGCGCACGTGCACGTCGTCCACGCTGGCGCCCCGGCGCAGGGCGGCGAACACGCGCCAGAGTCGGTCATCGGTGGCGCTGCCGGTCAGGAATCGGTCGCAGAACGCCGTGGGATCGGTCACGTCCACCCACGCCGGCGCCTCCCAGAGCAGACCGGCGCCCTTCACCTCGAGCGAGCGCAGCGCCTTTTGCAGCGCCGCCTCGAAGGTGCGGTCGATGGCCATCACCTCACCGGTCGCCTTCATCTGGGTCCCCAGCGCGCGGTCGGCCGCCGGGAACTTGTCGAAGGGCCAGCGCGGGATCTTCACCACCACGTAGTCCAGCGCGGGCTCGAACGCCGCGGTCGTCCGCTTCGTGACCGCGTTGGGGATCTCGCAGAGGCGCTTGCCGATGGCGATCTTCGCGGCCACGCGGGCGATCGGGTAGCCGGTGGCCTTGGAGGCGAGGGCCGACGAGCGCGACACGCGCGGGTTGACCTCGATGACGTAATAGGGGACGTGCGCATCCGGATCGTCCGACGGCGAGCGGTCCGGGTGCAGGCCGAACTGGACGTTGCAGCCGCCCTCGATGCCCAGCGCGCGGATGATCTTGATCGCCGCGCTGCGGAGCATCTGGTATTCCTTGTCGGTCAGCGTCTGCGACGGCGCGACGACGATCGAGTCACCGGTGTGCACGCCCATCGGATCGATGTTCTCCATGTTGCACACGGTGATGCAGGTGTCCCCGCCGTCGCGCATGACCTCGTACTCGATCTCCTTCCAGCCCACCAGCGAGCGCTCGACGAGCACCTGCCCGATCGGCGACGCGCTGATGCCACGCGCGGCGATCGTCCGGAGCTCCATGGGGTCGTGGGCGAAGCCGCCACCGGTCCCGCCGAGCGTGAAGGCCGGACGGATCACCACCGGATAGCCGATGCGCTCCGCGAACGCGACTGCCTCCTCCACCGTTCGCGCGGTGACCGACTCCGGCACGGGCTCGCCGATGGAGATGAGCAGCTGCTTGAACGCTTCGCGATCCTCGGCCTGCTGGATCGCGTGCAGCGGCGTCCCCAGGAGGCGCACCCCGTAGCGTTCCAGGACACCTGCCTCAGCGAGCGCGACCGCGAGGTTCAGCCCGGTCTGTCCGCCGAGCGTCGGCAGGAGCCCATCCGGCCGCTCCCTGGCGATGATCCGCTCCAGCACCTCGACCGTGAGCGGCTCCAGGTAGGTGATGTCCGCGACGCCGGTGTCGGTCATGATCGTCGCCGGGTTCGAGTTCACCAGCACGGTCTCGATGCCCTCCTCGCGGAGCGCGCGGCAGGCTTGCGTCCCGGCATAGTCGAACTCCGCCGCCTGCCCGATGACGATCGGACCCGAGCCGATGATGAGGACCTTCATCGCCGCTCCACCGCGGCGCGGACGTCCGTGAGGAACGCGTCGAACACCGGCTCGTTGTCGCGCGGTCCGGGCGCGCCCTCGGGGTGGTACTGGTAGCTCCTGATCGGCAGCGTGCGGTGCGCGAGCCCCTCGACCGATCCGTCGTTCAGGTTCCGCGCGCTCACCACGAAGTCGCTCGCCGCCGGGATCGACGCCTCATCCACCTGGAACTCGTGGTTCTGGCTGGTGATGACGACCGCTCCGGTGCGCAGATCCTGGACCGGATGGTTCGCTCCGTGATGGCCGAACGGCAGACGCGAGGTGGTGGCGCCGATGGCCCGGCCGATGAGCTGGTGACCGAGACAGATGCCGAGGATGGGGAGCGGCCGCGAGGCACCGCGCTGCAGCGCGGCATCGAGGAGCAGCTTCACGTTCTGCGCGATGGGCGCGATGGCGGCAGGGTCGCCCGGACCGTTCGTCACCACGATGCCGTCGGGCGCCCAGGAGAGCACGTCCCGCGCGCTCGCGGTGGCCGGGAAGACCCGGACGGACGCGCCACGCTGCACCAGGCAGCGCACCTGGTTCTCCTTCACGCCGGTGTCGAGGAGCGCCACCTTGGGACCGCTGCCGACCTGCCGGCCGGCGCCGGTCGCCTCGACGACGAGCGGACGCGCCGCCAGCGGCGCTGCGGCGCGCGCCTTCGCGATGGCCTCCTGCGCCACACCGGGGTCGTGGGCGAGATGCGGCGGGACCTGCAGCAGCGCGCCGCGCAACGTGCCCTTCGCGCGCAGGCGGCGGACCAGCGCACGCGTGTCCACGCCGGCGATGCCCGG
>DASSPF010000057.1:0-2392 GCA_035699805.1 Candidatus Limnocylindria bacterium | reverse complement strand
GCAGGTGCAGGTTGCGGCTGCGGCAGAAGTGTCTCGCGTACTCAAGACGATAATCGCTGTACGCCGCGCTGGCGATGCGCTCCTGCACCTTCACCCAGCGCGTGTAGAGGGCGTCACTGTATCGCTCGCTACTGTCGTCCGCGGGACCGCCGGTGAGCAGGTCGAGACGCGTGCCGTCCTGGAGCACGGCCGGCATCCGCATCCAGCCGTCGGCGCGCGCGGGCTCCGGCGAGAACATGTCCCAGCGCTGGTCGACGGACAGGAAGCGCAGGAGCGACGCGAGGTCGCCGCTCGGTCGCAGCGTCTCCAGCTGCGATGGGACCGCGGTGGCCATCGCGAGGAGGGCGAAACACGCGAGCGCCGTCCCACCCCAGCTCCGCATACCCGGCCGCACTGGCACGCCACGCCGCTGCGGCAGCGCCGCGATCGCCATATCGGCGACCGGACCGAGCCGGCGGAGGAGCTCGGTCCGGAGCGCGACGCGTCGTACGGTGCGCTCGATGGGCGCAGCGGGGACGAAGAGGACGAGGGCGCTCAGCATGATCACCGGGAAGTTCCCCACGTTCATCAGCAGCGCGATCCCCAGATGCAGACCGGCTGCGCCGGCCACCGCGAGCAGGCGGGTGATCCGGGACGGGAGGAGGGCCAGCGGGAGGAAGGCGATCTCGATCACGAGCGTCGCCCAGCTGATGAGCGGGACGAGCGCCATGCTCGTTGCGACGGGTCGCGCCCATGAGCGACCGAACGTGTGCTCCAGCTGGAGCGCGTAGTACGGCGCGATCCCCGACGGCCAGAGCTCGCCACCGAGCTTCTCCAGTCCGGTCGCGAGGTAGACCCACGCGATCTGCAGCTCGAGGATGCGCACCGGCAGCGCTGGCCCGCGCCCGGTGTTCGGCTCGCCGCGCCGCGCTCGCCCGAGCGCGTCGAGCGAGAATCGCGCGCCGCAATCGGTGAACGCGAGCCACAATGGCACCACCCGGAACACGAAGTCCGATCCGTCGAGGATGAGCGGATCGCGCCACGAGAAGCTCGACACCACGATGAACGCGGCGAGTGCGGCGATGCGGCTGCGCCAGCCGACCGCGAGCAGGACCGCCACACCGAGCGACAGCAGCCAGAAGGCCGCGACCTGCCACCACTCGCCGACGAGGTTCAGGAGGCTGAAGCGATCGCCGTACGTCGCGAGCAGAGAGCGGCGCGGAAGGACCCCCTCGTCGGTGAAGAACGCGGCGAGGTTCGGGTACAGCTGCCAGATCCAATTGAAGAGCTGGACGCCGTAGAGGATGCGAAACAGGGCGACCGGCGCGAGATCGGCCTCGCCGATCCAGAAATCGCGGAGGCGCGGGATCAGCGCGATGTCCTTTGCCACATGGGCTCTGGGCGGGGTGCACGCGCTGTGCCCACGGCGCGAAGACCGAAGAGAGCCCCCTTTCGGGGGCCCTCTTCACCGCGCAAGGTAGACCCGCTGGGACGGGCCTTGGGTCTACCGCGACTGGCGCTCCGGCCGCCGGAGCAGGAATGCCCCGAGCAGGATGAGGAGCGCGCCGAGTCCGGCGATGCCCGCGTTCTGCCCGACGGTGCTCGTGGAGGGCAGGCTCGAGACGGTCGGGCTGACGCCCGCCGCGGCGTTCGGGCCGGTCGGGAAGTTGACGTTGCCCTGCGCGCCGGAAGGCGCGGTCCCGCCGCCGCTGGCCGCTCCCTGGCCACCGGTCGTGCCGAGATCGGTGTCGCCGCCGGTCACGCTGCCCTGACCACCGGTGGTCGCACCACCCGTGGTGCCGCTGGAGCCACCAGTGGTCGCGTTGCCGCCACTGGTCGCGTTGCCGCCACTGGTCGCGTTGCCCTGGCCACCGGTGGTCCCACCACCCGTGGTGCCGGTAGTTCCGCCGCTGGTGCCACCGGTCGTGCCACCGGTCGTGCCACCGGTGGTCTCACCCGTGGTCCCGCCGGTCGTGTCTTCGCCGCCGGTCACGTCACCCTGATCGCACTCGACCCAGAAGACCTTCTGCTTGTCGCCGCCCGCGGTCATCGGGGCGGTCTGCTTCGCGTAGAGCTTGTAGTGCCCAGGCGCCAGGCTCATGTCCTGTGTACGCCACTCACCGCTGGCGTCCGCTGTCCAGGTGCCGGACGAGGCCGTCCCGCTGCCGCTTGGCGCGTGCCTGTCGATGCGCCACGTGCCCGACGAGCTCGCGTCGAAATTGAACCCGTGGACGTGGAAGGTGCAGACGTGTGGCTCGTTGCGGCGGATCGGCTCCGCCTCGGTGCCTCCTTCGTGGATCTTGACCGTGCCGTTGTTGCCCTGCTCGTCGGCGTTCGCCGCCGTCGCACCCGCATGCAACAGCAGCGTCAGTCCGACGAGGATGCCCAGTAGTCCTCTTGCCTTGCGCACGCT
>DASSPF010000056.1:0-2793 GCA_035699805.1 Candidatus Limnocylindria bacterium | reverse complement strand
GTGATCTTGATCTGCCCGGGGTACTGCATCGTCTCCTGGATCTTCTGCGCGATGTCCCGGGAGAGGCGCGCCGAGGTGAGGTCGTCCACCTGCTCCGGCTTCACGATGACGCGGACCTCACGGCCCGCCTGGATGGCGAACGACTTCTCCACGCCCTCGAAGCTGTTCGCGACGCTCTCGAGCTCCTGGAGGCGCTGGATGTAGTTCGAGACGATCTCGCTGCGGGCACCCGGCCGCGCCGCGCTGATGGCGTCGGCCGCGGAGATGAGCGTGCCCGTCATGGTCACTGGCTCGACGTCGCCGTGGTGTCCGACGACGCCGTCGATGACCGTCTGCGGGAAGCCGTAGCGCTTCAGCAGCTCACCACCGAGGACCGTGTGCGCGCCCTCCACCTCGTGGTCGATGGCCTTGCCGATGTCGTGCAGCAGGCCGGCCCGCTTCATGGTCTGGACGTCGTAGCCGGTCTCGGCCGCGAGCATGCCCGCGACATGCGCGACCTCGATGGAGTGCCGCAGGACGTTCTGACCGTACGAGGTGCGGAAATGGAGCCGGCCGAGGAGCTTCACCAGGTCCGGATGCAGGCCGGGGATGCCCACCTCGTAGACCGCGCCCTCGGCGGCCTCCTTCATGACCTGATCGATCTCGCTCTTGGCCTTTGCCACCATCTCCTCGATGCGCGCGGGGTGGATCCGGCCGTCCACGAGGAGCCGCTCCAGGGCGCGCTTGGCGACCTCGCGACGGATAGGGTCGAAGCCGGAGACGACCACTGCCTCGGGCGTGTCGTCGATGATGAGATCGACGCCGGTGAGCGTCTCGAGGGTGCGGATGTTCCGGCCCTCGCGGCCGATGATGCGGCCCTTCATGTCGTCGCTTGGCAGCGCCACCACCGTCACGGTGTGCTCGGTGGTGTGCTCTGCGGCGAAGCGCTGGATGGCCATGGTGATGAGGTCGCGCGCCTTGGCGTCCACGTGCTCCCGCGCCTCGGCTTCCATCTCCCGGACGCGGCGGCTGATCAGGTCGCGCATCTCGCCCTCCACGCGCTCGAGGAGCAGGCCACGCGCCTCGTCCATGGTCAGGGAGGCGACCCGGGCGAGCTCGGTGCGCTGCTCCTCCTGGAGCTGGACCACTTTGGCACGCTCGGCCTCGAGCTCGGTCTCCTTCACGCCCAGCCGGCGATCGCGCTCCTCGACCTGGGCGATCTTCTGGTCGAGCTGCTCGTCCTTCTTGTCGAGCCGGGTCTCGTAGCGCTGGAGCTCCGCACGGCGCTCGCGGTTCTCGAGCTCGGCGGCCTTCGCCACCTTGAGTGCTTCGTCCTTGGCCTCGAGGATGATCTCCTTCTGCTTCGCGCGTGCTTCGGCCAGGAGCCGCTCGGCGTTGGCGCGGGCGGCCACCTCGCTGGAGAGCGCGAACGAGCGACGCAGGAAGAGGGCGATCCCGAAGCCGATCAAGCCTGCGACGAGGGCCACCAGGCCCACGACGAGGATGTCGGGCATTGCGTGTTCCTTTCCGTGTTGCGCGAACGAGGACGCCCGCCGTGTCGGGGCGAGAGCCCCCGGATCGCAAACCGGCCGATGGAACGGCGTGCCCCTCCGGCCGGAGGTTTCACAAGTTCTAAGTGGCGTTGAGGATAGCGCCGCACAGGTCCCGTACGCAATGCGGACAACGCGGCACGCGGCGTACGCTCGCGATCGCCAATGAATGCGCTCGCGGCACGCTACGCACCCCGCGGGACGCGCTTGCTCCTCGCGAGCTCGTTCCTGGCCACCGTGCCGCTCGGCTACCTCATCGTGGTGCTGCCGCTCTATCTCGCACGCGCGGGCTTGGAGCCGGCGATCATCGGCGGCCTCTACACCGCGTCCGGCGCGATGACGGCGCTCCTCGTCGCGTTCTCCGGCGTCTTCGCCGACCGCTGGGGCCGGCGGCGCTTCCTCCTCGCCGGAACGCTGTTGCCGATCCCGAGCTACCTCATCTTCGCGAGCACCACCGAGATCGGCTGGCTCGTCGTGGCGAGTCTCCTCGGCGGCGTCGGCCTGGCCAACGGCGCCGCGGGCGCGCTCACCATCGCAAGCTTCGACGCGCTCCTCGCGGACAACACCACGGAGGAGCAGCGCACCCGCGTCTTCGCGGCGAGCCAGGCCCTCTGGAGCCTCGCGCTCGCGTTCGGCTCGCTTTCCGCCGGCGCGCCGCTGCTCCTCCACCAGATCGTGCCCGGGCTCTCCGAGATCGCCGCGTACCGGCCGCCGTATCTCGCCATGGCGCTCGTCACTCTGGCGGCGGGCCTGGTGCTGCTCCCCATCCGCGATGACCCGGCGGTGCACGCGGCGCGGGTCGCGGCCGGCTGGTGGCCGCGACGTTCGCGGCGGCCGATCCTCACGTACGCCATCGCCGTCGGCTTCCTGGGCTTCGGCCTCGGCGTGGCGGTGCAGCTGCTGCCCCTCTGGTTCGGCCTGCGCTTCGGGGTCACCGAGGCCGACCTGGGTCCGTGGTACGCCGCGGGCCAGATCGCCTCGCTGGGCACGCTCGTGGCCATCCCCTACCTCGAGCGGCGCCTCGGCGGACCGAACACGGTGCTCATCGCGCTCTCATCGAGCGCCGTCTGCATCGCGCTCATCGTCGTCGCTCCGTTCTTCTGGCTCGCCGCCACGCTGCACCTGATCCGCAGCTTCCTGACCAACCTTTCCTGGCCGTTCCACCAGTCGCTGCTCATGACCGCCACCGTCCCCGAGGAGCGCGCGACCGCGGTGGGCATCGGGTTCTCCGTCTGGGGCACGACGAATGCGCTCGGCCCGCTCG
>DASSPF010000055.1:0-5549 GCA_035699805.1 Candidatus Limnocylindria bacterium | reverse complement strand
CAGAGGCTAGCGCCCATATACTTCCGTTGCAGGCGCGCCGCCCAGCACGAGGAGCCAGGAGGGGAGACCTGTGTACGAGCGGGGACTCGCCGTCTACACCGGGAACGCCCACCCGACCTTCGCGCACGATATCTGCCGCACATTGGAGATCCCGCTCGGGGACGCCGATGTCTTCAAGTTCGCGAACGACAACATCTTCGTGAAGATCAATGAGAACGTCCGCGAACACGACGTTTTCCTCGTGCAGTCGCTGACCGCCGGTCCGGGCGTCGGTGTGAGCGACGCCATCATGGAGCTGCTCATCATGATCGACGCCTGCAAGCGCGCCTCGGCCGCGCGCGTCACGGCGGTGATGCCGTACTACGCCTACGGTCGCTCGGACAAGAAGGACCAGCCGCGGGTCCCGATCACCGCGCGCCTGCTCGCGGACCTCATCACCGTCGCGGGCGCCGACCGCTTCCTCACCATGGACATGCACCAGATGCAGATCCAGGGCTTCTTCGGCATCCCGGGTGACGAGCTCAGCGCGCGCAACCGGATCGTCGAGTACCTGAAGTCGATCGTGGGCGAACGGAAGGACGACTTCGCGCTCGTCGTCCCCGACCTCGGGTACGCGAACGCGGCGCGACGGGTGGCGGAGCTGCTCGATGTCCCGCTGGTCTTCATGCAGAAGACGCACCGCGACAACAGCGGCCGCAGCGAGATCGTGGGCATCATCGGCGACATCGAGCGGCGCAAGGCGATCGTCATCGACGATGAGATCGATCGCGGAACGACCATGCTGAACACCATCCGCGTCCTGCAGGAGCACGGCGTGACCGACATCTGGGTGGCCGTCACCCACGCGGTCCTGTCGGGTGACGCCGCGGAGCGCCTCTTCGCGAGCGGTATCGTCGAGTTGGTGACCACCGACACCTGTCCCCTGCGGCCGACCGTGCGCAACGATCCGCGCCTGCGCATCCTCCCCGTCGCGCCGCTCTTTGCCGAGGCGATCCGCCGCATCCACGAGGGGGAGTCGGTCGGCGCCCTGTTCAATCCGCCCGGATCGCAGATGCCGCTGCCGATCTCATAGTCGATCGCCGATGAGCGTCCTGACCCGCATCTTCGACACCAACGAAGGAGAGCTTCGCCGCCTCCGCAAGGTCGCCGGGCGCGTGAACGCGCTGGAGGAGACGACCAAAGCGCTGTCCGACGACGAGCTCCGCCGCCGGACCGAGCTGTTCCGCGAGCGGTTCGCGAAGGGCGAGACGCTCGACGACCTCCTCCCCGAGGCCTTCGCCTCGGTCCGCGAGGCGGCGCGCCGGACGCTCGGCCAGCGCCACTTCGACGTCCAGCTCCTCGGTGGTATGGCGCTCCACCGCGGGCACATCGCGGAGATGAAGACCGGTGAGGGCAAGACCCTCGTCGCGTCGCTGGCGCTGTACCTCAATGCACTGCCGGGCACCGGTGCGCACCTCGTCACCACCAACGACTACCTCGCCAAGACCGGCGCCGGATGGATGGCGCCGATCTATCACGCGCTCGGTATGAGCGTCTCGTACATCGCCCACGACAAGTCGGCGGTCTACGACCCCGCGATCGAGCTGGAAGCGGTCGACCCACGCCACCGCCACTGGCGCGACGTCACCCGCCGCGAGGCCTACCTCGCAGACATCACCTACGGGCAGAACAGCGAGTTCGGCTTCGACTATCTGCGCGACAACATGGTCGACGACCTCGCGAACGTGGTGCAGCGCGAGCTCACCTACGCGATCGTCGACGAGGCCGACTCGATCCTGATCGACGAGGCGCGGACGCCGCTCATCATCTCCTCGCCCGCCGAGGACGCGTCCGAGATGTACTACAAGTTCGCCAGCGTCGCAGCCAGACTCACCGAGGGCGATGACTACCTCATCGAGGAGAAGTACCGCGCGGTCACGCTGACCGAGAGCGGGATCGCGCGCGCCGAGAGCCTGCTCGGCGTGCGCAACATGTACGAGGGCGACGTGAGCGCGGTCCACTACCTGGACAACGCCGTGAAGGCGAAGGCGCTGTACCTGAAGGACCGCGAGTACGTGGTGAAGGACGGCGAGGTCGTCATCGTCGATGAATTCACCGGCCGGCTCATGCCCGGCCGGCGCTGGAGCGATGGGCTCCACCAGGCGGTCGAGGCGAAGGAGCGGGTCAAGATCCAGCGTGAGACGCGGACCTACGCGACGATCACGATCCAGAACTACTTCCGGATGTACACCAAGCTCGCGGGCATGACCGGTACGGCCGCGACCGAGGCGGAGGAGCTCTTCAAGGTCTACAAGCTCGAGGTCACCGTGATCCCGACCCACCGGCCGATGGTGCGCAAGGACGACCCCGATCTCGTCTATCGGACGGAGCAGGGCAAGTGGGACGCCGTGGTGCGCGAGGTGAAGGAGCGCAACGCCAAGGGTCAGCCGATCCTCATCGGCACGACGTCGGTGGACAAGAGCCAGCGGCTCTCCGACGAGCTCAAGCGCCACGGCATCAAGCACGACGTCCTGAACGCGAAGAACCACGAGCGTGAGGCGCTCATCATCTCCGGCGCCGGCCAGCAGGGTGCGGTGACCGTCTCGACGAACATGGCCGGCCGCGGCGTGGACATCCTGCTCGGCGATGGCGTCAAGGAGAAGGGCGGCCTGCACGTCATCGGCACCGAGCGGCACGAGGCCAGGCGCATCGACAACCAGCTGCGCGGCCGCGCCGGCCGGCAGGGCGATCCCGGAACGACCCGCTTCTACAACTCCCTCGAGGACGATCTCATCAGGGTGTTCGCCTCCGAGCGCATCGCCGGCCTCATGACGCGCCTGGGCTTCGATGACGATCAGCCCATCGAGTCGGGCATGGTCACAGGCGCGATCACCCAGGCTCAGATCAAGGTCGAGACGCGCAACTTCGACATCCGCAAGCGCGCGCTCGAGTTCGACGACGTCCTGAACAATCAGCGCCGGGTCATCTACGGCGAACGCCGCAAGATCCTCGAGAAGGGCGATGTGCGGGAGACGATCCTCGGGTATCTGGAGGACGAGGCGGCCTCGCTGGTGGACGCGGAGACGGCATCACCCGATCCCGAGGAGTGGGACCTGGCCAAGCTCGCGGTCGCCCTCGGCGCGCTCCTCGCGCGCACGGACCTGACGGCCGAGAGCTTCGCCGACGTGCGCAGCCCGGACGAGCTTGGTGACGCCGTCGCGCAGCTGGTGACCGAGACATACGAGGCCCGGGAGCGCGAGCTCGGGCCGGAGATCTCACGCGCGGTCGAGCGGTGGGTGCTGCTCCGGACGATCGACACCCACTGGGTCGAGCATCTCACCGAGATGGAGGAGCTGCGCGAGGGCATCTACCTCCGCGGATACGGCCAGCAGGACCCGCTCGTCGCGTACAAGCGCGAGGCACACGACTTCTTCGAGCAGATGCGCGCGCGCATCGGCAGCGGCGTCGCTCAGACCGTCATGCGCGTCACCGTCCGGACCGCGGAGCAGGCGGTCTCCGCCGAGCAGCAGCCGCCATCCGCGACGACCACGACCGGTGGCGGCGCAGCGACGGTCACCGGACGCGCGGACCTGCGCACGAACCGCGACGACGGGCGCCCGGCGACACGTCCGGCCAACGAGAAGATCGGTCGCAACGATCCCTGCTGGTGCGGTTCAGGGAAGAAGTTCAAGAAGTGTCACGGACGCTAGCGCTACCGTCGGCGGTGGCGTGATCGTCATCGACCTCGACCCGAACCTGCACCTCGGTCCGATCACGCTCGCGTGGCACGGGATCTTCACCGCGGTCGGCATCTTCTTCGGTGTCTGGCTCTCCACCCGGCTCGTGGCGCGCCGGGTGAACGAGGCGGACGCCAGCGCGGTGGCCACCTGGGGTGTGGTCGGTGGGATCATCGGAGCGCGCCTTCTCCACGTCGCAGACTGCTGGACGGACTGCACCGGCATCCCGGGCGGCTACAGCGCGAATCCCTTGCTGATCCCGCAGATCTGGACGGGTGGCATCGCCGTCTGGGGAGCGGCCGTGGGCGGCGTCCTCGGCGGCCTGCTGGCGGCGCTCCGCCGCGGGACGGTGCCGATCGGCTGGACCGCCGACCGTGCCGCGCCCGGCATCGCCTTGGGCTTCGCGCTCGGCCGGATCGGCGACATCATCAACGGCGAGCATCACGCGATCGGCTGCGCGCCACCGCTCGGTGTCTGCGTCGAGTACACCAACCCCGCGACGCTGGGTCAGAGTCCCTCGTTCGGAGCCGGCGACTTCCGCTACAGCCCCGATCCGGTGCACCTCGCGGTCGGATACGACATGGCCTGGAATCTCATCGGTATGACCGCGGCGCTGGCGCTGCGTGGCCGGGGGCTGCGTGACGGCCTCATCTTCTGGCTCTGGATGGCCTGGTACGCCATCGGACGCTTCCTGCTCGGCTACCTGCGCGTCGGCGACCCGAGCTACGCCTTTGCGCTGCGCGAGGACCAGATCGTCGGCCTCCTCGTCCTCGCCGCGGCGATCCCGATGATCGTCCGCCTCTGGCCGCGCGGGCCCGCCTCTCGGGTCGTGCCCGCCTGATCGAGCTCCCATTCGATCCCGATCTCGTCGTCGGGACGCTTCGCGTCTCGTGGCACTCGTTCTTCGCATTCGTCGGGGCCACCGTCGGTGGGGCGCTCTCGATCCGGCTCTCGCGGTATCTGGTGCAGGACCAGCGCGTCTATCCCTTCGCATTCGCGGTCGTCGCCGGTGGGCTCGCCGGCGCACGGGTGGCGCACGTCCTGGACAACTGGCCGATGTATGCCGGCGACGTCGTGAAGATGATCTCGTTCGCGGGCGGGGGGATCGGCACGATGGGCGCCCCGCTGGGCTCGACCGTCGCGGGATTCCTCGCGGCGCATCGGCTCCGTTTGCCGGTGGGATTCATGTTCGACATCAGCGTCATCGGCATCGCGCTCGGCGAGTCGATCGGGCGGATCGGCGACATCATCAACGGCGAGCACCACGGGGCGCCGTGCGAGGGGCTCGCCTGGTGCGTGCGCTACACCCATCCCGCGACGCTCGGCCAGGCGACCTCGGTGCACCCGATCGGCCTGTATGACGCGCTCTTCATGCTCGCGGTCTTCGCCGTGCTGCTCGTGTACTGGCGGCGCGTGCGTGGCCGCCCGCCGGAGGGCCGGGTGTGGGCCGCCTACCTCCTCCTGCTCGGGGCGGGCCGGTCCATCGAGTCGTTCTTCCGGCTCGATCCGGTGGTACTGATGGGGCTCCAGCAGGCGCAGGTGCTCGGTCTGGCCTATGCCGCTGCCGGCCTGACGCTGCTCGTCGCGCTCAGTCGCCGGGCAACCGAACGGTAAGAGCGGCTGTCCGCTCTGCGCCCCGCTGCACCCGTTTCTGGGGAAAAACCTCTTCACAAAGGGGTCTCAGAACGGTAGTCTGCGTACGGAAAGCGGCACAGGTCCGGTGGGGAGCGCAAGCGACGAGGCGGACCTGAGGCCGACCGCATTGACCCGCTCCGGGGTCTAGAGAGGACGACATCTCCGCATGAAGGAATGGATCGTCTGTGAGGACAACTG
>DASSPF010000054.1:0-3983 GCA_035699805.1 Candidatus Limnocylindria bacterium | reverse complement strand
GCCACGAGCGCCACGACGTAGACGTAGGCGCGCTGGACGATGCTCTGCGGACCGGGCGGCGAGGGCTCGCTCACGCGGACCATCATGGGGCCCGCGGCAGCGCCTTCAAGAGGGCATTCGCCGACGGTGACGGCTCGGCTCCTGTCCGCCAGAGCGCGTGGACCGTCCGTCGAGGGGTGGCCGGACCATCCACCCGGATGATGACGAGGTCCCCGCGGCGAAGCTCGTCTCTGATCGCCATCTGCGGCAAGAGGGCCGCGCCGAAGCCGGCCTGGACGACGCGCTTGCAGGCCTCGGTGTTGTCGAGCTCCATGAGGATCCGCGGCGCCGTGCCCGCCTGCGCGAAGTAGCCGAGCGTGAGCGTGTGGAGATACGCCGCCGGGTCGCGGATCACCAGGCCCGACATCGCGAGGTCGTCGATGGCGACGCGCGCACGTCGCGCGAATGGATGGGAGCGCCCGACCACTACGGGCACGTCCTCGGTGAACAGTGGGCGCGACGCGAGCTCAGGCAGCACGACCAGCTGCGATACCAGGGCGATCTCGATCTCGTCGGCGCGGAGCGCCTCCGCCACCGCGCGGGACCGGCCGCTGCGCACGCTGACCTCCACGTCGGGATGCGTGCGCGCGAAGCGCGCGAGGGCCGCTGGCGCGAGGTAGAGGGCCAGGTCGGAGGCGAGGCCCAGCGTGAGGAAGCCGCCGCGCGCCTCGCGCGACGAGCGCGTGTCGGCGACGCCGCGCCGGACAGCCTCGAGGGCGGCCATGGCCCGCGGAAGGAACCGGCGGCCGGCGGCGGTGAGGGTGACGCCACGCCGGCCACGGACCAGCAGCGGGGTCCCGAGCTCCCGCTCGAGACCGCGCAGGCGCGCGGTCACGGTGGGCTGCGTGAGCTCGAGGGCGGCGGCCGCGCGGGTGATGCTCCCCCGCCGCTGCGCCTCGACGAACGCCTCGAGCTGGCCGAGCTCCATCGGCCCGAACTATAGAAGGTATCTATGGAGCACCACGTCCGAGCGCCATTCTCTATGGGCCGCCGCGAGCGTACGATGCCTGTCGGCGACCGCCCATCCAGAGGCTGCGGGGGAAGGCACACGTGACGCATCGCATCACCCTCATACCGGGCGACGGCACCGGCCCGGAGATCGTCGAGGCCACTCGTCGCGCCATCGAGGCGACCGGCGTCCAGATCGAGTGGGACGTCCACGACATCGGCCTCCCCGCCCTCCAGAAGCTCGGCGATCCCTTCCCCAAGTCGGCGCTCGACTCGGTGCGGCGCAACAAGGTGGGCTTGAAGGGCCCGCTGACCACCGAGCTCGGGACCGGGATGCGCTCGGTGAACGTGGCGCTGCGCAAGGAGTTCGACCTCTACGCGAACCTCCGGCCGGCGAAGACCTACCCGGGCGTCCAGGCGCCCATGGGCAACATCGACCTCGTGGTCGTCCGCGAGAACATCGAGGACCTCTACGCCGGCATCGAGTTCGACCTCGGCACGCCGGAGCTGGCGGAGGTGCGCGCCGCCATCGAGAAGGCCTCCAAGCAGAAGATCCGCACCGACGCGGCCATCGCGATCAAGTACATCAGCGAATTCGGGTCACGGCGCATCGTGAAGTTCGCGTTCGAGTACGCGCGCGCCAACAAGCGCCGCAAGGTCACCGCAGTCCACAAGTCGAACATCATGAAGTTCGCCGACGGTCTGTTCCTGCGCATCGCGCGCGAGGTCGCCCAGGAATACCCCGACATCCAGTTCGAGGACCGCATCGTCGACAACATGTGCATGCAGCTCGTCCAGAAGCCCGAGCTCTACGACGTGCTGGTGCTGCCCAACCTCTATGGAGACATCGTGAGCGACCTCGTGGCCGGCCTCGCCGGTGGCCTGGGCGTGGCTCCGGGCGCGAACATCGGAGAGAACGGCGTCGCCGTCTTCGAGGCCATCCACGGATCGGCCCCGAAGTACGCCGGGCAGAACAAGGTCAATCCCATGGCGCTCATGCTCGCCGGCGTCCTCATGCTCCGCCACATCGGGGAGCGCGACGCGGGCGACAAGCTGGAGCGCGCCATCGCCGCCGTGGTCGCCGACGGAAGGGACGTGACCTACGACCTCAAGGCCGACCGCGACGACCCGACCGCGGTGGGCACGAAGGAATTCGCGGACGCCGTCATCCGGCGCATGAAGGGATAGGCGCATGCCCGCTCCCGAGCGCAGGCTCGTGTCCACGCGCACCAAGTACGAATTCCAGTTCGGCTATTCCCGCGCCGTCCGCCACGGCGACGTCGTCCGCGTCGCCGGCACGGCCGGTCTGGGCGAGGACGGCCAGGTCGTGTCCGACGACGTGGTCGAGCAGATGCGTCGCGCGCTCGACATCGTGAAGGACGCGCTCGAAGAGCTGGGCGGCGCGCTCGACGACGTGGTCATGACGCGGATCTACGTGAACGACGTCCGCAACATCGACAGCGTCGCCCTGGTGCATGGTGATGTGTTCCGCGACATCCGGCCCGCGACGACGATCGTCTGCGTCGAGTTCATCGATCGCAAGATCCTCGTCGAGGTCGAGGCCGAGGCGATCGTGGGGGCGAAGAAGGAGAAGGCGTGATGGCCAGCAAGACGGTCCGAGTCGTCGTCACCGGTGCGACCGGTCAGGTCTCGTACGCGCTGCTTCCGCGCATCGCGGCGGGCGAGATGTTCGGTCCCGACACCGAGGTGGATCTGCGCCTTGCCGACATCCCGCAGATGGTCGACAAGGCCAAGGGCGTGCTCATGGAGCTCGAGGATGGCGCGTACCCGCTGCTCGCGGGCCTCACCGCGAGCGCCGACCGCGCGGTGACGCACAAGGACGCGGACTGGGTGCTGCTCGTCGGCAGCGTGCCGCGCGGACCGGGCATGGAGCGCGGCGACCTCATCCGGAGGAACGGCCCGATCTTCGTCGAGGAGGGCCAGGCCATCGCGCGGTACGCCTCCAAGGGCGTCCGTGTGGCGGTGGTGGGCAACCCCTGCAACACCAATTGCCTGATCGCGCGGGCGAACGCGAAGGGCATTTCGGACGACCGCTGGAGCGCGATGACGCGTCTGGATCAGAACCGCGCGCGCTCGCTGCTGGCCGGCAAGGCCGGCGTCCGAGTGCGCGACGTCACGCAGCTGGTCATCTGGGGTAACCACAGCGCCACGCTCTTCCCCGACTTCACCAACGCCAGGGTGAAGGGCAAGCCCGCGGCCGACGCGGTCGACCGCGCCTGGCTCGAGAGCGAGTTCATCCCGGCGGTCCAGCAGCGCGGGGCGGCGGTCATCGCAGCCCGCGGGTCATCCAGCGCGTTCAGCGCGTCGCAGGCGCTCATCGACCACGTCCGTAGCCTCCTCACGCCGACACCGGCGAGCGACTGGTTCAGCGCGGCGGTCGTCAGTGACGGCAGCTACGGGGTGCCGGCCGGTCTGGTGTCGTCGTTCCCGCTGCGCAGCACGGGCGACGGTGGCTGCGAGATCGTCCAGGGCGTCCCGCTCAACGACCTCGCGAAGGCGAAGATCGCCGCGACCGTCGCCGAGCTCGAGAAGGAGCGCGACCTGGTGAAGGATCTGCTCGCATGACGCCGTACCGCATGGAGACGCTCGAGGGCACGGCGGCCCGCTATGTGCCGCTCGCGCAGCTCGGCGACCTGTCACGCCTGCCGATGACGGTGAAGATCCTCCTCGAGCAGATGCTCCGCGCGGCCGCGGGCGGCGGTGCGAGCGACCGTGACATCGGCGCCCTCGCGCGCTATCCGGCGGCGCCGCCGGATGGTGCCACGGTGCCGTTCCGCCCCACGCGCATCCTGCTGCAGGACTACACCGGCGTGCCCGCGGCGGTGGACCTGGCCGCGATGCGCGCGGCGATGCAGCGGGCGGGCAAGGATCCCGCGCGCATCGAGCCGCTCATCCCGGTGGACCTGGTGATCGATCACTCGGTGCAGGCGGACTTCTTCGGCGCGCAGGGTGTGTACGAGCGCAACCTCGAGCGC
>DASSPF010000053.1:0-33618 GCA_035699805.1 Candidatus Limnocylindria bacterium | reverse complement strand
GCGCACCGGTGCTGGTGGACGGGGTGAGCGATCCGGGGACGCTGCTCGCGATCGACGAGCGCGGCATCGCGGAGGTCGCCGCCGGGCCGCTGCGCCTGCGCGTCCCCGCCGCGAGCCTGCGTGAGGCGCCGTCCGCCCAGGCGCCGCTGCAGCGATCCCGGCCGGTCGTGGGAGGGAGCGCGCCGAGCGTGCCCCTGCAGCTCGACCTGCGCGGAGCGCGCGCCGACGAGGCGCTCGCGGTCCTCGACCGGTACCTCAACGACGCGGCCGTGGCGGGCATCGACCGGCTGCGCATCATCCACGGCAAGGGGACGGGCGCGCTCCGCGCCGCGGTGCGCGAGATGCTCGGCTCGCACCCGCTGGTGCGCGAGGTCGCAACGGCAGGGCAGAGCGAAGGAGGCGACGGCGCGACGATCGTCCGGCTCTGACCCGGCGCCGCGGGCCGTCAGACCCGGCGCATCGTCACGTTCGTCGAGGAGAGCGCGTGCGCGAGCGCAGCGTCATCCTCCACACGAAGGCCGGCGTCGGCGAGCTCGCGACGCAGCGCGGGATGGAAACCCGGGTCGGTGGGCGGCGACCAGCGGACCGCCGAGCCGGCCTCGGCACGCGGCTCGCCCACGGGCGTCGCGCGGAACAGGTGGACGAGCGCGCGGAAGTCCTGCGTGCGCTCGTCGACCTCGTACGTCGCGACATGCCGGAGATCCCGCAGATCGCAGCCGGTCTCCTCGCGCGTCTCCCGGCGCAGGCCCTCCTCGAGCGACTCGCCCTCGTCCACGCCGCCGCCCGGCAGGAGCCATGCGCCGGCATACGGTCCGCCCGTCTGTCGAACGAGCAGGACCCGGCCGGACGCGTCGACGCAGGCGACGATGGCGGTGAGCCGGCGCGCGACGGTCGTCACGCGCGGAAGATAGCCGCTGCCCGGGCTAGGGCGTGCGCGTGGGGGTCGGCACCACGGTCGGCGAGGGCAGGATGCTCGGCACCGGGCCCGACGGGAGCGGCACGCCGGAGCCCGAAGGTCGCGGCGATGCCGAACGGGATGGGCTCGGCGACGGCGATGGCGACGGCGATGGCGACGGGCTCGGGCAGGGCTCCGAGGTCTTGATGTTCCACGAGTACCGGCCGTAGGTGTGCCGTCCGGCATTGGCGTCCTTGCCCCACTGCTCGGTGTAGCGCTGCCACCCGGCCGGCGCGCTCTCCTTGAGCTCGAGCGCGACCTTGCGCGTCCCGTCCGGCGCCGGACAACCCTGCACGAACCAGTCATCCTGCCGCGCCGGCTGCTTCCCGCGGATGAAGTTCTCCGACGAGGAGAATGGCGAGAGCGAGGAGGGGAGCAGGCCCGATCCATAGCCGCCGAACGCGCCGGGCGCGACGACGACGCTTGCGGTCACGATGTTCTGTGGCCGCTCCCAGTCGGCCTTGGGCATCTCGGCGACGGCCTCCTTCATGAAGTCCCGCCAGAGCTGGCCCGGGCCCATCGCGCTGGAGAAGTCGCGCGCGCTCATCTCGACGTTGTTGCTGTTGCCCATCCAGACGCCGGTGACGAGCTGCGGCACGTATCCCACGCTGTACACGTCGCGCAGGTTGTCGGTGGTGCCGGTCTTCAGCGCGGCCGGGCGGCCGATGTTCGTCCAGCTGCCGAAGATGAACGACTTGGCCGGGTCGGTCATGTCCTTGAGGATGTCGGTCATGAGCCACGCCACGGAGCGATCGACGACCTGCTTCTGCTCGTAGTCCTTGTGCTGCCACACCACCTTGCCGCGCGCGTCCTCCACCCGCTGGATGAACGTCGGCCGGACGCGAACGCCCATGTTCGCGAGCACGCCGTACGCGCTCGTCATGTCGAGGAGCTTCACCTCGCGCGAGCCGAGCGTCAGGGACAGACCGACCTGCGACGGGTCGATGGGCGTGGTGATGCCCATCTCCTGCGCGGTCTTGATGGTGTCCTCGATACCCGCGTACTGGGAGAGGAATTTCACCGCGGGGATGTTCCGTGACTCGCGGAGCGCCTGCCGCATCGTCACCGGACCGTGGTACTGCAGGTCGGCGTTCTCCGGGCAGTAGCCGCAGGTGGCCGGGCTCATGTTCGTGGGACTCGCCCGGCCGGTGAAGTCGGTCCGCGCATCCACGACGACCGTGGCTGGCGTGGCGCCCTTGTTCAGCGCGGTGAGGTACGTGAACATCTTGAACGACGAGCCGGGCTGCCGCAGCCCGATGCCCGCGACGTCGTACTGGCCCTGGACCCGCGGATCTTCGCGGTTGTAGTAGTCCACCGATCCCACGTAGGTGAGCACCTCGCCGTTGCGCGGGTCGATGGACACGAGCGCCGCGTTCCACACGTTGCGGTCATGCAGCTTGTCGACCCACTCGCGGACCTGACGCTCGCCGATCTCCTGCTTCGTCATGTCGAGCGTGGTGATGACCTTGAAGCCACCGCGCGTCACCGCGGACTCGTCGCCGCCGAGGATCTGCTTCAGCTGATCGCGGACCTGGAACACGAAGTGGGGCGCGGTGATCGTGGTGATCTGGGCGCCGGCCACCTTGATGGGCTCGGCGTCCGCCGCCTCGGCCTCCGTTTCGGTGATCGCGCCGGTGTCGACCATCTGCCCGAGGACGTACGCGCGGCGTTCCTTGGCCAGCTCGACGTTGTCCGGCTTGGAGGGATCGAGGACCGAGGGGGCCTGCGGCAGCCCGGCGAGCAGCGCGGCCTCGGCGACGGTGAGCGTGGAGAGGTCGGCCTTGCCGAAGTACGTCTCGGCCGCGGACTTGATGCCGTAGGCCTGGTTGCCGTAGTAGATCTGGTTCAGGTACAGCTCGAGGATCTGCTCCTTCGAGTACGTGCGAGTGACCTGGACGGCCAGGATGGCCTCCTTGATCTTGCGCTGGATGCTGACCTCACCACCGACGATGCGCTGCTTCACCAGCTGCTGGGTGATGGTGGACGCACCGCTCACGACCTGGCGGTTGAGCAGGTCGTCGCGGACGGCGCGGGCGATGCCAAAGATGTCGATACCGGGGTTGTCCCAGAACGTCTTGTCCTCCGCGGCGATCGTGGCGTCGATGACCGACTTGGGGACGTCCTTCAGCTGGACGATCTCGCGGCGCTCGACCTCGAACTGGTACAGGAGGGTGGTGCCGGTGCGGTCGTAGACCTTCGTCGAGAGGGCGAGCGGGTCCTTCGCGAGCTCCTCGGGGGCGGGTAGATCGGCCGCGAAGAAGGCGAGCGCGCCCAGCGCGCCCACCGTGGCGAGCGCGATCGCGGCGATCAGGAGGGCGGCCAGGAGCGACGGGAGGACGGCAAGCCGAGCGCGAACGCCGCCCCCACCTCGGCGACGCAACTTCTGATACGTGCCCCGCCGCAACGCGTGGTCGCGTGTCGTCTTATTGCGCGCGATGTCTCAATGGTAACCGTCGCGCCGGGCATTTCCTATCCTGTGGGCGTGCCGATCGCGCCATCACAGGCCGAGCTCGACGAATTCCTCACGCGGGCGGTGGCCGAGGTCATCGTGCGCGAGGAGTTCGCCGAGCTTCTGCGCACGGCCAAGCGACCGCTGCGCGTCAAGCAGGGCTTCGACCCGACGCGCCCGAACCTGCACATCGGTCACGCGGTCGGGCTGCGCAAGCTGCGGACGCTCGCGCGCTGGGGACATGAGATCGTCATCGTCATCGGCGACTGGACCACGCAGATCGGCGATCCCACCGAGCGCGACGAGGCGCGGCCCACCATGTCGCACGAGCAGGTCATGGACAACGCGAAGACGTACCTCGAGCAGTTCCACAAGATCGTGCCGCGCGAGAACGTGCGGGTCGTCTTCCAGTCGGCGTGGTACGAGACGTTCGGCCTGAAGGACGTGATCCATCTGGCGGCCCGCTTCACCGCGCAGCAGATGCTGGCGCGCGAGGAGTTCCGCAAACGGATGGAGAAGAAGACGCCCATCCCGATCAAGGACCTGCTCTACCCGCTGCTGCAGGCGTACGACTCCGTGGCGATCGAGTCGGACGTCGAGATGGGCGGGACGGACCAGCTCTTCAACATCCTCGCCGGCCGCGAGCTCCAGACGCAGCTCGGCCAGCAGCCGCAGCAGGTGTTCATCGTCCCGCTGCTGGAGGGCCTCGACGGCGAGAAGATGAGCAAGTCGAAGCCGAAGACCGGCATCTGGCTCACCGACCCGGCGAACGAGATCTACGGGAAGGTCATGTCCATCGACGACGCGCTCATGCCCCACTACTTCGAGTGGGCCACCGACCTTCCGCTCGCCGACGTGCGCGCGCTGCTGGGTGCGCTCGCGAAGCGCGAGATCGGGCCCAAGGAGGCGAAGGAGCGGCTCGCCTGGCAGATCACCAGTGAGCTGCACTCCGCCGGCGCGGCCGATGAGGCGCAGGCGGCCTTCGCCCGGCAGTTCCAGAAGGGCGAGGCGCCCGACGACATGCGCACGGTGATGCTCACCGGGGACGGCGCGGCGGAGCTTGGCATCGTGGAGATCCTCGTCGCCGCGGGTCTGCAGAAGAGCCGGAGCGAGGCCCGGCGCACGGTGGAGCAGGGCGGCGTGAAGGTGGACGGATCGCGCGTGAACCTGAGCTTCGCCGTCCCCACCAGCGGCGACCACGTGGTCCAGGTGGGCAAGCGCACCTACGCCCGCGTCCGCTTCGGGGAGTGACCGCGCGCCCCGTCGTCGCGGTGGTCCCGTTCGGCGCGCGCGCGGGCGGTCCGGTCTCCGGCGCGTGGGCGCGCCAGCTGGCGCGCCGGCTGGTGGACCGGTTCGCCGGCGAGCCGGCGCTCGAGCTGCGTCCGGTCTTCCTCGTCGCGATGCCCGAGGCGACCAGCGACGCCGGCTACCTCGTCTTCGGCTCTTCACCGGCACCCGACCTTGCCGCGGGGTACGCGGAGTCGCTCGGCGCGTCGCATGCGCTCACGGCGACGCTCCGCGAGGAGGGCGCAAGACGCGCGCTCGACCTCGTCTTGGTCGAGGTGCGCACACGGCAGGCGGCCGCGACGACCACGCTCGACATCCCGGGCGGGACGCTGCATGAGGTCGAGCCGCGCGCGGCGGCATGGCTCGCATCCGCGCTCGACATCAGGCCCGTGACCGACGTCAGCACACCGGTCGTCGCGACCGAGGCTGCGTACACGACGCTCCTCGAAGCGATGGATGAGGAGGTGAACGCGACGCTGCTGCGCCAGAACGACCCGGCGGCCGCGGACGCGGCGCTCGAGCGCGCGCTCGCGGGGCATCTTGCGGCCGCGCGCGCGGATCCGGCCAGCGCGACGCCGGAGGAGCGGATCCTCGTCCTCGCCGCAGAGTCGATCGACCGCGGCAGCATGGCGGCCGAGATAGCCGCGCTGGAGCAGCTCACCGAGGCGCGCCCGCGCGCCTGGCGCGCCCACTACCTGCTGGGCCAGCTGCGCACGGAGACCGGCGACACCAACGGAGCGATCCTCGCCTTCGAGCATGCCCACGCCGTGCGGCCGCTTCCCGACCCCGACATCGTCCGCCTCGCGGAGCTGTACGCGAACGCGGGCGCGGTCGCTCCGGCGCTCGCCCATCTGCGCCGGATCGCGGCCGGGAGCGCGGCGTACGGCCAGGCGCAGGAGCTGCTCGCGATCATCGCCTTCCAGCGTGGCGACCTGACGGCGGGAGAGGAGGCCTTCCGGCGCGCGGTCGGCGCCGGAACGACGAGCTGGGAGCTGCACGCCGCGCATGGCGCCGCTCGGCACGCGCGTGGCGAGACGGCCGAGGCCGCGTCACGGTATCGCGACGCGCTCGCGGCCGGTGGCCCCGCGGTCGTGCGTCTCAACCTCGCGCGCGTGCTGCTGGCGATGGGCGAGCGCGAGGCGGCGCTGCGAGAGCTCGACGCCCTCCTCGCCACCGAGCGGGCCGGCGAGGTCGCCGGGCTAGCGCGGCGCCTGCGTTTCGGACTGATCGATCCGCAGCTGGAGCGCGAGCTCGAGCGCGCCGGCCAGGCGGCGCTCGCCGGCGACATGGCCGCGCTCGACGACGCAGCGGCCGTGTTCGCGCGGGTCCTCGCGAGCGATCCGGACCTCTGGGAAGCGCACTTCGGCCTGGGCATCGTCGCGCGACAGCGCGCCGACGCGGCCGCCGCTGAGCGGGCCTTCCGGCACGTGCTCGAGCTGTGGCCCGATCAGCCGGACGCCCTGCACGAGCTCGGGGTCGCGCTGCTGATGCGCGACGACCGACCGGCGGCGCTCGCGGCGCTCGATCGGGCGGCGGCGCTGCGGCCTGACGACGCCGCATACGTCGCCGACGCCGGGTTCGCGCATCTGCGCGCCGGAGACCTGGCGACCGCGCGCCTTCAGCTGGAGCGCGCGGCCGGCCTGGACGCGCAGGACCCGATAACGACGTCCTACCTGGTCGAGCTGGGCCGCGCCGAGGCCGAGGCGCGGAGGCACGGATGATCCGCGTCACACGACGGCGTGCGGCGCAGCTCGCGATCATGGGTCAGCTCCTGGATCGCGACCGGCCCGCGGGCGTGCTCGACACGGTCACGCGGCTTGGCCGCGTCCAGATGGATCCCACCGCGGTCGTGGCGCGCACCGAGCACCTCGCCCTCTTCAGCCGCCTCGGGCGCTACGACCGCAGGGAGCTCGACCGGCTGCGCTTCACCGAGCGCTCCCTGTTCGAGTACTGGGCCTTCATCCTGCCGATGGCGGATCTCCACGTGCACCGCGCGACGATGCGGCGGTACCTCGAGCGCGAGACAACGCACGCGCGGTACCTCCGCCGCTGGCTGCGTGAGCACGACGCGCTGCGCCGCCGGGTCGTCCGCGAGCTCGGCCGTCGCGGGCCGCTGCGGTCACGCGACATCGCCGACGACACGCGCACCGCGGACGATTACGGTGGCTGGGGCTCCGGCCGCAGCGTGGCGCAGATCCTCGACGCGCTGTGGGCCATGGGCGAGGTCGCCATCGTCGGGCGCGATGGCAACGAGCGCGTGTGGGGGCTCGCCAGGGACTGGTACCCGCGCGGAGTGCGCGCGGCGTCCGAGCGCGCGGCGGCGCGCGCGACGGTCGAGCGGCAGCTGCGGACGCTCGGAGTGGCGACGGCGGGGGAGACCGGTCGCGGCTTCGGCGGCCAGCCGGCGGGCTGGGAGCGGGCGCTCGCGGAGCTCGTGCGCGAGGGACGCGCCGTCCCCGTCGCGATCGATGGCCTCCCGGGCGAGCGCTACGCCTGGGGTCCGCTGCTCGAGCGGCCCTTCCACGGCCGGACGGCGATCCTCTCGCCATTCGACCGGCTCATCCACGATCGCACCCGGGCCCTCGAGCTCTTCGGCTTCGACTACCGCCTGGAGATCTACGTCCCGCCCGCACAGCGGCGCTGGGGCTACTACGTGCTCCCGGTGCTGCGCGGCGATCGCGTCATCGCGCGCTTCGACGCGCGGCGCGACGAGGAGGCGCGGACGCTGCGCGTGCTGGCCATGTACGCCGAGCCCGGCGCGACGGCCGCCGACGCCCGCGCGGTCGCGCGCGAGGTGCGGACGATGTCACGCTGGCTCGGGCTCCGCGAGGTGTCCTACGAGCGCGTGCCGCGCGGGTGGAGAAGGGAGCTCGAGGCATGAGGCGCATCGTCATCATCGGCGGCGGCTTCGCCGGGCTCCATCTGGTGCGCCACCTCGAGCGCCGCCTCGGCCGCGGCGAGGCCGACGTGACCCTGGTCGACCGGAACAACTTCCACCTCTTCACGCCGCTCCTGTATCAGGTGGCCACCGGGGAGCTCCCGCCGCATGCCGTGGCGTACCCGCTGCGCGTGCCGCTCGCCCGTGCGGGCTGGCGCTTCGCGCGCGCCATGGCGCACGAGATCGACCTCACCGCACGCGTCGTGCGCACGAGCGAGGGGGAGTATCCGTACGACCACGTGGTCGTCGTTCCCGGCGCGGTGACGAACGACTTCGGCATCCCCGGCGTCACCGAGCACGCGCTGACGGTGAAGTCGCTCACCGACGGCCGGGCCGTGCGGCACCGCATCCTGTCGCGCTTCGAGCGCGCCGGCACGGAGACCGACCCGGATCGCCGTCGCGAGCTCCTGTCGTTCGTCATCGTCGGCGCCGGTCCCGTCGGGGTCGAGCTCGCCGCTTCGATGCGCGACCTGATGGAGCACACGCTCCGGCCGATCTATCCGAGCATCGACTTCGCCCGGGAGCCGCGCATCACGCTCATCGACGGCGCGGACCGGGTGCTGCCGCAGATGGATCCGCGTCTCTCCGCGATCGCCCTCCGCGAGCTCCGGCATCTCGGCGTAGATGTGCAGCTCGGCACGCTCGTGGCGGCGGTGCGCGCCGACGGCGTGGAGACGAAGGACGGAAGAGCGCTGCCCGGGAGCACGGTGATCTGGGCCGGCGGCGTGAAGGCGCATCCGCTCCTCGGCCCGCTCGACCTGCCGAAGACCAGGGACGGGCGCCTCGTCGTCGACGGGTCGTTCCGCGCCGGCGGGCGCGACGACGTCCTCGCCTTCGGCGATGCCGGCGCGTTCATGATGGCGGGGAAGCCGCTGCCGCAGCTCGCCCAGGTGGCGGTGCTCCAGGCGCCGGCCGCGGCGGCGAATCTCGCCCGGCTGGTGCGTGGCGAGCCACTGCGGCCGTACGTGTACCGGCGCAAGGGCGATCTCATCGCGCTCGGCCGGACCAGCGCTGCGGCCGAGTTCGCCAAGCTCGGGGGCCTGGTCCTCTCGGGCTTCCCGGCGTGGACGGTGTGGCGCGTGAACTACCTGATGCAGCTCGTGGGCGTGCGCAACCGCGGCACCCTGCTCATCGAGTGGGTGCTGTCCTACTTCTCGAGGCGGATCGTCGTCGACATCAAGTAGGGCTAGTGGGTCGCGACGCCCTCTTCGGCCTGCTCCTCGTGCGCCGCGATGACCTGCTTGGCGATGTGTGACGGGCACTCCTCGTAGGAGAGGAAGCGCGCGCTGAACGTGCCCCGTCCGCCGGTCATCGAGCGCAGGTCGGTGGCGTAGCGGAAGATCTCCGCCAGCGGGATGTGCGCGCGGATGCGCTGGTAGCCGGCGCCGGTCGCCTCCATGCCGAGGACCCGTCCGCGGCGGCTGTTCAGGTCGGCCAGCACGTCGCCCATCTGCTCTTCGGGGACGAGCACCTCCAGCTCGTGGATCGGCTCGAGCAGGAACGGGTCGGCCTCCTTCACGCAGTTCTGGAGCGCGAGGGAGCCGGCGATGCGGAAGCTCATCTCGTTGCTGTCCACCGCGTGGAACGAGCCGTCGGTGAGCGTCGCGCGGAAGTCCGAGAGCGGGTACCCGGCGATGACCCCCTTCTCCGCCGCCTCGCGCACGCCCTTCTCGACGGCCGGCCAGAAGTTGCGCGGCACGGAGCCACCCACGATGCGCGTGGCGAACTCCACGCCGCTGCCCGGCGCGAGCGGCTCGATCTCCAGGAAGACGTCGCCGAACATCCCGTGGCCGCCGGTCTGCCGCTTGTAGCGGCCCTGCGCCGTGGTCTTCCGCCGGATCGACTCCTTGTACGGGACGCGTGGCGTGCGCGTCTGCACCTGGACGCCGAACTTCTCCTTGAGGTGGTGCACGGCCGTGTCGATCGCCGACTCGCCGATGCCCGACAGGATCGTCTCCTTCGTCGCGTCGTCGCGGCGGACATGCAGCGAGGGATCCTCGTCGATGAGCTTGTGCAATGCGCTGCCGAGCTTGTCCAGATCCGCCTTGGAGAGCGGCTCGATGGCCACGGCGAAGGAGGGCGCGGGGAACTCGATGGGCGCGAGCGTCAGCGGCGCGTCCTTGTCAGTGAGCGTCGCGTTCGTCGACGTGAGGGTGAGCTTGGGGATCGCGCAGATGTCGCCGGCCGCCACGCTGTCGGTCGTCTCCTGCTCCTTGCCGCGCAGGAAGAAGATCTGACCCACACGCTCGGTCTCGCCCTTGGCCGCATCGAAGACCTGCGAGTTGTGGTGCAGCGTCCCCGAGTACACGCGGACGTACGACAGCTTGCCGACGAACGGGTCGGAGAGGGTCTTGAACACGAACGCCGCGAGCTTCTCCGATGGGTCGATCTTTCGTGCGACCTCCTCGCCGGAGGCGGAGCGTCCGATGACCGCGCCGGTCTCGAGCGGGGAGGGGAGCATCTCCCGGACGGTCATGAGCATCGCGGCATACCCGACGCTCTTCACCGAGGTCGTCGCCACGACCGGCAGGACCTGCCCCTCGCGGACCGCGGCGTGCAGGGCGTCGCGCAGCTCGTCGTAGGAGAGCTCCTTTCCGTCCAGGTACCGGGTCAACAGGTCCTCGTTCGTCTCGACGATCGCCTCGACCAGCTGCTGGCGGTAGCTCCCCACGCGGTCCCGGTCGGCGGCGTCCATGTCGGTGGCCTTGTCCTTCGGGCCTCGCAGCACGGTGCCATGGAGCAGATCGATCGTTCCGGAGATCGCCTGGTGCGTGCCGACGGGCACGTGGAGCGGGACCACCCGGATCCCGTAGGCCTCGCGCAGCTGCCCGAGGACGCGGTCGAAGTCGGCGTTCTCGCGATCCAGGCGGGACACCGCGACGATGCGCGGCGTCTTGGTCTTGTCGAGCTCGCTCCAGACGAGCTGCGTGCCGACCTGCAGCCCCGCTGACCCGTCCACCACGACGACCGCGGCATCGGCGACCCGGAGCGCCGCGCGCTGGTCGCCGGCGAAGTCGGCGAAGCCGGGGGTGTCGAGGAAGTTGATCTTCACGCCCTCGTGCTGGAAGGAGGCGATCGCGACGTTGATCGTGATCCTGCGCTTGTGCTCCTCGGGGTCCGTGTCGAGGATGCTCGTCCCGTCGTCGACCTTGCCGAGGCGCGTCGTGGCGCCGGCGGCGAAGAGGATGCCCTCGACGAGCGTCGTCTTTCCGGAGCCGCCATGACCGACGACGGCGACGTTGCGGATCTTGTCAGGAGTGACTGCGCCCATCGTTCTCCCCTCACGCTGGTCGTGTGGTGTGTGCTCGGACATACTATTCAGCCGATGTCCGGTCACTCAAAGTGGAGCCAGATCAAGCGCCAGAAGGGCGCCGCCGACGTGAAGCGCGGGATCCTCTTCACCAAGATGACCCGTGAGATCATGCTCGCCGCCCGCGAGGGTGGCGGCGATCCGGAGGCGAATTTCCGGCTGCGGCTCGCCATCGAACGTGCCCGTTCGGTGAACATGCCGCATGCGAACATCCAACGCGCCATCGAGCGGGCCACCGGCGGCGGCGACGGCGCCCAGCTGGAGAGCGTCGTCTACGAGGGGTACGCCCCCGGCGGCGTGTCGGTGATGGTCGAAGCGGCCACCGACAACCGCAACCGCACGGCGTCGGAGATCCGGGCGACCTTCACCCGCAGCGGCGGCAAGCTCGGCGAGTCGGGATCGGTCCAGTGGATCTTCGAGCAGAAGGGCGTGATCGAGATCGACGCCGCGGGGCGCTCGGCCGATGACGTCCAGCTCGTGGCCATCGACGCCGGCGCCGAGGACGTCCTGGTCGATGGCTCGCTCATCACCGTGTACACCACCCCCACCGCCTTCGAGAGCGTGAAGAAGGCCATCGAGACGGCGGCCATCCCGATCAGCTCGGCCGAGATCTCCATGCGTCCCTCGAACACCGTGCGCGTGGAAGGCGAGCGGGCGCAGCAGGTGCTGCGCCTGGTCGAGGGCCTCGAGGACCTGGACGACGTCCAGAAGGTCCATGCGAACTTCGACATCCCCGTCGAGGTGCTTCAGCACGCCTAGGCGCGACATGGTCCTCGGCATCGACCCGGGAACGACCGGGATGGGATACGCGCTCCTCGCGCTCGACGCCGATCCGCCGCGACTGGTGGGCTCGGGGCTGGTGGGCGCGCCGCGCGACGCCAGCGCGGCCGATCGGCTCGTCGCGATCGCCGACGCCCTCGACGCGCTCATCGCCGAGCACGCACCCGCCGCCATCGCCCTCGAGCGCCTGTACTTCAACAAGAACGTACGGACCGCGATGAGCGTCGCCGAGGCGCGCGGCGTCGCGCTCCTCTGCGGTGCGCGCGCCGGCCTGCTCATCGCCGAGTACACCCCGCAGGAGGTGAAGCAGTCGGTGACCGGCAGCGGCGGCGCCGACAAGCGCGCCGTGCAGCGCATGCTCGTCCACGTGCTCAAGCTCGAGATCGCCATCCTCGACGACAACGTGGCCGACGCGGTCGCCGTCGCCGTGACGCACGCGCAGCGTATGAAGCTCGCCGCGGCGATCGCGATGGCGAGATGAGCGCGACGCCCGGAGCGCGGCAGGACCCGTCGCCTCTCGCGCGGCGCGAAGCGCACGGTCGAGCGTGATCGCGCTCATCCGCGGCGAGGTCGTCGCGCGCGGGACCGACCACGTCGTCGTCGACGTGCGCGGCGTCGGCTACAAGGTGTTCGTGCCGCGGCATCCCGACGCCGAGAGCGTGACGCTGCACACGCACCAGGTGGTGCGCGAGGACGCGCAGCAGCTGTACGGCTTCGAGACGCGCGAGGAGCTCGCGCTCTTCGAGATGCTGATCGGCGTGTCGGGCGTCGGGCCGAAGGCCGCGATGAGCATCCTCGGCATCGCCACGCCGGCGCAGGTCGCCGCCGCCATCGCCTCGGGCGACGTCGTGGCCCTCGCGCGCGCCCCGGGGGTGGGGAAGAAGACCGCCGAGCGGCTCATCGTCGACCTCAAGGGGAAGGTCGCGCGCGGCGCCGGGGAGCGCATGCCCGCCGGGGCGGCGGTGGACGACGAGGCGGCCGCGGCACTCCAGGCCCTGGGCTACACCGCGGCCGAGGCGGCCGCGGCGTTACGGTCGGTCGCCCCAGCCGATTCGGCCAGTACGGAGGAGCGGGTCACCGCTGCCCTGCGCTCCGCTGGGCGCCGGCCGGTGGCAGGACGGTGACGAGGGGCCAGGCAGGCTGGCGGACACTGCCGCCGCATGGCACGCTTATGCCCGGCCGCCGCGCCGTGGAAGGGGTGTCAATGCGTCGTTTCCTCAAGGACGAGCAGGGTCAGGGGATGGCCGAGTACGCCCTCATCATCGCCGTGGTCGCGCTCGCGCTGATCCTGACGCAGGTCTTCTTCGCGGATAAGGTCAAGAACTTCTTCTCCAACGTCGGCAACAACCTCACCTAGAGGCGGCGCGGCGGCCTTCCTCTCCGGGCATTGCCCAGTTTTGCTATATTTCCTGTAGGTCGACGGGCCATACCGTCGTCCACGGGCACCGCATGAAAGTGGGTCGACCCCACTTTTTTTGTCGCCCGAACGGAATTGAAGATGAGGGGAGCAAGCGGCGATGAACCGAGAACTCGTCACCGGTCTGGCACAGCTCTCCGCCGAGAAGGGTCTCCCCAAAGAGGTCGTGGGCGACATCATCGCCCGGGCCCTCAAGCGCGCCTACGGCGCCGAAGAGAACATCGACGTCAAGGTCGACATCACCACCGGCGCCTTCAAGGTCTACCTGCTGAAGACGGTCGTCGACAAGGTCGAGGATCCCAAGCTGCAGATCGAGCTGAACGCCGCGAAGCGGATCAAGCCCGACGCGGTGCTCGGCGACATCGTCCCGCTCGAGGAGTCCGCTGCGGCGCTCGGCCGCATCGGCGCGCAGACCGCCAAGCAGGTCATCCAGCAGTCGCTGCGGGAGGCCGAGCGGGAGCAGGTCTTCGCGGAGTACGCGCAGCGCGAGGGCGACATCATCAACGGCCAGATCAGCCGCTTCGAGGCGGGCTCGGCGATCATGGAGCTCGGCAAGGCCGAGGCCATCCTCCCGCGGAACGAGCAGGCCACGCACGAGCGCTACTTCATCGGGCAGCACCGCAAGGTCGTCGTGCTCGAGGTCCGGCGGACGCTCCGCGGCCCGGCCATCATCGTGAGCCGCGCGCACAAGATGCTGGTGAAGCGCCTGTTCGAGCTCGAGGTGCCGGAGATCTACCACGGCCAGGTCGAGATCGTGGGGCTCGCGCGCGAGGCCGGCTCGCGCACCAAGCTCGCCGTCCGCGCCCGCCAGCCCGGTATCGACGCCCGCGGCGCGTGCATCGGCCAGCGCGGCCTGCGCGTCCAGGCGATCGTGAACGAGCTCGGCGGCGAGAAGATCGACATCATCGAGTGGAGCGAGAAGCCCGAGCAGTACGTCGCGAACGCGCTCGAGCCCGCCCATGTCGTCCGTGTGGACATCGTCGTCGACGACAAGACCGCGTACGTGGTCGTTCCGGACCGTCAGCTCTCGCTCGCCATCGGCAAGGAGGGTCAGAACGCGCGTCTGGCCGCCAAGCTGACCGGCTGGCGCATCGACATCCGGAGCGAGTCCGAGGTGCGCGCCGAGCTCGAGCCGGAGCCGGAGCCCGAGCCGGTCGAGGTGGCCGTCGAAGCGGCGGTGACCCAGGAGGCCGACGACGCGGAGATCCGCCACGATCTGGTGGCCGAGGTCGAGGCGGAGTCGGCGCTTGCCGACGAGGAGGACCTTGATGAGGAGGACCGCGCGCTCCTCGGAGGAAAGAAGAAGCGCGAGCGTCGCTAGCGCGAAGGCGCCCGCCCGCGAGCGGCCCCTTCCGCAGCGGACCTGCGTGGCGTGCCGCAGCGTGCGGCCAAAGCGCGCGCTCGTGCGCATCGTGCGATCGCCGGCAGGCGAGCTCTCGGTCGACCTCCGCGGGAAGGCGGCCGGCCGAGGCGCGTACTGTGACCCTGAGGGCGCCTGCCTCGAGCGGGGCCTGCGGGATGGCGCCATCGCGCGCGCGCTCGAGGTGACGATCGACGAGGCGACCGCGCTCCGGCTGCGCGCGGAGATGCAGGCAGCGGCGGCCGAGCGACGCGAACAAGAGGAGAAGCGCTGATGCCAAAGGCACGACCACGGCGACTGCCACCGCAGCGGGGCCCCCGTCCGAGGGGCAGGCGACCGCAGCGACCGCAGCCGCCCGCGCCCGCCCCGGAGCCGGTCGCGGCGCCGGTGGTCCTGGGCGCGAACGGCCGTCCGCCGGTCGTGCTGCCCAAGACCATCCTGGTGGGGGAGCTCGCCAACGTCCTCGAGGTGAGCCGCGTCGACGTCATCCAGAAGCTCGTCGGCATGGGCGTCATGGCCTCGGTGAACGTCAGCATCGACTTCGACACCGCGACGCTCGTCGCCAACGAGCTCGGCTTCGAGACCACTGCCGAGGAGGAGGCCGCACCTCCGGACGAGACCGCGGAGACCGATGTCGCCCCCGGGAAGATCGAGATCTTCACCGAGGACGACCCGAGCAAGCTGAAGACGCGCCCGCCGGTGGTGACCATCCTCGGACACGTCGACCATGGAAAGACGAGCCTGCTCGACGCCATCCGCTCGACCAACGTCACCTCACGCGAGGCCGGCGGCATCACGCAGCACATCGGGGCGTACCAGATCGAGCACAAGGACCGGAAGGTCACCTTCCTCGACACCCCCGGGCACGAGGCCTTCACCGCGATGCGCGCCCGCGGGGCGCAGGTGACCGACGTCGCGATCCTCGTCGTCGCCGCTGATGACGGTGTCCAGCCGCAGACCATCGAGGCCATCTCGCACGTGAAGGCGGCGGGTGTGCCGATCGTCGTGGCGTTGAACAAGATCGACAAGACCGACGCGAATCCCGACCAGGTGAAGGCACAGCTCGCCGAGCACGCCGTCACCATCGAGGAATACGGCGGTGACACCCCGCTCGTCGCGGTCTCCGCGCGCACCAAGCAGGGCATCGAGGAGCTGCTCGAGGTCGTGCTGCTCGTCGCTGACGTCGCCGAGCTCAAGGCCAACCCCGACCGGCCGGCCGTGGGCCGGGTCATCGAGGCGCACATGGACGCGCGCCGCGGCTCCGTGGCGACGGTGCTCGTCCAGACCGGCACGCTCGAGCGCGGCGACCTGGTCGTGGCGGGGACGACGTTCGGTCGGGTCCGCGCCATGACCGATGACAAGGGCAAGAACGTCGGCCGCGCCGAGCCGTCCCGGCCGGTCGAGATCCTCGGCCTGCCGAGCGTCCCCGAGGCGGGCGACGTGTTCCGCGCGGTGCCGGACGAGAAGACGGCCAAGGCGCTGGTGGCGCAGAACGAGCGCGAGCGCGCGGGCCTCGCCGGAGCGGAGCGGCCCGCGACGCTCGACGAGATGTTCGCTCAGGTCAAGGAAGGCAAGGCCAAGGAGCTGAAGATCATCCTGAAGGCCGACGTCCAGGGGTCGCTCGAGGCGATCAAGGGCGCGCTCGCGAAGGTGCCGCAGGACGAGGTGGGCCTTCAGGTCATCCACGACAGCGTCGGCGACATCACCGAGTCGGACCTCACCCTCGCGGCCGCGTCCGGTGCCGTCGTCGTGGGGTTCAACACCAAGATGGAGGCGCCCGCGCGTCGTGTGGCGGACTCCACCAAGGTCGACGTGCGCCAGTACAAGGTCATCTACGAGCTCCTGGACGACGTGCAGAAGGCGCTCACCGGCATGCTCGAGCCGGAGATGGTCGAGACCGTCCTCGGTCACGCGGATGTCCGGCAGATCTTCACCGCGGGCAAGACGGTCATCGCCGGATGCATGGTCCTCGACGGCATCGTGCGCCGCGGCGCGCGCGCCCGCCTCCTGCGTGGCGGCGGGCCAGTCTGGGAGGGCGAGATCGTCTCGCTGCGCCGGTTGAAGGACGACGTTCGCGAGGTGAACGCCGGTCTGGAGTGCGGCATCGTCCTGGGCACGAACGACGTGCTCGCCGGTGATGTCATCGAGGCGTTCGTCGTCCAGCCCAAGCCACGGACATGACGTACAAGCGGGCCGATCGTGTGAACGCGCTCCTCCAGCGCGAGCTCGGCACGATCATCAGCGAGGAGCTGAACGACCCGCGCATCTCGTTCTCCACCGTCACGGCCGTCGAGATCACGGATGACCTCCGGACGGCGCGCGTGCACGTGAGCGTGCTCGGCGATGACGAGCAGGTCGCGACGACCATGCGTGCGCTCGAGGAGGCGAAGGCATACCTTCGGCACGAGGTCGGGGCCCGGGTGGCGCTGCGCTACGTCCCGGAGCTCATGTTCGTGTCGGATCGCTCGGCGGAGCGCTCCGCCCGGATCTCCACGCTCCTGCGCCAGGCGCGGGAGCGCGAGCAGTCGTGAACGAGGCCATCCACGAGCTGCGCATGGCGCGGCGGATCGCGATCATCTCGCACCGCGACCCGGACCCCGACACCATCGGCTCCGCGGTCGCCCTGGGCCTGGCGCTCGAGTCGCTGGGCAAGGAGGTCACGCTGCACTGCGCGGACGGCGTGCCCGAGGCGCAGCGATTCATCCCGCGTACCGACACCGTGCGCACGGACCCTCCGCCGGCGGACGTGGACCTCATCGTCACCGTGGACTTCGGGTCGCTGGAGCGCGCGAAGTTCACCCTGCCCGCGGGGCCGCGCGTCTTGAACATCGATCACCATGCGTCGAACGCCCTCTTCGGGGACGTGAACCTGGTGGACGTCACGTCGGCGGCGTCGGCGGAGCTGGTGTCGCGGGTCATCGACGCGCTCGATGTGGCGTGGACGGCCGACATGGCCACCGCCGCCCTGGTAGGGATCATGACCGACACCGGCTCGTTCCAGTTCCCGTCCACGGATGCGCGCGCGCTCGAGCGCGCCGCGAGGCTGCGTGCGGCCGGTGCCGACCTGCAGGCCATCACCTACAACATCTTCCGCAACAAGCGCTTCGAGGCGCTGCGCCTGTATGGCCGCGCCTTCGCGCGGATGCGGCGCGAGCACGAGGGCCAGCTGGTATGGACCGAGATCGGCCCCGACGACTTCGCCGATGCCGGGGCACGCGATGAGGACATCTCCGGTCTGGTGGAGCAGGTCGCGCGATCGGGTGGCATGCGCGTGGCGCTGCTGTTCAACGCGCAGGCCGACGGTCTGGTGAAGGTCTCCTGCCGGACCTCGGCCTGGCCGCCCGCGGTCGACGCCGCGGCGCTCATGGCCCGTTACGGCGGCGGCGGCCACATCCGCGCGGCCGGCGCGCTCATCAAGGGCGAGCCCGCGTCCATCCGCGAGCGAGTCCTCGCCGACGCGCGCGCGGCCCTCGCCGGACAGCCGCTCCCGCAGCCGGTCTCATAGGCGGGACGAGCTGAGCGACGACCGGCTATGCCGGGAGGAGCGAATCCTGAGGGCGAGTGACAACGAGCCTTTGAGCAAGCGGAAGTCGAGCGACGAGCGGCTCCGCCGCGAGGAGCGAGTCCTGAAGGCGAGTGACAACGAGCCATTGGGCAAGAGTGACAACGAGCCATCGAGCAAGGACGAGCGAGGACACCCCGCGGGTGCTCGGGTCAGGCCAAGTCGAGCGACGAGCGGCTCCGCCGCGAGGAGCGAGTCCTGAAGGCGAGTGACAACGAGCCATTGAACAGGGAGGAGCGAGCGCACCTCGAAGGTGTGCTCGCGATCGATAAGCCCATCGGCTGGACGTCGCACGATGTCGTCGCGGTCGCCCGCGGCGTCCTCGGCGAGCGCCGGCTCGGACACGGGGGCACGCTCGACCCCCTGGCCACGGGTGTGCTGCCGCTGCTCGTCGGGCCGGCCACGAAATTCGTGGAGCGTCTCCACACCGCGACGAAGGTGTATGCCGCCATCGTCCGCTTCGGCAGCGAGACGACGACCGATGATCGCGAAGGCGAGGCCACGCGCAGTGCCGCGCCGCCGGGGCGCTCTCAGCTCGAGGGCGCGCTCCAGGGTCTTCGCGGACCGATCCAGCAGATCCCGCCGGCCTACGCCGCGCTGAAGGTGGACGGACGCCGCGCGTACAGCCGCGCGCGGGCGGGGGAGACCGTCGTGCTCGCGGCGCGCGAGGTGCACGTGCACCGGCTCGACGTGGCGCGCTGGTCCAGCGACGACGAGGTCGTGCTCTTGGTGGTCTGCTCCTCGGGGACGTACGTGCGCGCCATCGCGCGGGATCTGGGCCGCGCGAGCGGGTCGGCCGCGCATCTGGCTGGCCTCCGCCGCCTGGCGGTGGGCGCGCTCGACGTACGCGACGCCATCGGCATCGACGCCCTGCGCGCGGCCGGGCGCGAGGCCGCGACCGCACGGCTCCGGCCGGCCGACGACCGCCTCCTCACGCTCGACCCCGTGTATCTCGATGGCCCGGCCGCGGCGCTCGCGCCGGAGACGCCGTGATCGTCCGCTGGCTCGAGCACCGGACGCGGTCGCTCGTCGAGATCTGGCGCCGTCTGGGGCTCGACGCGCGCGTCGTCGTGGTGGTCGGCCTGGGGAACTGGCTCCTCCTCTTCGCGAACCACACCACCGTCGCCGCCACCCGGGACGTGCCGCTATGGCAGCTGTTCCCGCCGTTCCTCGACGCCACGTACCTGGCCCTCTGCGGGATCCTGGCCGGCAGCTACGCGCTCCGGGATCTGCGCTCGCGCGAGCGGTTCACCACACGGCAGCGCGCGGTGCACCTTGCTGCGATCGTCGCGGTCTTCGTCGTCGCTCCGACGATCGCATCAATCGTTCTGCGCCTGGGCGGCAAGCCGTACACCTACATCCACGACGGCGCGCTCATGATCGAGTGGGCCGCGCGCAAGCTCCTCGCGGGGCAGAATCCGTACGTCGCGGACTACCTCGACACCCCGCTCTTCTACTGGCCCATGGTGAACAACCCCGCGCTCTACCACCTCACGTACTTCCCATCGCTCTTCCTCGTCACCATCCCGTTCGTCGTCGTGTTCGACCGGCTCGGCCTCTTCTGGGACGAACGCTTCCTGTACCTCCCGGCCTTCGTCGCCACCTGCGTCGTCGTCCCGCTCCTGGCGCGACGGCCCGACCACCGGCTGGCGATGGCCGCGCTCGTGGGCCTGAACCCGCAGCTCTTCCCGTTCGTCGTCGAGGGTCGCAACGATTTCTTCGTGCTCGTGTTCCTCTTCGGCGGCGTGGCCCTGCTCCAGCGGGAGCGGCGCACCCTGGGTGCGCTCGCGATCGCGGCGGCGGCCGCGGCGAAGCTGCACGCGGGCGTCCTCCTCCCGTTCGTCGTGGTGTGGCTGGTCGCGACCCGGCGCCCAAAGACCGCGCGCGAGCTCGCCGCGGCGCTGCGGCCGCTCGTGCCCGCGACGCTCCTGCTCGCGGCGACCTTCGTCCCGTTCATGCTCAACGACTTCGCTGCCTTCTACGACGACGTCGTGCGCTACAACGCGGGCGGGGCCGCATGGAGCTACCCCATCAGCGGCATGGGCTTCTCGGCGCTGCTGCTGGCGCTGGGCATCATCGAGCACCGCCAGGCCGACTTCCCGTTCGCCGCGTTCGAGATCGCCGTCGCGCTCCCGGTCGCGCTGTGGTGGCTGCGGCGCCTCTGGCGTGACCCCACGCTCGCCACACTGCTGCTCGGCTACGCGCTCACGCTCCTGGCGTTCCTGTTCTTCGGCCGCTACTTCCACGGCAACTACCTCGGCTACATCCTGGCGGTCGCCACACCCGTCCCGTTCCTTCGCAGCGAGATGCGAACGCGGACGAGCCGGCCGCGACGGCGCCCACGTGCCGCGGCCCCCGCGGCGGCGACCGTCGACTAGCCTCACGTCTGTGAACGCGCTCCACGACTTCTCCGGCTGGCCGCGCGGTCGCATCGACCTCGCCATCGGCGTCTTCGACGGCGTCCACGTCGGGCACCAGGCCCTCGTCCGCGCGACCGCGGCCGGCGCCGCCGCCGGTGGCGGCACGGCGGTGGCCGCCACCTTCGATCCGCTGCCGATCGAGGTCTTCGCGCCGGGCGCACCGCCCTCGGCCCTCTCGGACATCGAGGAGCGCGTCGCGCTGCTGCGCCGGGCCGGCGCCGCCGCGGTCGTCGTCTTCGCGTTCACCGACGCGTTCGCCGCGCTCTCGCCCGAGGAGTTCGCGCAGCGGCTCGCCGCGGCCGGTGACGTGCGGCGCGTGTGCGTCGGCGCGGATTTCCAGTTCGGCCGGGACCGGGCCGGAGATGTCGACACACTCGCCGAGCTCGGGCGGGGCCTCGGCTTCACCGTGGAGGTCGTGCCCGCGGTCACCACGGACGGCGCCGTCGTGAGCTCGACGCGCATCCGCAACGCGCTCCTCGCGGGAGACGTGAGCGGTGCCGCGCGGCTGCTCGGACGGCCGTACGCGGTCACCGGCGTGGTCGAGCACGGGGACGCGCGGGGGCGCGCCCTCGGCTATCCCACCGTCAATCTCGGCGTCGCGCCCAATCGCCTGCTTCCGCGTGACGGCATCTATGCGATGTGGGCGCACGTGGACGGCAAGCGCGTGCGCGCCGCGGCGAGCCTGGGCGTCCGTCCGACCTTCGGCGGCGGCGAGCGTCGCCTCGAAGCGCATCTGCTGGACTGGTCCGGAGACGTCTACGGCGACACCATGCGCGCCGAGTTCGTCCAGCGGCTGCGGGACGAGCTGCGTTTCGCGAGCGCGGCCGAGCTCGCGGCACAGATCGGGCGCGACATCCAGGACGCGCGGGACGCGCTCGGATAGCCTGCTCGCTCGGCACGGGGGTGTGCTGCCGTCCGTTTTCCGATACAATTCCCTCGAATAACAAGATCCAAAGGATCAGAGAAAGGACAGTGGGTGCCGTCCGCCACGACCACAGCCAAGCGTGAGCTGATCGAGACCTACCGGCGCGACGACCAGGACAGCGGGTCCCCGGAAGTCCAGATCGCATTGCTCACCGAGCGCATCAAGCACCTGACCGAGCACCTTCGTACGGCCCGTCACGACAACTCGAGCCGTCGTGGGCTGCTCATGATGGTCGGACAGCGGCGGCGGCTGCTCGCCTACCTGCACCAGAAGAGTCCCGAGCGGTACCAGGCGATCATCGGGCGACTCGGTCTGCGTCGGTAAGCGGGCCCGCGATGCGGTGACCCAGGGTCAAGAGCCCTGGGTCTTTTCATACGGAGCGGCACCTACAACGGATAGTTCATGGCAGTTTTCCAGGCCCACGCGACCATCAACGGCAAGCCCCTCACCTTCGAGACCGGGAAGTTCGCCAAGCAGGCCGGCGGTGCGGTCACCGTCCGCTACGGCGACACGATCGTCTTCGCGGCGGGCACCGTCGCCAAGACCACGCGGCCCGGCATCGACTTCTTCCCGCTCACCGTGGACTTCGAGGAGCGCCTCTACGCGGCCGGCAAGATCCCCGGATCGTTCCCGCGCCGTGAGGGCCGCCCCTCCGAGGAGGGCATCCTCACCGCTCGCCTCGTCGATCGCCCCATCCGGCCGCTGTGGCCGAAGGGCTTCAAGAACGACGTCCAGATCGTCGTCTCGGCGTGGTCGGCGGATCAGGAGAACGAGTACGACATCCTCGCCGTGAACGCGGCGTCCGCGGCGCTGCACATCTCGAACGCGCCGTTCGAGGGACCCATCGGCTGCGTCCGCGTCGGCACCGTGGACGGGAAGCTGACCCTGAACCCCACCATCCAGGAGCTCGAGACGAGCGAGCTCGACCTCGTCGTCGCCGGCACGCGCGACTCGATCATGATGGTCGAGGCGGGCGCGCGCCAGGTGAGCGAGGAGCTCCTCGTCGAGGCGCTCGCACTCGCGCAGACCGGCATCAAGGCCCTCTGCGACGCCCAGGAGGAGCTGCGCCAGCACGCCGGCAAGCCGAAGCTGGTCTTCGCCGCGATCACGCCCGACGCGAACAAGCTCGCGCCGGTCAGCGCGTTCCTCAAGGAGCGCCTCCGCGCGAAGCTCCGCAATCCCGACAAGGCCCAGCGCGAGTCGGGTCTCGACGAGCTGAAGAACGAGGCCGTCGGCCAGTTCGCCGCCGAGGGCTCCGCCATCACCGCCGACGAGGTGAGCGCCGCCTACGAGGAGATCCTCGAGGAGGAGTTCCGCCGCGCGGTGACCGAGGAGAACCTCCGCCCCGACGGCCGCGACACCAAGACCATCCGCCCGCTGGCGATCGAGGTCGGCGTGCTGCCGCGCACGCACGGCTCGGGCCTCTTCACTCGCGGCCAGACGCAGGTGCTCTCCATCGCCACGCTCGGGCCCACCGGCGACGAGCAGATCATCGACACGCTCTCGCCGGTCGACACGAAGCGCTACCTGCATCACTACAACTTCCCGCCGTATTCGGTGGGCGAGGTGCGCATGATGCGGGGCGCGGGCCGGCGTGAGATCGGCCACGGCGCGCTCGCCGAGCGCGCCCTCATCCCGGTGCTCCCCACGAAGGAGGAGTTCCCGTACACCATCCGCGTCGTCAGTGAGACGCTCGAGTCCAACGGCTCGTCGTCGATGGCCTCGACCTGCGGCTCGACCCTCGCGCTCATGGACGCCGGCGTCCCGATCAAGGAGATGATCGCGGGCATCGCCATGGGCTTGGTGACCGCGAACGGGAAGTACACCGTCCTCACCGACATCCAGGGTCTCGAGGACCACTACGGGGACATGGACTTCAAGATCTGCGGTTCGGCCAAGGGCGTGACCGCGCTCCAGATGGACATCAAGATCAAGGGCATCCCGCTGGAGGTCATGGCGCAGGCGTTCCAGCAGGCGAAGGAGGCCCGCCTCTTCATCCTCGAAGCGATGAAGAAGGTCATCGACCGACCGCGTGCGGACCTTTCCAAGTACGCACCGCGCATCGAGGTGTTCAAGATCCACCCCGACAAGATCCGCGAGGTCATCGGCCCCGGCGGCAAGATGATCCGCGCCATCCAGAGCGAGACCGGCACGGCGATCGAGCTCGAGGACGACGGCACGGTCCGCGTCACCGGAGCGAAGCCGGAGGGCCGCGACCGCGCTCGCGCCATGATCGAGGGCATCACCAAGGAGCCCGAGGTCGGCGAGATCTTCGACGGCAAGGTCACCCGCATCATGAGCATCGGTGCGTTCGTCGAGTACCTCCCGGGCAAGGAGGGCCTCGTGCGCATCTCCGAGATCTCCTCGGAGCGCGTGAACCGCATCGAGGACGTGGTGAAGGTGGGCGACCCGGTCAAGGTGAAGATCGCCGAGGTGGACCGCCAGGGCCGCGTCAACCTCTCCATCCGTGCGGTGAGCGAAGACAACGGCAACTCCTACGAGGAGCGCCAGCGCGCCGAGCGCGAGCGCTACCGCGATCGCGAGGGCGGGGATCGCGGCGGGTTCCGCCGTCCCGGCCCGGGTGGACCCGGAGGAGGCTTCCGCCGCAGCGGCCCCCCGCGAGGCTAGACCGCTCTGCTGTCACTGATCCTTCCCGCGTACAACGAGGCTCGCCGGTTGCCGGCGAGCCTCGCCGCGTGCGCGGAGTTCTTCGTGTCACGCGGCCTGGCCGCCGAGATCATCGTCGCGGACGACGGCTCGGACGATGCGACGCCGCAGGTCTTCGCCGATGCCGTGACGGAGCTCTCGCACCACGGCATCACGTACCGCCATCTGGCGCTGCCGCACCGCGGCAAGGGCGCGGCCGTGCGCGACGGCGTGCGGGCAGCGACCGGCGACCCGGTCGTGTTCCTCGATGCCGACCTCACCATCCCGGTGGACATCATCGACCGCTTCATCCAGGCCCTCGCCGAGGGCGCGGACATCGCCGTCGCCTCGCGCTACGTGCCGGGCTCGGTGGTGAAGCGTCCGTGGTGGCGCTCGCTCATCGGCGTCGTGTTCCGCCGCTGCGTCCACCTGCTCGTGCCCGTGGACGTGCGCGACACGCAGTGCGGCGGAAAGGCCTACACGTCCGAGGCGGCGCAGGACCTCTTCTCGCGCTCGCGCCTGGATGGGTTCGCCTTCGATGCGGAGGTGCTGTTCCTGGCCCGGCGCGCCGGGTACCGGGTGAAGGAGGTCCCCTTCACGCTGGTCCAGGATCACGTCACGAGCATCGATCTCCTCGGGGATGCCCCTCGGATGCTGCGCGACCTCGTGCTCATCCGCATCAACGCGGCCGCCGGGCGATACGGCCGCACCTGGATGGCATATGGCGCTCGTCGTAACCGCTGACGACCTCGGGCTCACGCCCGGGGTCACGCGCGGCGTGCTCGAGGCGCACCGCGGGGGCGTGGTGCGGTCCACCAGCCTGCTCGTGACGTTCCCGGCGAGCGAGGAAGGAGCCGCCCTGGCTCGCGGCGAGCGCGACCTCGAGATCGGGCTGCATCTGGACCTCGTCGGCGGACGTCCGGTCGCCGACCCGGCCGCGGTGCCCACGCTCTGCGACGCCGACGGGCGCTTCTTCCCGCTCCCCGAGTTCACGCGGCGCCTCCTCACCGGACGCATCCGCGCCGCGGAGGTCGCCCAGGAGATCCGCGCCCAGGTCGACCTGGCCCGGGCCTGGGGCGTGCCCGCGGTGGCGTGGGACTCTCACCGGCACGTGCACCTGATGCTGCCCGTGGCGCGGGTCGTGGGGCCGCTCGCCCGCGAGATGGGTGCCCGGTGGATCCGCCGCGGCCGTGCGCCGCGCGCCACGCTGTCGCCGAAGACCATGTCCATCCACGCGGCGTCGCTGGTGGCGGAGCTCGCCTATCGCGGGATCCCCGGCAACAGCTGGTACCTCGACCTGACGGCGGGCCGCCCGCGCCTGGACGCCACGAGCGTGGCGCTGCTGGCCGCGCTGAGCGGCAACGGCGAGCTCGGTGCGCATCCCGGCTACGCCGATGACGAGCTTCGCGCGGTCGACACGCTCGTCGGCGGACGCGAGGACGACCTCGTCCTGCTCACCGACCCGCTGCTTCGCGAGGCCCTCGGCCACGATGTCGTCGCCTGGCGGGTGCACTGATGCCCGGCAGCACCGCGACCGGCGCCCTCGGGCGCGCGCTCGAGCGCTACAAGAGCGCCCCGCTCGGCGCCCGGCTCTTCGTGCACGGCCGCGCATTCCTGTCCGACCTCGCGGTGGTCGAGCGCTACGTCCCGAACAAGGGCTTCATCGTCGACCTGGGGTGCGGGCACGGGCTCTTCGCCTGCCTGCTGCGCGAGAGCTCGCCGATGCGCCGCCTCCTGGGTATCGACCTCGATCCCCGGAAGGTGGCGGTCGCCCGCGGGGCGATCAAGGACACCCAGTGGCTGCGGTTCGAGGTGGGGGACATCGTCTCGGACGTCCCGCCGAAGTGCGACGCGATCACGGTCGTGGACGTGCTCTACCTGCTCCCGTTCCACCAGCAGGAGCAGGTGCTCCGCAACGCCGCGTCGGCCCTGGGGGAAGGCGCGCCCCTGGTGGTGAAGGCTCAGGAGCGCCGGGTGGACCCGCGTTTCGCGCTCACGTACGCGCAGGAGCTGGTCACCGTGAGCCTCGGTTTCACCCGTGGCGGCCGCGGCCGGTTCTATTTCCCGACGCGGGCCGAGGCCCTGGCCATGTTCGCGCGCGCCGGCTTCGTGGTCGACGTCGTCGAGATGCCGCGCCGGCCGTACACCGACGTGGTGTACCTTGCGCGCAAGGCGCCGACGAAGACGTGATATCGGCCCATAATCTCGGACGGATGACCATCGAGCCGCTCACCGCCCTCGCGACGGAGATCCGTGCCTGCACGGCGTGCCCGCTCCACCGGAGCGCGCGCCAGGCCGTCCCCGGCGAGGGGAGCGCGGAGTCCGGGATCCTCTTCCTGGGGGAGGCGCCTGGGTACAACGAGGATGTGCAGGGCCGGCCCTTCGTGGGGGCCGCGGGGCAGCTGCTCGACGAGCTCCTCGCGGGCATCGGCCTGGACCGCTCGAAGGTCTTCATCACCAACGTCGTGCGGCACCGACCGCCGGAGAATCGCGATCCGCTCCCGGACGAGGTCGCCGCCTGCGATGTCTGGCTCCGCCGCCACCTCGACGTGCTGCGCCCGCGCGTCGTCGTGACCCTCGGGCGCCACGCCATGTACAAGTTCTTCCCAAATGAGAGCATCTCCCGAGTCCACGGCACCGTCCGAAGGACGCCTGACGGGCTCACCGTCTTCCCGATCTACCACCCGGCGGCGGCCCTGCATCAGCCGGCCCTGCGGTCCGCCCTCGCCGCTGACTTCGCGGCACTCGCCAAGATGCTCGAGAGCCAGCCCCGCGTGGCGGTCGCTCCGGCCGAGGCCAAGCCGGTCGACCAGATGACGTTGTTCCGTGACTAGGGCACTGCGCATCATCCCGCTCGGCGGGGTGGGCGAGATCGGCAAGAACATGCTCGCGATCGAGCAGGACGATGACATCGTCGTCGTCGACGCCGGCCTCATGTTCCCCGACGAGGAGATGCTCGGCATCGACCTGGTGATCCCGGACATCGCGTACCTGCGCGAGAACAAGGCCAAGGTCCGGGGCATCCTCCTCACGCACGCGCACGAGGACCACATGGGAGCGCTGCCATACGTGCTGCGCGAGTTCCTCCACGTGCCGGTCTACGGCACCAAGCTGACGCTCGGTCTCATGCGCACGAAGCTGCGCGAGCACAAGCTCGCCGAAAAGGTCGACGCGCGCGAGATCGTGCCGGGCACACCGTTCCAGGTCGGCCCGTTCGCCTGTGACTCGTACGCCGTGTGCCACAGCATCCCCGACGCCGTCGGCCTCACCATCGAGACCCACTACGGCACGGTGGTCCACTCCGGCGACTGGAAGTTCGACCACACCCCCGTGGACGGACGGCAGACCGACTTCGCGCGCCTGGCGGCCATCGCCGCGAAGGGTGTGCTGCTGCTCATGTCCGACTCGACCCGCGCCGAGGTGCCCGGCTACACGCCCTCGGAGCGGCACGTCGGCGAGATCTTCGATGGGATCATGGCGCGCGCGCCGGGCCGGGTCATCACCACCACGTTCGCCTCGAACATCTCGCGCATCAAGCAGATCATCGAGATCGCCTCGGCCTGGGGGCGGCGGACCGCGATCGTCGGCCGGTCCATGGACAACTACACCAAGACCGCACGCGACCTCGGGTACCTCTCGCTGCCCGAGGGCTCGCTCATCCACCCCAAGGAGATCGACAAGCTGCCCGACCACGAGGTCTGCATCATCACGACCGGCTCGCAGGGTGAGCCCACCAGCGCCCTCTCGCGGATGGCCCTCGGAGACCACCGCTTCGTCGCGGTGAAGGAGGGGGACACCGTGGTCATGTCGGCCACACCCATCCCGGGCAACGAGGAGCTCGTCTCCAGGACGGTCGACAACCTCTTCAAGCTCGGCGCCGAGGTCATCTACGACGCGGGTGCCCGGCCGCACGTCTCCGGGCACGCGAGCCAGGAGGAGCTGAAGCTCCTGCTGAACATCCTTCGTCCGAAGTACTTCGTCCCCATCCACGGCGAGTACCGCATGCTCGTCCGTCACGCGCGGCTTGCGGTGGACCTCGGCGTGAAGGCCGAGAACGCCTTCGTCATCACCAACGGCGACGTGCTGGAGATCGACGACCGGCGCGCGAAGCTGGGCACGAAGGTCGCCTCCGGCGTCGTGTACGTGGACGGCCTCGGCGTCGGCGACGTGAGCCAGTCGATGATGCGCGACCGCTGGTCCATCGGCAGCGACGGCATCTTCCTGGTCGTGCTCTCGATCGACCGGCAGACCGGGCAGGTCGTCGCGGGACCGGACATCGTGACGAAGGGCTTCGTGCCCGAGGAGGACGCGACCGATCTGGTCGAGCGGACGCGTCAGCGCGTGCTCGACGGCCTCGCCGACGTCCAGAGCGGCGAGCACCTCGCCGAGGTCGCGACGCTCCGCGACACGATCCACGACAGCGTCTCGGCCTATCTGTACGAGCGCACCAAGCGCCGGCCGATGGTGCTGCCGGTCATCATGCAGGTCTAGATGGCACGAGCCAAGCGCGGCCGCGGCGCCGTGCCCGCAGAGGGTGCGCGGATCCGCAACGAGGTCGCGGCCATCGCGCTGGCCACCTTCGCGCTGCTCTCCCTCGTGGCGCTCTTCGTGGACGAGAGCGCGGTGATCCTCCACTGGTGGCGATCGTTCCTCGTCTCCTTCCTCGGATGGGGTGCGGTCGTCGTGCCCTTCGTCCTCGGCGCGCTGGCCGCCGAGATGTGGTTCGGCCTGCTGCGCCGCTCGATGGCCGCGGCGATCGGCGGCGCCGTGATCGCGCTCATCGCGCTCCTCGCGCTGCTCCAGCACTACCAGCGCGGGGATCCGGCCCTGGGCGAGGGCGCGGGCGGCCATGTCGGATCGTGGCTCGCACGCCTCGCCGCGGGCGCCTTCGGGGAGATCGGCGCACCCATCGCGCTCTTCGCGGTCTTCCTGGTGGGCGTGGTCATCGCCGCCAACCGCACGCTCGCCGAGCTCGCCCGCCCGGCGTGGGAGCGTCGCGGCCGGATGGCCTCGCTCCGCCCGGGCCGCAGCCTCCCGGGCGGCACCGGGACACGCTTCGCCCTGGACGAGGACGAGGCGGAGGGGGAGGACCGGCCGGCCATTCCGGCCCGTCTCGAGCCGGCCGCCCCGCTCCGCATCAACCTGCCCCCAGAGCGGCCCAAGGCCCCCGCCAAGGCCGCGGAGCCGGCCGACAAGCCTCAGCCACGGCTCCTGCCTGCCGCCCCCGCGAGTGGCATCGGCGAGCCATCCATCGCCGGGCTGCCGGAGGCCGCCGTCGCGGCGGAGGGAGTGCTGCACGCCAAGGCGGACAAGGAGTGGACGTTGCCGCCGCCGGACCTGCTCGAGCCCGGCGAGGACGGCAAGATCGGCACGAAGTCGGAGATCGAGCGCAACGCCCGGCTGATCGAGGAGACGCTCTCGCACTTCGGCATCGTGGCGAAGGTCGTCGAGGCGACGCCCGGGCCCACGGTGACTCGGTACGAGCTCAAGCCCGCCGCCGGGGTGAAGCTCTCGCGCATCGAGGCGCTGAACGACGACCTCGCCCTCGCGCTCGCGGCGCGGACCCTGCGCATCGAGGCGCCGATCCCCGGCAAGAGCGCGGTGGGCATCGAGGTCCCGAACATCGCCGTGGGGCTCGTGGCGCTGCGCGATGTCATCGAGACGGCCGCCTTCCGCGGCGCGCCCTCCAAGCTCACGGTCGCGCTGGGCCGCGACGTCGCGGGGTCACCCATCGTGCTGGATCTCGCCGCGATGCCGCACCTCCTCGTCGCCGGGCAGACCGGCTCGGGCAAGAGCGTGTCCATCTCCTCGATCCTCTGCAGCCTCCTGCTGAGCGCCACCCCCGACGAGGTCCGCCTGCTCATCGGCGACCTCAAGCGCGTCGACTTCACCGCGTTCGGCCAGGTGCCACACCTCATCACCGGGGTCATGAACGACTCGGACAAGATCCTCAACGCGCTGTACTGGACGACGAGCGAGATGGACCGCCGCTACCGGCTCTTTGCCCGGAAGAGCGCGCGCAACATCGCGCAGTACAACGAGCGCCACACCGGACCCGATCGCATCCCGTACATCGTCTTCGTCATCGACGAGCTCGCCGACCTCATGCTCCAGGCGCCGATCCAGGTGGAGAAGCAGATCACGCGCGTCGCACAGCTCGCGCGCGCGACCGGCATCCACCTCGTCCTCGGTACGCAGCGGCCGTCGGTCGACGTCATCACCGGGCTCATCAAGGCGAACATCCCGGCCCGCGTCGCCTTCGCCACCGCCTCGGCCGTGGACTCGCGCACCATCCTCGACATGACCGGGGCCGAGAAGCTCCTGGGGCGCGGCGACATGCTCGTGCTGCGCCCCGACCTCGCCAAGCCCATCCGCGCGCAGGGCGTGTTCGTGTCCGACCGGGAGATCCAGGCCATCAGCCACCACTGGACGAGCCAGGCGGGCCTCTCCTACGACCGCAAGGACTCGGTCACCGAAGGCCCCGACCGGCTGACCCGGCGCGAGATGGACGGCGACGAGCCGGACGACGACCGCTACGACGAGGCGGTGGAGATCGTGACGAGCGAAGGCAAGGCGTCGGTGTCGATGCTCCAGCGGAAGATGACCGTCGGCTTCGCCCGCGCCGGGCGCCTGGTGGACATGATGGAGCGCAACGGTGTCATCGGCCCCGACCGCGGCCCCGGCAAGTTCCGCGAGGTGTACGGAGCCTCACCGAACCCGACCAGGGAGACCTAGGTGTCGCGGCTCGGTGAGCAGCTGCGCGCGCAGCGAGAGAAGAAGGGCATCACCCTGGACCAGGCCGCCGCGGACACGCGCATCCGCGAGAAGTTCCTGAAGGCGCTCGAGGACGACGACTACCAGTCGCTTCCCGGTGCCGTCTACACGCGGGGCTTCCTGCGCAACTACGCCGAGTACCTCGACCTGGACCAGGAGGAGCTCGTCGTCCTCTTCCACCAGGAGCGGGGGATCGCCTCAGGGGATCCGGTGCGGACGTTCCGCCCGATGCGTCCGATCATGCACCGGAGCCTGATCTTCACGCCGGCGGTGCTCGTTCCGGTGGTCGTCCTCGCGGGGATCGCGCTGTTCGTCGGCTACCTCTACTACCAGTTCACCTCGTTCGCGGTCGCGCCGACGCTGGAGATCCTCGAGCCCTCGTCGGACGCCATCGCCCAGGAGAGCCCGTACGCGATCAAGGGCCGCACCATCCCGAACGGGCGCGTCACCGTGCAGGTGTTTCCGGGACCCCTGACGCTCTCGAACATCCGGCCGGATGATGCCGGCGTCTTCACCGCGACCGTCGATCTGACCGCGGGCTCCAACCACGTGATCGTCGAGGTCCTCGACCAGGCCGGGAAGGTCAGTCGGATCTCGCGGACGATCATCCTCCAGCCGGCGCAGGCCGACGCCTCCGCCGCACCCGTGAAGCTGGTGGTGGATTCGCCGGCCAATGGCGCGCGCTTCGAGAACACGGCGGTGACGGTGAGCGGCACGACCGACGGCGCGCTCACCATCAACGGCGTCGCCGCGACGGTGAACGCCCCGGATGGCCGGTTCGAGAGTCGCGTGCGCTATCCCGCCGGCACGCAGACCGTGACGATCGTCGCCCGTGGCAGCTCGGGCGCGAGCGTCACCGAGACCCGCACGGTGACCGTCGTCTACACGGTCGCGGTGGTCCAGGTCACCGTGCGGGGCGGCGAGGCGTGGATGCAGGCCACCGTTGACGGCGCGATCGTCGCCGGCACCGGTCGCGTCTATCGCGACGGCGAGACCGCGACCTTCACCGGTCGTGAGGTCCGCGTGCGGAGCGGCAACGGTGCGGTCACCTTCGTCACCTACAACGGCGCGTCCCAGGGGGCCATCGGCACGCAGGGCCAGGTGGTGGAGAAGATCTACACCGCGCCATGAGAGCGGCGGCCAACGCGCTCGCAGCGTTCCGGGCGCTCGCCACGCTCCCCATCTTCTGGGCGGTGACCCACCAGGAGCACGGGATCGCGTTCCTGTGGTTCGCCGCCGCCGCGCTCAGCGACCTCGCCGATGGCTGGTTCGCGCGCCGCACCCGGCCGAGCGCCCTCGGCGCGCTCCTGGATCCGCTCGCCGACAAGATCCTCGTGGCCGGCACCGCGCTCGCGCTCGCCGTCGCGCGCTCCATCCCGATGGAGCTCGCGGCCCTGCTCATCGCCCGCGAGGGCATCGTCGCCGCGGCCCGCCTGGCGGCGTTCCGGGCCCGCACGCATCACCCCGCGGAGCGGCTGGGCAAGGTGAAGACGGCGGTGCAGCTGGCCGCACTCGCGCTCACCGTCGCCGCACATCCCCTGGCACCGGCGCACGGCCCCGCCGTGGCCCTTCTGTGGGTCGCCGCCCTCATCGGCATCGCGACCATGCCCCGGTACCGCTTTCGCGGCTAGTCTGCGGCTGTGGCGAGACGATCCGCACCCACCTTCGACGCGCTCGTGGAGCGCATGGCGGGGCTCCTGCCACGGCTCCGCCGCCGCCGCCTGACGCTGGCGGTGGCGGAGTCGTGCACCGGCGGCCTCCTCAGCGCCGTGCTCACCGCGCACGACGGCGCGAGCGAGATCATGCTGGGAGGTGGCGTCGTGTACTCGAACGAGGCGAAGACGATCCTCGCCGACGTCGCACCGCAGCTCATCGCATCCCACGGCGCGGTCTCGCCGGTGGTCGCGGGCGCGCTCGCCAGGGGCGCGCGTCTGCGCCTCGGTGCGAAGGCCGGTCTCGGCATCACCGGGATCGCCGGCCCGGGCGGCGCGACACCGGGGAAGCCCGTGGGCCTCACCTACATCGCGATCGACAGCGAGGCGCACAGCGCGGTGAAGAAGCACCTCTGGACGTTCGACCGGGCCGGCAACCGTCTCGCCTCGGTGGGCGCGGCCCTGGACCTCCTGGACGAGCTCGCCGGATGACCGCTGCGCCGCTGGGGGTGGGTCTGCTCGGCCTGGGCACGGTCGGCTCCGCGGTCGCGCGCGCCATGGCGACCCGCTCGCGGCGCCTGGACGCGATGGCCGGACGGCCGCTGCGCCTGGTGGCCGCGACGGTCCGTGACGCCGCGAAGGCGCGCGACGCGGCTGGCGTCGAGCTCACCACCGACCCGTTCGCGGTCCTCGACGACCCGGCGGTGCACGTGGTCGTGGAGGTCATCGGCGGAACGATGCCCGCCTTCGATCTGCACCTGGCCGCGTTCGAGCGCGGGAAGCACGTGGTCACCGCGAACAAGGAGCTCGTGGCCAAGGAGTGGGACCGGCTGCACGAGGCGGCGCGCCTGGCCAAGCGGGAGCTGCGGTTCGAGGCGAGCGTCGCGGCCGCGGTGCCGGTCATCGCCGCCGTACGGCAGCTCGCCGCGTCGCGCCCGCGCGTGGTCCGCGGCCTCCTCAACGGCACGACGACGTTCATCTGCTCGCAGCTCGATGGGGGCGTGCGGTTCGACGACGCGCTGGCCGACGCGATGCGCAGGGGCTACGCCGAGGCCGACCCGAGCGCCGACATCGACGGGTTCGATGCGGCGTACAAGCTCAGCATCCTCGTGAGCCTGCTCGAGGGCCGCCACTTCCACCCGA
>DASSPF010000052.1:0-10580 GCA_035699805.1 Candidatus Limnocylindria bacterium | reverse complement strand
CTCTCCGGCCGCTACGCGTTCCCCGCCGCGTACGGCGCGTCGCCGAGCGGGTTCTCACCCAACGGGAAGTGGCTCGTCGCCGTGGCGCGCGACGACAAGGAGAGCCGCTTCGCGATCGTCGATGTCGCAAGAGGCGCGGTCGCGGAGACGATCACGCTCGGCTCGCGCTTCTCCTTCGACGCGATCCACAACGACGGCAGCGCGTTGTACCTCATCGAGCACCCGGTGAAGGGATCGACGGCGTACAACGTGCGCCTCTACGACGTGGGCGCCAAGCGGCTCCAGCCCGAGATCATCTTCGACAAGACCGCGATCGGCCAGTTCGATCCGGCGATCGGCCTGATGGACGGCACGTTCCATGTGTCGGTCGCGCCGACGACCGGCGACTGGAGCTACGGCCTGTACATGCGGCCGAACGGCAGCCCATTCGTGCATGCGCTGAACGTCCCCGGGCGCTACGCGCAGTGCATCGTCGATCTCGCGGGAAAGTGGACGCCGTCCTCGATGTTCTCGATGGCCCTGAGCCGCGACGGTCGCTCCCTCTACGTCGTCGACACCGCGGGCGGTGCCATCTCCGTCATCGACGCGCAGAGGCAGAAGGTCGCGCGCCGCGCCACGTTCGCCACACGCGGCAGCGGCGACCCGCGCGCGGCGAGCGCCGCGGTCTCACCGGACGGCACACGGCTGTACGCCTCGGGCGCGAGCGGCATCGCGACGATCCAGACGAGCGACCTGACCCTGCGCGGCTGGGCTGCCACGGACCTCGCGGTCCGCTCGGTCGCGGTGTCCACCGATGGCGCGCGGCTCTTCGCGCTGGCCGCCGACGGCATCCACGTCATCGACGCGGCGGGCGGACGAGTCCAGGCCCTCCTCGGGACCGTGCCCGGCGCCGCGCGGATCCACCTGGTCACGCGCGACCCGCTGAGCCGCAGCTAGCGCGCCACGCTCCGGACCGCGCGTGTGGCCAGCTCCTCCGCGAGCTGCTCGGGCCGCAGCCTGCCGCGCGGCCGGTACCACTCGTAGATCCAGTTGCACATGCCGAGGATCGCGAGCGCGGAGATCTTCGCGTCGGCCGCCGCGAACTCGCGGCGGCGCTGCCCGTCGGCGAGGACCGTCTCGAACAGCGTGCGCATGGCGCGCCGGCGCGCGCGGAGGCGCGCGAGCTGAGGCGGGGGGAGCGCTCGCCACTCGCGCAGATAGAGCCCGACCGCATCGAGGTTCGCGGTGACCGAGCGCACGTAGACACGGACCATCTCGGAAAGACGCTCGGCCGCGCTGGCGTCGCGCGCGGCGACCTGCTCGAGCTCGGCCACCGTCTCCTCGAGCGCGCCTTCGAACAAGCGCGCGAGGAGGTCCTCCTTCGACCGGATGTAGTGGTAGAGGCTGCCCTTGAGGAGCCCGACCGATTCGGCGATGTCGCGCACGCTCGTCCCGTGGTAGCCCTTCTCGCGGAAGATCCGCGCCGCCGCGGCCAGGATCTCCTCCTCGCGCGGGCTCGCCGGCCGCACCGAAGCTCGCGCCGCCACCGTCACGACCGGCGCGCCGCCGCGCGCTCCTCCGCCCATTCGGCGATGCGCGCGAACACGCCGCCGTCGCCGCTCCCCATGGCCGCGGCGTTGCGCCCGCTCACCAGGCGTGCCCGCCGCGCCGCGCGCAGGGCCAGCGGCCGTCGCTCGGCGTGCGTCGCGGCCTGCTCCCCGAGCGCGCGGGCGACGTGGAGGTGCGCGAGCGTCTCGGTGATGCGCTCGGCGTGCAGCAGGAACGGCGCGAGCTCCTCGTCCGTCGGCTGACGGCGCCCGCGGATGAGCTCGAGCCCGCCGCGGCGCGCGAGACCGGCGACCAGCGCGCGCAGGGCCCCCACCAGGGTCGCGCGCGCGACCGCGTAGTCGCCGCCCACGCGCGTGTTCGCGAGCATCGCGGTGGGGCCGCCACGAACGAGCGATCGCGGATCCCGCAGCAGCGTGCGCATGAGGTCGCGGACCGCCATGAGCGACTGGATCTGCGACGTGCCCTCGTAGATCGGAAGGATGAGCGCGTCACGCAGGTGACGCTCGACGTCGTATTCGCTGATCACGCCGTAGCCGCCGAAGGTCTGCAGCGCCATCCGGCACACACGGACGATCTCCTCGGACCCGTACCACTTCACCAAAGGTGTGAGCTCGCGCAGCCGGTGTGCGGCGCGCTCGTCGCGTGCGAACGCCACCTCGTCCTGCAGCAGTGTCGCCTCGAGCGCGAGGGCGCGCAGCCCGGCGATCGTCGTCTCCATCTCGACGAGCATCTCCGCGACCATCGGATGCTCGCGGATCGGCTTGCCCAGCTGCACGCGCGTCGCCGCGTAGCGCGACGCCGCCGTGAGCGCCGCCTGGCCCACGCCGAGGCCCTGCAGGCCGATGGCGATGCGTGACTCGTTCATGAACGTCAGGATCTCCCGCCAGCCGGCGCCGACCGGTCCGAGGAGCTCGGCCGTGGAATCCTCGAACACCAGCGAGCAGGTGGCCGATCCGCGGATGGTGAGCTTGTGCTCCGCCCGCTCGACGATGTAGTTGTCGCCCGATCGTTCGACGATGAAGAGGCCGAGCCCGTCGAGGCCCGTGGCGCCGGGGACGCACCGCGCCAGGACGATGACCAGATCGCCGTTCCCCGCGCTGATGAACTGCTTGCGACCCGAGAGCCGCCAGCCGCCGCCCTCCTCGCGAGCGGTCGCCTGGATGCGTCCGACGTCGCTGCCGGCCTGCGGCTCGGTCATGGCGACCGCGCCCTTCAGCTCGCCGCGCACCAGGCGCGGCACGAAGCGCTGCTTCTGCTCGGCGGTGCCGAACCGCAGGATCATCGCCGCCGGTTCGGTGTAGCCGATGCCGACCTCGACCATCGTGGCGGGGCACGCGCGCGCGATCATCGCGACGCCCATCGAGCTGACGGTGAACGGCAGCCCGCTGCCGCCGAACGCCTCCGGGAGCGACAGGCCGATGAAGCCGAGATCCGCGAGCCCCTTCAGGTTCGCGCGCATGGGTGCGCTCGTCTCGACGCGGCCGTCCTCGCGGATGATGCCGAGGTCGTCCACCTCGCGCGCGCGCCCGGCGATGTCCGTGCCGATGTACTCGCCCGCCGCGGCGAGCATCTCGCGCCACGTCGCCACGGCCTCCGCGACGTTCGCGTCGCGGCCCTGGGTGACGCGGACGACCCGCTCCCACGGCACGAGGCGATCGAAGGTGAGCACGAGGTCGGGATCGTCGAGGAAGTAGTTCATGTGTGGTACCGCCTCCCTGATGCGAGCCCATCGGCGGGCTGGTAGTGCGGGCCGTGGCGCTCGGCGAGCGCGCGCAGCATGTCGCGGAGCGCGGCGCCGCGTGCGTCGGCGTACCGGAACGGGCCGCCGAGGAACGGCGGGAAGCCCAGCCCCAGCACCGCCCCAAGGTCGCCCTCGGCGGGCGTTCGCAGGACACCCTCGTCCAGACAGCGCGCCGCGGCGTTGGTGAAGAGCGCGGTAAGCCGCTCTGCGACGTCCTCGCGCCACGCCGTGGCGCGCGCTCCGAGGAGCTCGTAGACGCGGTCGTTGGGAGTGCGCTTCTTGCCGTCGTAGCGGTAGAAGCCCTCCCCGCCGCGCTTCCCGGTGAGGCCGGCGTCGGTCAGCACCTGCACGGCGTTCGCGCGGGAATCCGCGCCGACCGCGGCGGCCACCGTCTCCCCGGCGTGCCGCGCGACGGCGAGGCCCACCTCGTCCATGAGCGCGAACGGTCCGATGGGCCATCCGTACGCGGTCATCGCCGCGTCCACGTCCTCGATGCGCGCGCCCTCGTACAGGAGGCGCGTCGCCTCGCCCAGCATCACGCCGATGACGCGCGTCGTGTAGAAGCCGGGGCCGTCGCGCACGACGATCACCGTCTTGCCGAGCGCCTGCCCCGCGCTGATCGCGCGGGCGAGCGCCACAGGAGCGGCCGCGCGCGGCCGCACGATCTCGATGAGCTGCATGCGATGGACCGGCGAGAAGAAGTGCATGCCCACGACGCGCTCCGGGTGGCGCGCGTCGCGCGCGAGGTCGGCGATGGGTAGTGCCGAGGTGTTCGATGCGATCACTGTGGTCTCGGGAACGGCCGCTTCGATCTCCGCCAGGACACGGCGCTTGAGCTCGAGCTCCTCGAACACGGCCTCGATGACGAGCTCGCTGCGGGCGAACCCCGTCCAGTCCGTCGTGGCGGTCACGCGCGCGATGGCGCGCCTCGCCTCACGCCGGTCCACCACGCCCTTCCGGCCGGCATCCTCGGTGAGCGAGCGGACCTGCGCCAGACCGCGGCTGATGGCCGCGTCGTCCACGTCGCGCAGGCGCACGGTCATGCCGGCGAGTGCGGCGCTCTGCGCGATGCCCGACCCCATGAGGCCTGCCCCGACGACCGCGATGTCACGTGGCGCGGTCGCGTCTGGCAGGTCGGCCGATGCGGAGCGGCGCTGCTTCAGACCGGAGAGGAAGAGCACGATGAGGTTCCGCGCCACCGTACCCGTGGCGAGCTCACCAAAGGCCTCGGCCTCCACGGCCATCCCGCGCTCCATACCGTGCGCGAGACCGGTCGCGATCGCCTCGATGGCGCGGAGCGGTGCGGGGTAGTGGCCCTTCGCCTCCTTCGACACGCGGTCTCGCGCCTGACGCAGCGCGATCGCGCGCGCCGGCGCGAGCCATGTCGCCGCGCGCTCCATGGCGGTCGCCCCGCCGGCGAGCCCGCGCTTTTGGCCGCGCAGCGCGCGATCGCGCGCCGCGCGCTCCAGCGCGGCGGGGTGGACGACCTCGTCGACCAGACCCGCGCGCAGCGCGCGCCGCGCGCCGAGGCGGCGGGCGTTCAGGATGAGATCGAGCGCGCGCGGCAGCCCCACCAGGCGGGGGAGCCGCTGCGTCCCGCCGCCGGCCGGCAGCAGCCCCAGGCTGATCTCGGGCAGGCCGACGCGCACGCTCGGAGCGTCGGCCGCGACGCGCCAGTCGCATGCCAGCGCGAGCTCGCATCCGCCGCCGAGCGCGCTCCCGTTGATCGCCGCGACCGTCACGAACGGGAGCGCCGCGATCTCGGTCACGACGCGCTGCATCGCGCGGCTGGCCTCGCTGATGTCGGCGGCCGACAGCGCGGAGGTGAGCAGCGAGAGGTCGGCGCCGCCGACGAACTGGTCGGGCTTCGCGCTCCAGAGGACGAGCCCGCGGGGGGCGGCCGCGCGCGCGTCGGCGACGGCGCGCAGCAGCGCGGCGAGGAGCGGGGGATCGATCGCGTTCACGCTGTCGGTGGGCCGGTCGATGACGATGCGGCCCACGCCGTCGGCGCCGGGCTCGAAGCGCGCGCCCGCCGCCTGGATGGACGCGACGTCGACGACGGTCATGGAAGGAGCTCCAGCACGATGGCCGCGCCGTTCCCGCCGGCCGCGCACACGCTGGCCAGCCCGAACTGCACCTGCCGCCGGCGCATCTCGTTCGCCAGCGTCGTCACGACGCGCGCGCCGGTGGCGCCGAAGGGATGACCGAGCGCGATGGACCCACCCATCACGTTCACCCGGTCCTCTTCGACGGTGCCGTTGCCGTTCCGCTCGAGCACCCGGAAGGTGGAGAGGACCTGCGCCGCGAACGCCTCGTGCATCTCGACGAGGCCGATGTCCGCCAGCGTCAGCCCGGCGCGCTGGAGCGCGATGGGGATGGCGTATGCGGGCGCGATGAGCAGCTGGTCGGAGGGATCGACCGCCGCGTACGCGTACGAGCGGATGGCGACGAGCCCGGTCCGACCCTCCGACCGCGCGCGCTCCTCGGCGAGGAGGAGCACCGTCGCCGCGCCATCGGTGAGCGGGCTGGAGTTGCCCGCGGTGATCGTCCCGTGCGCGCGGTCGAAGACCGGGCGAAGCGCGGCGAGGCGCTCGAGCGTGCTCTCGCGCCGCAGGTGCGTGTCCTCGGCGATCCCGCGCCCATTGCGGCGCAGAGGGACGACCTCGCCGCGCAGGCGGCCGTCATCCCAGCCCGCCGCCGCCAGCTGATGGCTGCGCAGCGCCCAGCGGTCCTGCTCCTCGCGCGCGATGCGGTTGATGGCCGCCATGCGCTCCGCGGACTCGCCCATGGTGAGGCCCGTCGAGGTCTCCCGGATACCGGGCGCCACGGGTGCGAGGTCCGCCGGACGGATACCCGCGAAGCTGGAGACGCGCTGCGGCAGGGTCTTGGCCTGCGAGGCGCGGACGACGGCTCGCGCGAGGCGCGGGGTGTAGCTGATGGGGACGTTCGAGAGGCTCTCGGCACCGCCGGCGAGGACCGCGTCCGCGCTCCCCACCGCGATGTGGTCGGCGGCGTTGGTGATGGCGACGCACGCCGACGCGCAGGCCATGCCCACCGTGGAGGCGAAGATGGTCGTCGGCAGGTCGAGCGCGAGCACGATCTCGCGGGCGAGGTTGTGATACGCGACCGGCCGCGAGACGTTCCCGTAGACGATCTCGTCGACGGTGCTCGCCGCCGTCTCGGTCCGGGCCAGGGTCTCCGCCGTCGCCGCGGTCGCGAGCTCGAGCACATCGGCATCGGCGAGGTCGGTGCCCGCCTTCACGAACGGGGTCCGCCAGCCGCCCGCGATCACCGCCCGTCGCATCGCGCCCATCGTACCAAACGAACGTTTGGTAGGGCTGGGCCCTACGCGCGCAGGGCGTCGCTGGCGATCTTCGGTGCGGCGAGGCTGTCCGGCCCACGGGCCGTACGTGCCCCAAGGCGTGTAATAGAGGACGTTTGCTCGACCCGATCGCGCTCCTCGTCATCGGCTGCGGCGTCGGCGCGTTCGGCACGCTCGTCGGCGCCGGCGGCGGTTTCCTGCTCGTCCCGCTTCTCGCCCTGCTCGAGCCGTCCCTGCGCCCCGAGGCGATCACGGCCATCTCGCTCGCCGTGGTCGCTTTCAACGCGTCGTCGGGTGCATTCGCCTACGCACGCCAGCGCCGCGTCGACTTCCACTCCGGCATCCCCTTTGCCATCGCGACGCTGCCGGGGAGCATCGTTGGCGCGCTGGTCATCCGCTACGTCGCGCGCGATCTGTTCGACATCGTCTTCGCGGTGCTGCTCGTTGCACTCGCGGTGTTCGTCGTCGTCGCGCACGAGGACGAGCCCCAGCCCGCCCCCGAGGGAGGAGGATGGGGCCACGTGCTCCGCATGCTCACCGATGCGAGCGGGACCGACTACCGGTACCGCGTGAACATGCCGCTCGGTGCCGCCCTGTCGGCCCTGGTGGGACTCCTTTCCAGCTTCCTCGGGATCGGCGGCGGCGTCATCCACGTCCCCGCGCTGGTGGGACTGCTCCGCTTCCCGACCCACATCGCGACGGCGACGTCGCACTTCGTGCTCGCGGTCATGGCCACCGTGGGGACGCTGACGCACATCCTGTCCGGCGATCTTGACGGCCTCGTGCTGCAGACGGTCCTCCTCGGTGCGGGCGCCGTGGCCGGGGCGCAGGTGGGTGCGCGCGTGTCGACCCACGTGCAGGGCGTGTTCATCGTCCGAGCCCTGGCCCTGTCACTGGCCTTTGTCGGCCTTCGTCTTGCGGCGCAGGCGCTCTTCAACGTCTGATCCGAGACCGTGAGCCGGGTCGGACGGCCGACTATGTGCGGAGCGCGTCGCTACCGATCTTGAGTGCGAGCCCGGCGATGATGACGGCGCTGACGATCGCCGTGCCGGTCATCAGTCGTGGTGGGACGCGGCCGTGAAGCGAGGCGCCGGCAGCGGCCAGGAGCCATTGCCACGAGAGCGACGCGAGCACCGCCGCGACCACGAACGCCGCACGCGCTGCGGTCTCGCGCGAGAGCGCGGGAAGCCCGATCGACAGGGAGGCGAAGTACACGATCGTCGCCGGGTTGAGGATGGTGAGGAAAAGGACGGTGGCGTAGGTGCGGCGCACGCCCGCCGACGTCCGGCCTGCGGTGGTGTCTCTGGCTGCGCGCAGCATGCGCAGCGCGAGCGCCAGCAGCACTGCTGCCGCCGCGAGGCGCACCGGGACGAGGACGGGCGCGATCGCCCCGACGAGGATCGGCCCCGCGAGCATCGCCGTGGACGCGTAGATCAGATCGGCCGTCGCCGCCCCGGCGCCCGCAGCGAAGGCGGCGCGCGCCCCATCGCGCATCCCGGTACGCAGGATCAGCACGGCGATCGGACCGACGGGCATCGCGATGGCGTAGCCAGCGAGCGCACCGAGGACGAGCGCGTCGATCACGCGATGACGATACGAGCGGCGGCCGGGAGCGCGTGCCTAGGCGCCCGTCGCGGCGCTCCACGCGACGCGGATCGCGGCGAGGAGCACGATCGCGGCGAGAATGCGCATGAGCACGGCGCTGTGGGTGCGCACCGAGACCCAGGCTCCGAGCGGCGATGCGACGAGCGCGGTCACCACCACGATGAGCGCGAGCACCGGGTCGATCTGCGCCGTCGCGGCCTTGCCGATGAACGCGGCGATCGCGCCGAACATGCCGATCCCCAGCGAGGAGCCGATGGCCACGCGCGGCGGCACGCGCATGAGGTAGACGAGCGCTGCGACGATGAACGCGATGGCGCCGATGCCGACCATGCCCCCGAAGCCGCCGATGAGCACCGCGAGGGCGATCGCGAGCGGCGTGTTCACCTCCACGTCTCGGGCCGAGGCATCCTGGGACCGCACCGGGAGGAGCAGGAAGACCGCGCCAAGGAAGCAGAACACTGCGAAGATCAGGAGGAGCACGCGGTCCGGTGTGTCGCGCGAGATGAGCGCTCCCGCGAGCGAGGCCGCCGCCGCGGGCGGTCCCATCAGCACCACGAGCCGCCGCGAGACGTTGCCGTACGCGCGGTGGCGGTACGCACCGAGGATGCTTCCGGAGATCGCCTGTACGACCGTGAGGCCGGTGACGATCTTTACCGGGATGGCCGTGGCACCCACCAGCGGTGGCAGGTAGAGCAGCGCCGGTGTGAGGATCAGCCCGCCACCGATGCCCAGGAGGCCCGAGAGGAAGGACGCCGCCAGCGCTGCGAGCGCGGTCACGACCTCAGTGGGCAAGAGCGGCTCGCATCCGCCGCCCTTTATATAGGGAGGGCGTGCCGCGGGCTTCGCCCCGGGCGGCCAAGCATGCCCAGGTGGCAAAGCGGTGGCAGGGTTGGACCACTGACTACCTGGCTACCTACAGTTCCACCGACAGGCCGTTCCATGCGTGGGTGAGGGAAGAGGGCTGAAGCCGCTCGGACGCTATCGCTACGTCGCGCTGGCCATCGCCGTGGTCCTCGTCGTCGGCGTGGGGCTCGTGGCTGCCCAGCGCCCGGCGAGCGCTTCCTCGACGGTGCTGACCATCCTGAATGGGCAGACCGAGGTGGCGCGGGCCGGCGCGGGATTCGCCCCCGCGAACGATGGCGACATCGTCTCGGCCGGCGACCGCGTACGGACCGCCGAGGCCAGCCATGCGGTGATCACGTTCTTCGACGGCTCGACCATCGAGCTCGAGCCGTCCACCACGATCCAGATCGACGAAGCGGCGGTGACGGGGTCCGGCGCGAGATCCATCTCGCTCCTGCAGACGCTCGGCCGGACCTGGTCGAGCGTGCAGAAGCTGACGAGAGCCGACTCGAAGTACGAGCTCAAGACGCCAAGCTCGACCGCTGTCGTGCGTGGGACCGGGTTCGAGACGAATGTCTCGGAGAGCGGGCAGACGACGCTCACTGTCACTGATGGAAGCGTCGCGGTCACCGCGCAGGGTCAGACGGTGAACGTCACGGATAACCAGACGACGACCGTGCCCCCGAATGCGCCGCCCTCGACGCCCTCCCCCGCGCCGCCGCCGCAGAACACCGTCCGGTTCGGCATGCACTCGCCCGCGTTCCTCGCGGTGAGCGACCCGCTCGGACGCACCTGCGGTGCGGTGCTGCCCGGTCCGATCATCGTGCGGCAGATCCCCGGCTGCGTCGCCTCCACGAATAGCGTGTTCGTGCCGAACCCGCGTGCTGGGCAGTACACGACCATCGTGTTCCCAGACGGCGCCGGCGGTGCGTACACGATCGATGCGACGGGCGCGGCCAACGGCGTCGGCGTGTTCAACGTGACCGCCAGCGGCTCCATCGCCGCCGGCGAGGTGCAGTCGTCGGGCGTCACGCTCTCGTTCGCGCCAGACGGAAGCGTCATTGGATCGCCCTTCGGACCGATCCGGGTGGTGCAGACCGCGCCGCTCAAGGTGGTCGTCCCGTCCGCGGCACCCACCGCGACCGCGCCGCCGTCGCCGCTGCCGACGCCCGGCCCGACGTTCATCACGACGCCCACGCCGACCATCGCCGCGACGCCCACGGCGGCCGCGACGGCCACGCCGTCGCCGACACCTTCGCCGACCCCAAGCGAGACGCCTGCGCCCACCCCGGTCGTGACGATCGCTCCGACGCCCGTGCCCACCGCGGTACCGACGGAGGAGCCCACGCCCACGCCGGCCCCGACAACGGCACCGACCCTGGCACCGAGCCCGTCACCCTCCCCGTCTCCGACGGTCGCGCCGCTGCCGACGCCGGTAGTGACGCCATCCCCGACGGCTGCCACCCCGACTCCCACGCCGACCGTGACGGCGACGCCCACGCCGAGCGTGACGGCGACGCC
>DASSPF010000051.1:0-7971 GCA_035699805.1 Candidatus Limnocylindria bacterium | reverse complement strand
GCTCGCGCCTGCTGCGCGACGCGATTGACGATCGCCTCGCGCTTCCCGCGGGCGGTCGCCTCGGCGAACGAGAGCGCCGTCCGGATCGCCGCGCCGGCGAACTGGCTGGTGAGCGCGACGAGCTGGAGCCCATCGGCGGTGATCGCGTGCGACGTGGGGGAGGCGAAGACCGCGAGGCCGACGAGTCGGTCGTGCGAGACGAGTGGGAGCGCCGCGAAGGAGCGGATCCACGGCTCGGCCGCCAGGCTCGCCGCGATCGGCGGCCAGGCTTCGCTCGCCTGCGTGTCGGGTAGGACGAGCGACTGGCGGTGGTCGATGACCCGCGCGCGGATCGGGCCCGGCACCATCGCGGCGGTGTAGTGCTCGCCCCACAGGCGTCCCGCGCCCGGCCCCTGCTCGCCAAGCAGGCGGAATCCCTCGACGCTGTCGTCCTGGACGTAGATCGCCGTGGTGACATCGCCACCGAGCGCGCCGCGCGTGGCGCCGAGGAAGCGCTCGGCGATCTCGCCGAACTCGAGCGACCCCGAGAGGGCCTGTCCCAACGCGAAGATCGAGGCGATCTCGCCCTGGCGCTGGCGCTCCTCGCTCTGCGCCCCCTCCAGCGCGACGGCGAGCCGGTACAGGACGGTCGCCGCGATCAGGCTGATCCCGATCCAGACGACGGCGCTGACGGCCTCGATGGAGCCGATGACCGACCCGGCATCCGGAAGCTGTATGCCGGCCCGGCCCAGCTCGAAGCCGTAGACGGCGTGGACGGCAATGAAGACCAGCGCGGCATAGATGCTCGATGCCGCGATGTAGAGCCGGAGCGACCGCGGGAATCGACGCATGGGCTGGCCTTCCTCCGGCCGAATCGTAGCGGTCGGTGGGTACACTGGGAGGACCTTGTCGCGAGGAGGGTGATGTGTCGGCGATGAACTACGTACCGATGGTCATCGAGCAATCGGGTCGTGGCGAGCGCGCCTACGACATCTTCTCGCGGCTCCTGAAGGAACGGATCATCTTCATCGGGGACGCCATCGAGGACACGATGGCGAATCTCATCATCGCCCAGCTCCTCTTCCTCGAGTCGGAGGACCCCGAGCGCGACATCTACCTGTACATCAACTCGCCCGGCGGCGTCGTGACCGCGGGTCTCGCGATCTACGACACGATGCAGTACCTGAAGGCGCCGGTGAGCACGATCTGCGTCGGCCAGGCCGCCTCGATGGGCGCGGTGCTCCTCGCCGCGGGCGCGAAGGGGAAGCGCTACGCGCTCCCGAACTCGCGGATCATGATCCACCAGGGCTCCGGTGGGTTCCGCGGGAACACGCCCGACGTGATGATCCAGGTGAAAGAGCTCGAGACGCTCGTCGACAAGCTCATGAAGATCCTCGCGCACCACACCGGTCAGGACGTGGACAAGGTGAAGCGCGACGTCGATCGCGACCGCTTCATGTCCGCGGATGAGGCGAAGGCCTACGGGCTCATCGACGAGATCTTCGTCGGGAAGGACTCGCTCATCTCGCTCGCGAAGGCGGACGAGAAGCCGCGCGAGCCGGCCGGCGCCCGGTCATGACGACGTCCGCGAAGGGCAGTAAGCCGTACCGCTGCTCGTTCTGCGGCAAGAGCCAGGACCAGGTGCGCAAGCTCATCGCCGGTCAGGGCGTCTACATCTGCGACGAATGCATCACCCTCTGCCGCGAGATCGTCGACGAGGAATTCATGGAGGCGCCGAAGGCGCGGGCGCTCGGCCAGAAGATCCCGAGCCCGCGGCGCATCAACGAGATCCTCGATCAGTACGTCATCGGGCAGGACCAGGCCAAGCGTGTCCTCTCCGTGGCCGTGTACAACCACTACAAGCGCGTCTCCGCGGGGCACCGTGTCGACGATGTCGAGCTGGGCAAGTCGAACGTCCTGCTCATCGGACCGACGGGCTGTGGCAAGACCCTCCTCGCGCAGACGCTCGCGCGGATCCTCGACGTGCCGTTCTCCATCGCCGACGCCACGAGCCTCACCGAGGCCGGCTACGTCGGCGAGGATGTGGAGAACATCCTGCTCCGCCTCATCCAGGCCGCCGACTTCGACCTGAACCGCGCGCAGCGCGGCATCATCTACATCGACGAGATCGACAAGATCGCGCGCAAGGGCGATAACCCGTCGATCACGCGCGACGTGTCGGGCGAGGGCGTCCAGCAGGCGCTGCTGAAGATCCTCGAAGGCACCGTTGCCAACGTGCCGCCGCAGGGCGGCCGGAAGCACCCACACCAGGACTTCATCCAGATCGACACGACGAACATCCTCTTCATCGTGGGCGGCGCCTTCGAGGGCCTCGAGAAGATCGTCGAGGCGCGCGTGGGGAAGAAGACGATGGGCTTCGGCGCCACGCTCCGCGACAACACCAAGGAGACGAGCGCGATCCTCCAGCAGGTCATGCCCGACGACCTCCTCAAGTACGGCCTCATCCCGGAGTTCGTCGGCCGGCTCCCGGTCATCGTTCCGCTCATGGCCCTCGACGAGGCCGACCTGATGCGCATCCTCGTTGAGCCCAAGAACGCGATCGTGAAGCAGTACCAGAAGTTCCTCGCGCTCGACAAGGTCGAGCTCCAGCTCACCGATGACGCGGTGCGCGCGGCGGCCGCCGGTGCGGCGAAGCGCAAGACCGGCGCGCGCGGGCTCCGCACCATCATCGAGGAGGTCCTGCTCGACGTGATGTACGAGATCCCGTCGCGCAACGACGTGCGCCGGGTCGTCGTGACCCCCGAGGCGATCGAGGGGACGGCCAAGCCGCTCCTGCTCAGCAAGAACGAGCAGCTCGTGCTCGAGGGGGACGAGGCGACGGCCTAGACCGCCGTTCGTCACGTATGCCCAGGCTGTACTACGCGGCCCCGCGCGACCTGCCTGCGATCGCGCCGTGGCCCGGCGCGAAGGGCCGCGTGCTCCAGACCGACCACGCCAGCATGGTCGTCCTGGACCTCGAGCCGAAGGTGGTCATCGAGACGCACAAGCACGAGGTCGAGGAGTTCGGGGTCGTGGTGAAGGGATCGCTGGCCATGATCATCGCCGGCGAGCAGCGGATCCTCACCGTGGGCGACACGTACCGCATCCCCGCCGGATCGGCGCACGGCATCCGTGTCTTCGAGGAGCCCACCCAGGTCATCGACGTCTACGCGCCGGCGCGCACCGACCTCTTCCGCTGACCCCGGGCGTGCGTACACTCCCGAGCGAAGGGGGTGGCCATCAGTGAAGAAGCTTCTCGTCCTCGCGACGTCACTCGCGCTCCTCGTCGCTGCGTGTGGCGGCGCGGCGACCCCGCCCGCCGCGACGGGCACCGCCGCCGGCGCGAGCCCCGCGCCCGCCGCGCAAGGCTGCGGGCCCAAGGGCTCCGGAAGCCTGACGATCCTCGGGACTCCGCAGGAGGAGTACATCCAGGGCATCACCAAGGCGTTCGAGGCCGAGTGCGGGATCAAGACGACGTACGTCCGGCTCTCGTCTGGTGAGGCGCTCGCGAAGCTCCGCGCCGACAAGGCGAGCCCGCAGTTCTCGGTCTGGTGGGGCGGACCCGCGGACGGATTCATCGCTGCCAACAAAGAGTCGCTCCTCGAGCCCTATCAGCCGAAGGGCTCCGACAAGATCCCGAGCCAGTACAAGGACCCGACCGGTGTCTGGACCGGCATCTACGTGGGCGCGCTCGGCGTCGCTCTGAACACCAAGGTGCTGAAGGACAAGAATCTCCCCGAGCCCACGAGCTGGGCGGATCTTGTCAAGCCCGCCTACAAGGGTCAGATCTCGATCGCCCACCCGGCGTCGAGCGGCACGTCCTACACCTTCGTGGCCACCCAGGCGTTCCTGAACAACAAGGACCTCACCAAGACCTTCGCGTACCTGGCCGAGTTCCACAAGAACGTGCTCCAGTATCAGAAGACCGGCGCGGCCCCCGCGCGGCAGGCCGGACAGGGTGAGGTCGCCATCGGGATCGTGTTCTCGCACGACATCGTCGCCGCGATCGAGGAGGGCTTCAAGGACCTCAAGATCATGTTCCCGAGCGAAGGGACCGGCTACGAGATCGGCGGCATGGCCCTGGTGAAGGGTGCCCCGGACCCGGTGGCCGGCAAGACCTTCATGGACTGGGCCATCACGGTGAAGGCCCAGGAGATGGGGCCGCAGTTCAAGGCGTACCAGATCCCGACCAACCCGGACGCGAAGGTGTCGGACAAGGCGGTCAAGCTGTCCGCCGTCAAGGCCGTCACCTACGACTTCCAGTGGGCGGGTGACAACAAGAAGGCCATCGTCGACCGCTTCAGCAACGAGGTCGCGCCTCAGCCCAAGTAGGGTGCTGAGCACTCTGCGGCGAGAGCCCGCCGCCGCCACCCTCGCGGTGATCGCGGCGGCGGGCATCGCCCTCGTCATCCTCTATCCGTTCGCGTCGGTCCTCCAGGAGGCCATCCTGCACGAGGGCGGTCTCGACGCGAGCCCGGTGACGCGCGTGATCGCCAACCCGGTGACGCGCCAGATCGTCGTGAACACGCTCCTCATGGGCGTGCTCGCCGGACTGTTCGGCACCATCCTCGGACTCGCGTTCGCTCTCGCCACGACGCGCGCGGCACGCGGTCCTCTGCGGACGCTGCTCCACTACGCCGCTCTGCTGCCGCTCATCGCGCCGCCGTTCGCGCTGGCGCTCTCGACCATCTTCCTGTTCGGACGCAACGGCCTCATCAGCAAGCAGCTCTTCGGCCTGGAGGTGTCGCCATATGGTCTCGGCGGGCTGCTCTTCGTACAGACCATCACGTTCTTCCCGGTCGCGTACCTCATCTTCGATGCGCTGGTGCGGCAGATGGACCCCGCGCTCGAGGAGGCGGCGCTCAACCTCGGCGCATCGCGCGGGCGGATCCTGCGCACGGTGACACTGCCCCTCCTCCGGCCGGGCTTCGCCGGGGCATTCCTCATCATCTTCGTCGAGTCGCTCGCCGATCTGGCCAACCCGCTGCTCATCGGCGGCGACTTCAACGTGCTGGCGTCGAGCGTCTATCTCGCGATCATCGGCGAGTACGACACGCGCAAGGCCGTGGGCTTTGCGGCGGTGCTCCTCGTGCCGTCGCTCGTGGCGTTCTTCATCCAGCGCCTGTGGGTGGGGGAGGGGAGCGTCGTGACCGTGACCGGGAAACCTTCGACCGGACGCGTGGCGATGCTCGAGTCATGGATCCGTGCAGGGTTGCTCGGTGTCACGCTCTTCACCACCGCCATCGTGGCGTCGCTGTACCTCGCGGTCGTGGCCGGGGCCTTCACCAAGCTGCTCGGCATCAACAACACGCTCACGCTCGACAACTTCCGGTTCGTCCTCCAGGGCATCGGGACCAAGGCGATGACCGACACGACGCTCCTCTCGGCCATCGCGGCGCCCATCGCCGGTGTCAGCGGGCTCCTGGTGGCCTGGCTCGTGGTCCGCAGCTCGCTCCGCGGCCGCATCGCCTTCGATTACCTCGTGATGCTCGGGGCCGCGGCGCCCGGCATCGTCCTGGGGCTCGGCCTGCTGCTCGCGTTCAACCACCCCCCGTTCCGGCTCACCGGGCAGACGGCGATCTTCGGCGGGGCGGTCGTGTTCATCATCGCGTTCATCATCCGCACCGCGCCGGTGTCGCTCCGCGGGAACGTCGCCGCGCTCATGCAGATCGATCCGGCGCTCGAGCAGGCCTCGGCGAACCTCGGCGCGGGGGAGGTGACGACGTTCCGGCGCGTCACGGTCCCGCTGGTCCGACGGGCGGTCCTCTCCGGCGTGATCTTCTCGTTCACGCGGAACATGACGACGCTGTCCACGGTCGCGCTCCTCGTCACGCCGTCGTGGCGGATCATGACGAGCCAGATCCTCAACGAGATCGATGCGCAGCGCCTCGGATCGGGGGCGGCCTATTCGACGATCCTCATCGTGATCGTGCTGGTGGCCATCGTCGCGCTGCAGAAGCTGTTCGGCCGCACGGCCGTGGAGGTGGCGGCATGAGCGCCTATCTCGAGCTCCGTGGACTGCGGAAGCGCTTCCCGAACGGTACGGTCGCGGTCGACGGCGTGGACCTCGACGTCCGTGAGGGCGAGGTCGTCGCGCTCCTCGGCCCCTCTGGCTGTGGAAAGACCACAACGCTGCGCTGCATCGCCGGCTTCGAGGATCCCGACGAGGGGACCATCAGCCTGCAGGGCAGGCGCCTCGATGTCCTGCCTCCGAACCGCCGCGCCGCCACGATGGTCTTCCAGGGCTACGCGCTCTTTCCGCATCTGTCGGTGTTCGAGAACGTCGCCTACGGTCTGCGCGTCCGACGCGTCGGCGGCGCGGCGCTCCGCGAGCGGGTCGAACGCACCCTCGCACTGGTGGGGCTTTCGGGATTCGGCGACCGGCGTCCGCAGCAGCTGTCCGGCGGCCAGCAGCAGCGCGTCGCGCTGGCGCGGGCGCTCGTCCTCGAGCCGGCGCTCCTGCTCTTCGACGAGCCGCTCTCGAACCTCGACGCGAAGCTCCGCGAGCAGCTGCGTCTGGAGCTGCGCGCGCTCGTGCGGCGCGTCGGCATCACCAGCGTGTACGTCACACACGACCAGGCCGAGGCGATGACGCTCGCCGACCGGATCGCGGTCATGGATCGCGGGAAGATCGTGCAGCTGGGGACCCCACGCGAGATCTACGACGAGCCGGTGGCTCGCTTCGTCGCCGACTTCGTGGGGCACGCGAACTTCGTGAAAGGGCGTGTTCGCGAGGTGGCTGGCGACGCTGCGGTGGTGGACATGCTCGGCACCACCCGTCGCGCCGCCGCGTCGGCGCCGCTGCGTGCGGGGGACGAGGTCGAGGTGATGATCCGGCCCGAAGAGATCACGGTGCTCGCCGCGGATGAGCCCGGGACCGTGCCGGCGGTCGTCCGTCGTGCCGGTTTCCTCGGCTCGGCGGCGGTGTATCAGCTGGCGTGCGAGGGTGTGGAGCTCATCTCATCCGCGCCGCTCGAGCGTGGCGCCCCGCTCGCCGCCGACGGTCAGCGGGTCGGTCTGCGCATCCGCGAGGCCGCGCTCCGCGCGTTCCCGCTCTAGTCCGAGCGGCATCTGCCGCGGCCCGGTCGTCCATGTGCGCCGACATGTCCCGCCGTCATCCTGCCCATCGGTCGCCGGGCGCGGCGCTGACAGAGGTCTGATACACGTGTGCTCGTTCGCTTCAGCCATGCTCCGCGCACGATCAGCCGCTTCATCCCAAGCGATGCCCTGCTCCTCGGTCGCCTCCTGGCGCTCGCGGGAGCCGGCGCCTGGCTGGCGCTGGGCGGTCCCGCGGTGCTGGGGCTCGTCTATCTCTCGCTCGGATTCCTCATCGTCACATCCATCCTCATCTGGAGGGACGATCTGCGCCGCGGCCGCGCGACCAGCCTCTCGGAGGCGCCCGTCTATGTGGTGGTCGGCGACCTGCTGGCAGCCGGGCTGTGGATGGCCGCGAGCGCACCGAACCGCAGCAGCGTCGCCTTCGTCGTGGTGCTGGCCATCGGCGCGCTCGCGATGTTCCGGCTGGGGACCGTCGGTGTGGCCCTCACCGCTGGTGCGTATGTGGGCGGACGTGTCGTGCAGGAGGCGATCCGGCTCTGGCTCGGCCTGGCCACCCCGGTGCCGCAGGTGGTCGCGGAGGTCATCGTCGTCGGGCTGGTCCTCATCATCCTCGCCGCCACGGTCGGCCACTATCGCAGCGAGCAGCAGCGTGGCGACCGGGCACTCCGGCTCGCGCGGAGCCTGGAGCGGATCGCGAACGAGATCGGCGAGGTCACCGATCTCACGCTGCTCTTCAGAGGGATCGTGACGAGCGCGCTCGGTCTGCTCGCCGCCGACCACGCGATCGTCCGTCAGCGCCGCGGCGAGGAGTACTGGATCGTCGCCGGCGCGGGTACGGGGGAGCGCGTCGTCGGGACGCGCTCACCGAAGGGGCGGGGGATCGTCGGGCTGGTCGTGGAGCGCCGCGCCGCGGTCGCGCTCGACGACTACGCC
>DASSPF010000050.1:0-5329 GCA_035699805.1 Candidatus Limnocylindria bacterium | reverse complement strand
GATCCAGGGGATCGCCGGCCTCATCGGACGCTTCTATCCGCAGAACACGGTGAAGGGCATCACCCTGAAGCTGAAGCGTGCCGGCATGGAGTCGACCAGCACGGAGTTCTTCCTCGGCGTCAAGGGGTTCGCCGCCGTCGTTGGCGCGATCGGCGTGTCCTCGATCGTGAACCTCATCACGTCGGACTTCACCATGACGCTCCTCGGACTCATCGGCGGCCTGTTCCTCGGGTTCATGGCGCCCGACTACTACCTCACGAGCAAGGCGAGCGGCCGCGGCAACGGCGTCCTGAATCAGCTCCCCGACGCGCTCGATCTGCTCACGATCTCGGTGGAGGCCGGCCTGGGCTTCGATGCCGCCATCGTGAAGGTCACCGAGAAGATGAAGGGCCCGCTCACCGAAGAGTTCAAGCGCGCCGCGGGCGAGCAGCGCATCGGCAAGTCGCGGCAGGAGGCGCTCCGCGGAATCTCCGAGCGCGTCGAGGTGAAGGAGCTCCAGAACTTCATCTCCGCCATCATCCAGGCCGACCAGCTCGGTGTGTCGATGTCGAAGGTGCTGCGCATCCAGTCGGAGCAGCTCCGCATGGAGCGCCGCCAGCGGGCGGAGGAGAAGGCCGCGCGCGCCCCGATCCTCATCATGCTGCCGACCGTCGGCTGCATCTTCCCGTCGCTCTTCATCGTCATCCTGGCCCCCGCGGCGCTCTCGGCCATGTCTTCCTGCGGGAGCGTCTAGCGTCGGTCGCTCGACGCGCCGTGTCCGCAACCAGACCCGGGGGACCGTCCTCGCCACGCGCTGCGCCGTCGCGGACTCGTTCTTCACCCGTGCCTTCGGTCTGATCCCACGCGCGAGCCTCGCGGAGGGAGAGGGACTCCTCATCACGCGCACGTCCTCCATCACGATGTGGCTCATGCGCTTCCCGATCGATGCGGTGTTCATCGACCGATCCGGGCGGGTGGTCCGTGTTGCCAGCGACCTCCCGCCGTGGCGCTTCGCGGTCGCCGCCCGGGGCGCACGCGACGTCCTCGAGCTGCCTGCGGGGACGGCGGCCCGGACGGGCACGCAAGCCGGCGACGAACTCCTTATCGAGCCCGGGTGATCGATCTGCTCCTCGCCCCACGCTGTGCCGGCTGCGACGTGCCCGGGGCGTGGCTCTGCCAGACGTGCGTCGACGCCTGCGATCCCATCCGGCGCGGCCGGCTTCACGCCGTGGGCACCTACGGCGGAGCCCTCGCCGCGGCCATCCGGCGCTTCAAGTACCGCGGCGAACGTGGCCTTGCCGGCGAGCTCGGGGCACTCCTGGCCGCCCGCGTCGGGGCCGATCTCGCGCGCGGCACCGCACTCGACGTCGTCGTGCCCGCCGTGTTGCATGCGGACCGCGCGCGCGACCGCGGCTACGACCAATCCCGGCTCCTCGCCGCGGAGGTCGCCCGGCGCTGCGGCCTGCCGCTCCGAGCACCGCTGCGCCGCATCCGGCCGTCCCGGCCGCAGGTGGAGCTCGATCGCACCGCCCGGGCCGAAAACCTCCGCGGCGCTTTCGTGGCGGAAGCCCAAGCGCTCCGGGGTCTGCGGGTCGCGCTCATCGATGACGTGGCGACGACCGGAGCCACGCTCGCCGCGGCGTCTGCGGCATGCCGCGCCGCCGGCGCCCGCGACGTGCGCCACTACGTCGTCGCGCTCGACGAGTAGCCGTCAGGTAGCGTTCAGCGCGTGAGCGGCGTGCCACGGTCGCGCTGGGTCATGCGCGGGCTCCTGCTCTTCGCGCTCGCGTTCTCGAACCTCCACGACATCTGGTCGCCGGACGTCCTGCCCAACGCGCTCCTCCCGTTCACGCTGCTGCGCGAGGGCGACGTGGACTACGACGAGTTCGTCTTCCGTACCGCGCCGTCATCCGACACGCTCCAGCGGGTCGCCGGCGCCCCAGAGCGCATCGACGCCGAGGCGTACTTCTTCCGGGCGTGCGGCCCGTCGACGGCCACCGAGCCGCCGAAGGTACCGCGCAGCAAGGGCGGGCCGCCGGCGCCCGGGCCGAACGATCACGTGTGCTCGGTGTTCCCGCCGGGCATGGGCTTCCTCGCGATCCCGTTCTTCCTGCCCGCCGTCGTGACGGGCGCGGAGGCGCTGGATCTCGGGATGCTGCTGCGTGTCGGCCATGTCGCGGCGGCCTTCTACGAGGTCATCGCCGCGCTGCTGCTCTGGGCCGTACTTCGACGCTTGGTGAACGAGCGGTGGTCGCTCGCGCTCGTGCTCCTGTACTTCCTCGGTACGAGCGTCCGCACCGTCTCGTCACAGGCGCTCTGGCAGCACGCGGGCGTGCATCTGGCGCTCATGTGCGCGCTCTGGCTCGTGCTCGTCGAGCGCCCGCTCTCGGCGCGGGGGAGCGCCCTCGCAGGCCTGGCCCTGGGTCTTGGCGGTGTCGTGCGCCAGACCACGGCCGTCGTCGCGCTCGGCGTCACCGGCGCGCGTCCGCGGAGTGCTCTCCTTGCGCTCGCCGGGGCGGCCGTCGGGCTCGTCCCGCTGCTCGCGTTCAACTGGATCGCGTACGGCTCGCCGGTCGAGCAGGGCTACGGGTCCAAGCCGTTCGACACGCCGGTCCTGGCGGGCCTGGTCGGACTCCTCTTCTCGCCGAGCCGCGGCCTCTTCATGTACGAGCCCTGGGCGCTGCTCGCGCTCGGCGGCCTCGCGGTGGCGCGTCTCTCGCGGGGCCACATCGCCGGCCGCCTCGGCACGCTGCTCCTGGTGTGGGTGCTCCTCGTCTTCGTCTATGCGACGTACGCGGAGTGGTGGGGCGGCCGCGTGTTCGGCCCGCGCTTCCTCGATGACCTGGCGCCGGTCCTCATCCTCGGTCTGGCGTGGGCCGTGCGGCAGGGCGGCTTTCGCACGCCGCTCACACGCGGTCTTCTCTGGCTCTCGGCCGCCTGGTCCCTGCTGATCTTCAACGCCGCGTCCCTGGTGTACGACCAGTCGTGGGACACCGTGCCGGTGAACGTGAACGACGATCCCGCGCGGCTCTTCTCCTGGACCGACCCGCAGTGGCTCGCGGTGCTGCGTGAGGTGCCGGATGGCGGCGTGCGGGTCGTCGCGGCGATCGCACTCACGCTCCTCGTGCTGCTCTTCCTCGCGCGCGTCGAGGGGCTCATCGGACGTCGGGTGGTAGCGTCCGGCGGGTGAGCACCGCACTCCTCGTCTTCTTCGGCCGCGGCGGCGCATCGGAGGTGGAGCGGCGCCTGGATGCGATCAAGGTCGCCATCGGGGCGTCGGTCGTACGCCGCGCGGCCGATGCCGGATTCGGGCCGCTCATCGCCGTGACGGGCGATGCCATGGCGGCGCGCGTCTTCGCCGCCGCCGGGGCCGAGGTGGTCGCGCCGCGCACCTCGCCGTTCCACTTCGGTGCGGAGACCGCGGGCCTGGTCAGCGCGCGCGGCATCGAGCGCGTCTGCACCATCGGCGCCGGCGCCGGTGCGCTCTTCAGCGTCGCGGAGCTGCGCGCCCTACGCACCGAGCTCGAGGCGAGCGAGGCGCTCGTGCTCTCCAACAACTACCACTCCGCGGACCTCATCGCGTTCACGCCGGCGTCGGCCCTGTCGGTCATCGAGCTGCCCGCCACGGACAACCCGCTGCCACGCCGTCTTCATCAGCAGGGTGGGCTCAGCTCCCGGCAGCTGGAGCGCTCCGCCGCGACGCTGCTCGATGTCGACACGCCAGCCGACGCCGCCGTGCTCCGCCGGCACCCAGCCTGTCCGGACGAGCTGCGCGGCATCGACAGCTGGGAGCCGGAGCTCGGCGCACGGATCGACGCGCTCATGCAGCTGGTGACCACGCCCGAGCGCGAGCTCGTCGTCGCCGGCCGAGTGGGCGCGCCGGTGTGGTCGTATCTGGAGTCGCAGACCGCCTGCCGCGTGCGGATGCTCGCCGAGGAGCGCGGGATGCAGGCGGCGGGGCGCGACGCGAGCGGCCACGCCCGCACCGCGCTCGGTTTCCTGTACGAGGAGATCGGACCTGAGCGCTTCTTCGCGCGCATGGGCGAGCTCGGCGATGGCCTGCTGTTCGACACACGGGTGCTCTTCGCGCACCTCGGGCTGCGCGCGAGCGGCGCCGACCGCTTCGCCTCGGATCTCTTCCGCGCGGAGGACATCGGCGAGCCGGTGCTCGCCGCGTTCACGGCCGCCGCCGCCGCGGCGCCGTACCCGGTGCTCCTCGGTGGCCACACCCTGGTGTCAGGCGTGCTCTGGACCCTCGTGGAGGCCGCCTGGTCAGGGCATCCCGAGTAGTGCCGCACTTCGATCACCACGTCCACAGCGACCGCTCCGATGGCACCGTCAGCCTCGAGCGGCGCGCCGAGACGGTGCGGCTCCGGCCCCATGGCGTCTCGGACCACTTTCCGTGGGGCTCGCGGATGCGCACCGACGACGACGTCCTGCGGTACCTCGAGGACGCCTCACGCCTCGGGCTACGCGTCGGTCTCGAGTACGACCTGGGCGTCGCTCCGCCGCTCCGGTCCACGACGCGCGCCGCGCTGCACTACGTGATCGGGGCGCTCCATCAGGTGGAGATCGCTCCGGGCGAGTGGATCCGCTACGACGACGCCGGCTCGTTCCTGAAAGGCCGCATCCGCTCGTATGCGGACGCTCCTCGGTTCGAGCATGCACCGCTGCAGGAGCGCATCCGCGAACGCACGCTCGAGGTGATCCGCACCGGCATCGAGCGCGACGGCATCGACATCCTGGGGCACGCCACGATGGGGCCGCTCGGGGCGCTCGCCGACCCGGAGCGCGCCTATCCAGCGGAGTGGCAGGAGCGCCTCATCGCGCTCTGCGTGGCGAACGATGTCGCGATCGAGGTGAATGAGGCCTACGGCGTGCCCCATCGCGCGTTCCTTGAGCGCGCACACCGGATGGGCGCTCGCTTCTCGGTCGGGTCGGACACGCACTACGAGATCAAGCCGCTCGACCGGACCGAGGACATGATCCGCGCGGCCGCGCTGCCGGCGGACCGGTTCCTACAGGGTGTCCGGGTCAGGACGGAGGCTGCTCGGGGATGAGGAGCTCGTAGACCAGGAGCGCGATCGCGGCGAGCAGCAGGAGATGCGCGCCGTTGCCACCGAGGTTGAGCGCGAGCGCGACGAACCACGCCGCGATGAGCGTCCAGATGAGGATCCACCGCACGCGATGACCGGCCGCCATGCTCATGTGCAGAGGCTAGCGCCCATATACTTCCGTTGCAGGCGCGCCGCCCAGCACGAGGAGCCAGGAGGGGAGACCTGTGTACGAGCGGGGACTCGCCGTCTACACCGGGAACGCCCACCCGACCTTCGCGCACGATATCTGCCGC
>DASSPF010000049.1:0-4851 GCA_035699805.1 Candidatus Limnocylindria bacterium | reverse complement strand
TACACGCCCTTCGGCAGCCGGTCGGCCTTCAGGACCAGCCGGTCGTCGCGGATGTCGGTCTGCTGCCACGGTGAGTAGTACCAGCGATACCACGGCGCCATGTAGCCGCCGGCGGTGTTGCGGGCGGACGCGGCGATGCGCTCGCGTTCGAGCTGTGCGCGCAGACCCGGATCGGTCGTGCGCAGCCGTGCGTCGATCGCCTCGAGGCCGGCAGGCAGGAGGTCCTCGATCGTGACATAGCTGCGGTCGAACGGCGCGATCACGGTCACGCTCACGCGCACGACGGCACCGAGCGTCGCGCCCGTCGCCGTCGTCGCGGGCGCATCGAGCAGCGTGTAGCGGTGCGACACCGCGAAGCCGCGGTTCGTCGCCTCGACTTCCTGCGCCGGGGTCTGGTAGCGCAGGTCGAGCGTGTAGTAGAGGCGCCCGCCGGCGCCGGGCGCGGTCCGCGCGAAGGAGACGAGACTCGCCTTCCCGGGTGTGATCCGCGAGAGCGGCACGCGTGTGGCCTCCTCCACCGGCACCGGACCAGGACGCACGCGACCGGCGAGGACCGGATCGTCGTCGAGCGTGACGCGATACGAGAAGTCGCCGCCGAGCTCCCCCGTGTGCGCGGCGTAGGTGGCGAGCGCGAGCACGCCCATCGCGCGCTCGACGCCGGTGTGCCACGACTGCGCGCTCCGCGCGACCACGAGCCAGCGCACGGTCTGTGGGAGGAGCGCGTGGTCCGGCCGTGCCCGCGCGATCGCGAGCGCCACCAGTGCGGTCGTCGCGGAGCTCGTCATGAAGGAGCGCGCGCTCGCGGCGTCGCCGTCCTCCCAGTGGTTGCCGTTCGCCGTCGGGATGGTGCGCGCGGCGAGGTCGCCCAGCAGCAGGCGCGCCTGAGGGTCATCGGGCGTCGCACCGCCGTCGAGCAGGGCGTTCAGCAGGTACGCCCTTCCCCACGACGCGAGCCTGGCGCGCTCCTGCTCGAGCAGCGCGGTCGCCACGCTGTTCGTCCCCGCGCCGCCGCTCGAGGCGACCGCCGCCAGGAGGAACGCCTTCTGGTCGACCTCGTTCGGCGCCGGCTCGAGCGACGTGTTCGGACGGTTCACCAGGTCGAGCACGTACACGCCGGCGCGCTGCACGACGCCCGCGTCCACCGTGTACCCGTCGCGCCGCGCCTCGCCGAGCGCCAGCAGGACCCACGCGGTGACGTTCGGGTCGGTCGGGCAGACGGGGTCGTCGCACCAGGCCCAGCCACCGTCGGGGCGCTGCCGGCCGAGGAGCCCCGCGATGTCGCGGGCTATCGCGCTGTCCCGCGAGCGGATCCCGGTCGCGCTGCGCTCGGCGCGGGCGACACCGACGGTGGCCAGGAGCCGGCTCGCGACCTGCTCCGCGCCCTCGCGCGGTCGCGGAGCGAAGTGATCGAGCTCGCCCGCGAGCGAGCCGACGAGCGAGGAGCGCACCGACACGGCGAGCGAGCCGTCGCGGGTGTTCGCGAACGTGGGCAGGTACACGGCCTCGAGGCGCGCGTCGTCCTCCGCCACGATGCCACCGGTGGACATCGTCTCCGGGGTGACGTCACGGTACGCGGGCAGCCGGACGGTCATCGCATCCTCGCGGTCCGCACCCGTCGCCGTGAAGGTCAGCGCGACCTCGCCGTCGCTCTCGACGAGCGCGGGCCAGGTGAAGTCGAGCGACGCGCCGGGCTCGATCGTCCGGGTCCGGGCGGCCGCGCCGGTCAGCGTCACGCCCTTGGCCGCGAGCGTCGCGGTGACATCGGCGCGAGCCGGGGTGCCGTTGCGCACGAGGACGCGCAGATCGATCGCGTCGCCCACGCGCACGAAGCGCGGGAGCGCCGAGCGCAGGAGCAGCGGCTTGGTGGAGACGAGCTCGTGCGTCGCATCGCCCACCTGCGTGTCGCCGCTGATCGCGCGCGCCGCCAGGCGCCAGGTGGTGAGATCGTCGGGCATGAGCACGTCCACGGTGGCCGTGCCGTCGTCGCTCGTCGTCACGGTCGCGTCCCAGTACGCGGTATTGCGGAACTCCTCCCGCACGCGCGTGCCGAGCCCGCCGCCCGCACCGCCCTTGCCCACGCGCGGGAGCTCGGCGATGACGTCATTCCAGCGGTCCAGCGAGGAGCCCATGGACGAGGTCGTCGTCACGCCCAGGCCCCGCTCGAACCAGAAGGCGCGCATCCCGTCCGGCCCGCGCTCCTCCTCGAGCGAGAGCACCGCCTTGTCCACCACCGCGACGGACACCTCCGAGCGCACGCCCTTGCCGGATGCATCGGTCACCGCGATCGTGTAGCGCACGGTCTGACGCGGCTCGGCCTGGGCGGTGTCGGCGGTGATGCGCACGTTCAGGCGGCGTCCCTCGGTGGAGACCGGAAGCTGCGCGTAGCCGACCTTGTAGCGGGGGAGCGGATCCTCCGCGGTGGGACCGCGGTAGAGGACGACGCTCACGAACACATCGGGGACCGAGCGGTCGGTGATCGGGACGCGGATGCGCTCGCTGTTCGTCGTGAACGTGCGCACCTCACGCGTGATGACCTTGCCCCGCTCGACGGTGACGAGCGCGGTCGCGCCGGCGAACGGGGCGGGGACGAGGATCTCCGCGGTGTCGCCAACCGTGTAGCGGTCGCGGTCGGGAACGAGCTTCATCGCGTCGTCGTTCGTCACGCGCCACAGCGCGAACCCGCCGCCGTAGGCCCACAGATCGGTCGCGGAGCGAGCGACACGACCCTGCGCGTCGGTCGCCTCGGCGACGATGCGCAGCTGTCCGGACTTCGCCGGCCGGTAGGTCACGCTGGCGCGGCCCTCGGCACCGGTCGTGGCGCGGAGCGTCGCCACGAGCGTGTCGCGCAGCTCCGAGCGGTAGCTGCGGCCACCCCCGGGGAGCTGCACCTTGGCCGTGAGCCACTGGCGTTCGTACACCTTCACCACGACCTCGCGCGCGCCGAGGATGCGCCCCTCGGTGTCCACGCTCACGAGCTCGATGACGGCGTCCTCGCCCTCGCCGACCACGTAGTCCCTGGTGCGGACCCCGGCGTAGAGCGCGGCCGGGTGCACGGTCACCTCGCGTCCCCCGCCCACGGCCTGACCGTTCTGATCGACGACGCTCGCGGAGACGGTGAAGCGCTGCGCGCCCTCGGCGGCGTTCAGCACCGCGGGGACGCGGAAGCGCGCGACCCCGTTCGCATCCGTGGTCGTCGTGCCCTTCGCGCGGATGGGGTCACGCGCGACGGCCGTCGCGTCGCGCCAGAGGTCCAGGTCGCTGAACGAGTAGCGCTCCAGACCCGCGGGCCGCAGGGCGAACGGAGCGGCGATGGCGGACCACTCCACGCGCGCGCTCGCCACCGCCCCGCCGAAGAAGAAGGTCGCGCTCGTCGTCGCCTCGATGGTCTCGCCGCTCACGTAGGAGAGGCGGTCCGCGCCGAGCTCGACCTGGAACTCCGGCTTGCGGAACTCCGCGATGAGGATGCTGCTCGAGGCGATCTGGTGACCCTGACGGTCGGTCGCCTCGATCTGGAGGAAGTAGTCGCCGGTCGGTGCGTCCCCCGGCAGGTCGACGAAGCCGTTGAACGAGCCGAACTCGTTGAGGCGCACATCGCCCTGCTGGAGGATCTGGCCGCGGGGACTGCGCAGGGTGAAGCGGAACGGACCGCCCTGCGGCGGAAGCGAATACGCCGCGTCGTCGTCGGCGCGGATGACGCCCTTGTAGAAGACCGTCTCGCCGGGCCGGTAGATCGGCCGGTCCGTGTACAGATGGCCGACCCACTCGCGCGCGAAGAACTCGCTGGGAAGGCCGAACTGGTAGGGGGTGAGTCCCTGCCAGCGCGTGCTGAGCAGGCCGGTGCGCGCTCCGCTCACGCTGAGCCAGTACGACCGGTCGGTGCTGCTGCCGTAGACCGGGAGCGGCGCGGAGAAGGAGGCGAGCCCGCGCGCGTCGGTGACCTTCGTCGCGCTGCCCCACGGCTGCCCTTCCGCACGGACCTCCACGCCGGCGACCGGCCTGCCGCTGTCGTGGTCGAGCACCCAGGCGACGAGCTCGTCGTGCGAGAGCTTGGTGACGATGACCGTATCGACGATCGCGACGACCACGCGCGTGGCCGAGACGCCGTCGGTCGTCACGAGGTACGCGCCCGTGGGCAGCGGGCCGCCGCCGGAGAGACTGGTCTTCGACATGATCACCCGGTCGCGGTGCTCGCCGATGTCCTCCACCCAGGTGCGCAGCTCGGGCTGCGATGGCGTGAATCGCGGGTCGCCGAGACGCTCGTGCATCAGCTGCCGGGCCTCGTCCGCGGTGAGCGGGGTGAGGTGGAAGCGGACGCCGCTGACGTTCGTCGTCTGGAAGTACAGGATCGGCTCCGACCGGCTCGAGTACGTCGCGACCCCGCCGTACCCGGGCAGCGCCAGGAGGACGCTCGGCTCGAGGCCGCCCGTGGTGAACGTCCACTCGTGGCCGCCCATCCGTTGGCCGTAGCGGTCGAGCGCGCCCGGCGCGAGCCGGACGGTGTACGTGGTGCGTGGGGCGAGCTGGATGTTCACGCCCATGCCCATCTCATGCACGTTCACGCGGCCCTCGAGGTCCTGTGCGCTGAAGCCACTGATGCTGATCCGGCCCTCGAGCGACTCGGTGTCCATGGGCGACGAGAACTGGAGCGAGATCCCGAATCGGCCCGCGGACCGCTCGCCGTCGCGCGGATAGGTCTCGCGCACGCTGGGTGGGCCGACCGTGGTGAACGAGGTGGTGCGCACGTTCGCGGTCTCGCCGCCGCGGGCGCCGCGCAGGCCCTTCGCGACCGTGGCGATGTGGCGCGTGGCCTGCGCCATCCGCGCCGTGGGGTTGAACGTGAGCACGGTGCGG
>DASSPF010000048.1:0-7326 GCA_035699805.1 Candidatus Limnocylindria bacterium | reverse complement strand
CTCAACGCTATAGGAAGCCCGAAGTGCTGAGGGCCGTTCGGCCTTCAGTGCTTTTCTTTTCCGGTGCGGCGCGCGTCGCAGGACGCAGCAGCGATGACGGAGGCCATATGAACAACCTCGACAAGCCCCAGTACGTCTCCGCCGATGGGCTCAAGAAGCTCCAGGCCGAGCTCGAGGAGCTCCGCACGGTCAAGCGCGCCGAGGTCGCCGAGCGCATCCACGCGGCCATGGAGTTCGGCGACTACAGCGAGAACTCCGAGCTCGAGCAGGCGAAGAACGACCAGGCCTTCCTCGAGGGCCGGATCATGACGCTCGAGCAGATGATCAAGAACGCGCAGCTCATCGACGAGAACTCTAAGCACGACATCGTCGAGGTGGGCAGCCACGTGACCGTGGAGGTCGATGGCCGCAAGGAGCAATACGTGATCGTCGGCTCGGCCGAGGCCGCGCCGGAGGACGGGAAGATCAGCAACGAGTCTCCCGTGGGCCGCGCGCTCCAGGGCCACCGCGCCGGCGAGACCGTGAAGATGTCCGTTCCGGCGGGCGCGATCGAGATGAAGATCATCTCCATCCGTTGAGCCAGGCGCACGAAGCGCGGTTCTGGGCGGACGAGGAGGCCGACCTCCTCCCGCCCGACCGACCGCACGTCATCCGCGACTCGAAGACGCCATCCGGCACGGTCCCGATCTCGGGCCTGCGCGGGCCGATCATCACCGACGCGCTGTACCGCACGTTCCGGCGGCGCGGCCTGCCCATCCGGTACGTCTTCACCATCGACGACTACGACCCCATGGACTCGCAGTCCATGAAGCAGCAGGAGGGCATGGCCCAGCACATGGGCAAGCCGCTGTGCGAGATCCCCTCGCCCGACCCCGCGGTGGCGTCGGACTTCGCCCGCTACCACGCCGCGCGCTACCTCGCCACCTTCGAGCAGCTCGGCATCCGGCCTGAGGAGATCCACTGGATGCGCGACCTCTACCGCTCCGGCGCGCTCGACCGGCAGATCGATCTGGTGCTGCGGAACGCCGGTGCCATCCGCGAGGTGTACGCACGGGTCGCCAACGTGATCAAGGACGAGCGCTGGCTGCCGGTGGGCGTGATCTGCGAATCGTGTGGCCGCCTCGGCACCACGTTCGCCTTCGAATACGACGGGACGACCGTGGCGTACGAGTGCCGCCCCGATCTCGTGGACTGGGCGGCCGGCTGCGGGCACAGCGGCCGCCGCTCGCCGTTCAAGGGCGGCGCGAAGCTGTACTGGAACCTCCAGTGGTGCGCCATGTGGGACCACTTTGGCGTCACGTACGAGGAGGGCGGCAAGGATCTGCTCACCGCCGGCGGCTCACGCGACCGCGCGAACGAGGTCTATCGGGCGGTGTGGCGCAAGGAGCCGCCGATCGGACTCATCCACGAGTTCATGAACGTCGGCGGCAAGAAGATGTCCACCTCGCGGCCCGAGGAGTGGAAGGCGCTCGGCGCCGCCGCGCACGAGCTCGTGGGCCTCTTCCCGGCCGAGCTGGTGCGTTTCCTGATGCTGCGCACGAACCCCAAGCGCCACATCGACTTCGACCCGACCGGCAACAACATCCCCAAGCTCATGGACGAGTACGACCGCTGCGCCGACGCGTACCTCACCGCGCCCGAGAGCGACTTCGCCAAGACGTGGCTCCTGTCGCAGACGAGCGAGACGGCCGTGGCGCCAGCGTTCCGCGTGCGGTTTTCCATCGTGGCGGACTGGCTCCAGATCCCCAGCGTCGAGCCGCTGCGCGAGGCTGCGGAGCGCAAGGGCGCGCCGCTCACCGATGACGAGCGCGCGGAGCTCGAGCGGCGCGTCGCCCTCGCTCGCGAATGGCTGGCGCGCTGGGCGCCCGAGGAGTCGAAGTTCGCGGTGAGCCAGAGCCTGCCAGCGGGCCTCGCGCTCAGCGACGCGCAGTCTCGCTACCTTATGGAGATCAGCGGCATCGTCGGCACCCTCACCGATCCAGAGCAGCTGCAGAACGAGCTGTACGAGAGCGCCAAGCGCGTGTGGGATGGGAAGGCGCCGCGCGAGGCGTTCGAATCCATCTACCTCGCGTTCCTCGGCAAGCCCAGTGGCCCGAAGGCCGCGTGGCTGCTCACGACGCTCTCCGCGGACTTCGTCCGTGCGCGGCTGAAGGCGGCGGCTGGGAGATGAGAGAGAGCGCGACGATCAGTTCATCTGCGAGAAGAGCATGAACGGGAAATTGCCCGTCGCGATCATGTGGCACATGCACCAGCCGTACTACCGGCACCCGCAGACGAGCGAGTTCGTGCTCCCCTGGGTGCGGCTCCACGCCTCCAAGGACTACCTGCACATGGCGCGGCTGCTCCAGGAGTTCCCGGGCGTGAAGGCGAACTTCACGATGGTCCCGAGCCTGCGCGACCAGCTCGAGGACTACGCGCGTGGCGCCGACGACGAGGACACGCGCGTCACCATGCGCACCGTCGACGGGGATCTCACACACGAGGAGAAGCAGCACATGCTGCGCCGCTTCTTCTCCATCCATCACGGCAACGTCATCCACCGTCACGACGAGTACCGCCGGCTGCTGCAGATCGCGCTTTCCGCGCAGGACCGCGCCGAGCTCCTCTCCGACGACTACTTCGTGGACCTCGCGGTGTGGTTCAACCTCGCCTGGATCGACCCGGACGACATCGCCAGCGACGCGCGGCTCCAGGCGCTGCGCCAGAAGGGCCGCCGCTACGCGCGCGAGGACGTCCGCTACGTCATCGGACGGCAGCGCCTCATGGCCTCGGGTGTCCCGCACCTGTACCACCGCCTCGAGCACGACGGCCAGCTCGAGCTGCTCACCGTGCCCTACTACCACCCGATCCTGCCGCTGCTCATCGACAGCCGCAGCGCGCTCCGCGCCGATCCGGGCGCGATCATGCCCGACCCGCCCTTCGCGTATCCCGACGACGCGGCGTTCCAGCTGGAGGAGGCGATCGCCTCGCACGAGCGCGCGTTCGGCAAGAAGCCGCGCGGCACCTGGCCGTCGGAGGGCTCGGTCTCGCCCGAGGCGGCCGCGGCGATCTTCAGCTCGGGCCTGGAGTGGTTCGCGTCGGACGAGGGCGTGCTCGCGGGCTCGATCGGCACGCACTTCCAGCGCGACGAGATCGGGGCGCTGGTGGAGCCGAGCCTGCTCTACCGGCCGTACCGGATCCCCGGCGGCGGGACGGCCATCTTCCGCGACCGCGAGATGAGCGACCGCATCGGCTTCCTCTATGGCGACATGAGCCCGCACGACGCCGTGGGGGACATGATCTGGAAGCTCGAGCGCGCGCGCGACCGGCTGCCCGACGAGGGCGGCCCCTACCTCGCCTCGATCATCCTCGACGGCGAGAACGCCTGGGAGCAGTACCCCAACAACGGCAACGACTTCCTGCGCTATCTCTACGGGACGCTCCAGGCCGACGAGCGCTTCGAGACGGTGCGGATCAGCGACTTCCTCGACCGCAATCCCGCGAAGATCGAGCTGCCGCAGCTGCACACCGGCTCGTGGATCGACGCGAACCTCAAGGTGTGGATGGGCGAGCCCGCCCACGCGCGCGCGTGGAGCGCGCTCGAGCGCACGCGCCGGTTCGCGCAGGAGCAGTGGGGCTCGCTGCGCCACATGCCCAAGAGCGTCCGGCAGCCGCTCATGGCCGCGGAGGGCAGCGACTGGTTCTGGTGGTACTCGTCACGCAACTCGAGCCCGGAGGATGGCGTCTTCGACGCGCTCTTCCGCGCCAACCTCGAGGTCGTGTGGTGGTACGCGGGTGCCGAGCCGCCCGATGACATCCGCCACCCCCTGCTCGACCCGAACCGTCTCGCGGCCGTCGCAGGGCGCGGTGGAGCTATGCTCCCCGGCCAGCGTGAGCAGTACGGATAAGGTGGTCCGCACCAGCCTCGGGCGCTATCTCCCCACGGCGAGCGCGGGGGTGCGGCCGGCGCCCGCGACCGAGCTCGCGGCATACGGGGGCGCGCGGCTCTTTCGTGGCAGGCGTGTTCTGGACATCGGCACCGGCGACGGGCGCCTCGCGCTGGGTGCCGCCCGCTGGGCGCGCGAGGTCGTGGGCCTCGACCCCGATCCGAGCGCGATCAAGGCCGCGAGGGCCGGCGCCAAGCGGATGGGCGCGCGCAATGCCCGCTTCGTGGTGGGCCCGGCGCAAGAGCTGCCATTCCGCGACGGCGAGTTCGATGTCGTCATCCTGTCGTGGACGCTCTGATGCATCACCCGTAAGGGCATGGTCCATGCCCTCCACGAAGCCCATCGGGTCCTTCGGACCGGCGGCCTGCTCATCGACGCGCGCCCGGATTCGCGCCGCGTCGCACCGGTCGAGCACCACGAGCGCGGCCGGCCGCGTCCGGTCGGCACCGTGAACACATCGGCCGAGAGCCGGGTGGACGACCGCCTCTCCGACCGCGCCATCGCGCGCGTGAAGCGTGAGGGCCTGTTCCGCTCGCGCCGCGCGAGCGGCTTCCTCCATCGCGTGACGTTCCCCGACCGCGCCGGGCTCCAGTCCTTCCTCGACGACAGCGTCCGCCTGGTGCGGCGCGTGCGCTGGTCGGTGGACGCGGCGACGCGACGCCGCTGGGAGCGCGACACGTTCTCGGTCCAGCGGCCGGTGCGCTACGAGCTTCTGGAGAAGATCACGCCGCGAGGATGAGTGTCCGGGACGAGGTGCGCGCGGCGACCTGAGAGCGCGCTACGACGTGAGGGCGCCCGCGGTCTCCCAGAGCGCCTCATACGCGTCCAGCACGCGCGGCCAGGAGAAGCGCTTCGCCGTGGCGCGACCCTCCGCCCGCAGCGCGGCCACGAGCTCGCTCCGCTCGCGCAGCGTCTGGTACGACGTGAGCAGCTCGCGGGGATCGTCGCTCTGCACCACGATCGAGTTCACGAAGGGGATGGCGTAGTCCTCGCCGGTCCTCCCAACGTACGCGATGCCACCGCAGGACATGACCTCGAGACCGACCAGGCCGAAGGGCTCCTTCTCCGAATTCGCCAGCACGCCGTCCGCTGCGCCGTACAGCGCACGCAGCGTGCGCTCGGCGACGAAGAAGTCGAGGAACACGATCTGGCCGGTGGTGGACGCGATCGCCGCACCGAGGTCCGCGGGTGTCGCCGTAGGCGGGAGCACGATCCGGTCGACGTCGAGAGCGCGCGCGCGGATGCGTGCCCCCACCACGTCGGCGTAGTCGGAGCGGCTGCCGCGCATGACCAGGCGCGGCCGCATCCCGGCATCGCGCATGGCCGCCACTGCGTCGATGGCCCAGAGCCAGCGCTTGTCGGCGTCGAAGCGCGCCACCTTCACGAACGTGGGCCGCTCGCCGAACGAGCGCCGGAGCGTGTTGATGTCGGCGGGTGCGACGGGCTTGGTCCAGCGCTCGGCGATGCCGTTGGGGAGGATGGCCGCCTCCACGTCCACCTTCGCCAGCTCCATGCGCATGTAGCGGGAGATCGTGGTGATCGAGGCGACGCGGCGAAGCAGGGGAAAGTCGACGCGGCCGAAGCCGTACGTGTTGTTCGCGTTCCAGAAGACCGGGGCCCGAAGGCCCCGCGCCGCCAGGATCGTCGCGGTGCCGATCGCCGCGCTCGCCGTCTGCCAGTCCTCGAAGAGCAGCACGGTGCGCTCGCCGCGCGCGGCGTTCATCGCCACGACGTCGGCGAGGTGGGGCGGGACGGTGCGGGAGAAGTCGAGGTACTTGCCCTCCTCGCCGTCGTAGACGTCCTTCGGGTGATAGGCGCTGATCCACTGCGACCAGCGCTCGAGGACGAGCCGCCCGCCCTCGCGCTCCTCCTGGTGGGGCAGGCTCGGGTCGCCCACGAAGAGGTGCCGGACCGGGTGGCCGCGCGCGACCAGGGCCGCGGCCAAGTCGTTCATGCGCGTGGCGAGACCGCCGACGAACGAGTAGCGGTCGGGTCCCTCGAAGGCGACGAGCACGACGTGGCGCATGAGTGCCGATAATGGCACGACCGTGTCGGTGCTCCAGCGCGTCCGCGAGGACCCCGAGGGTGTGCGCGCCATGCTGGCCGCGCGCCACTTCGCGGCGCCCCTCGATCGCCTGCTCGACCTCGACGCCAAGGTGCGCCAGCTCCAGAGCGAGAAGGAGCAGCTCCAGGCCGAGCGCAACAAGGCGAGCAAGGGCGGTCCGCCGACCGACGCGGTGAAGGCGCGCATGCGCGAGGTGGGGGACCGCATCAAGGCCATCGACGCCGAGCTCGGTCCGCTGACCGAAGAGCGCGACGAGGCCGCGCGGTGGATCCCCAACGCCATCGCGGCCGACGTGCCGCCGGGGAAGGACGAGCACGACAACCCGGTCCTGCGCGAGGACAGCAAGCGCGACCTCGACTTCGAGGCGAAGCCACACTGGGAAGTGGGTGAGGCGCTCGGCATCCTGGACATCCCCCGCGGCGCCAGGCTGGCCGGCTCGCGCTTCTACGTCCTGCGCGGTGCAGGCGCCGCGCTCCAGCGCGCGCTCATCGCGTGGATGATCGACCTCAAGCTCGACGCGGGCTTCACGGAGATCTACCCGCCGTTCGTCACGCGCAAGGAAACGCTGCTGGCCTCGGCGCACCTGCCGCACTTCGACGAGAACCTCTACCGCGACGACGACGACGACATCTGGCTCATCCCCACCGCCGAGACGCAGCTCATCTCGCTGCACCGGGACGAGACGCTCCCGTTGGAGCGGCTCCCCATCCGCTACGTCGCGTACACGGCCTGCTTCCGCCGCGAGAAGATGAGCGCCGGCCGCGACGTGCGCGGCATCAAGCGCGGCCACCAGTTCGACAAGGTGGAGATGGTCGTGCTCACCAAGCCGGAGGATTCGCCCGCCGAGCTGCTCTTCCTCACCGATCTCGCGGTGCAGGTGCTGGAGAAGCTCGAGCTGCCGGTGCGCGTGGTCGAGCGCTGCGCCGGGGACCTCGGCTTCACGGCGATGAAGGGCTTCGACGTGGAGACGTGGTCGCCGGGCGTGAAGGAGTGGCTCGAGGTCTCATCGTGCAGCGACGGCGGCTCGCTCCAGGCCGAGCGCGCGCAGATCCGCTTCAAGCGCGACAGGACCGCGAAGGTGGAGCATCCGCACATCCTGAACGCGTCCGGCGTCGCGCTCCCGCGTCTGATGATCTCGGTCCTCGAGAACTACCAGCAGGCCGACGGCTCGGTGGTGATCCCCAAGGCGATCCGCGGCTACCTGCGCGGCCGCGAGCGGATCGCGCCGGGTGAGTTCACCCTGTGAGGGCGGCCGCGGCCCTCTTCACGCTCATGCTGCTCGCCGCCGCATGCACCGCCGAGACCGAGCGCGTGGTCGCGCGCACGAGCGCTCCG
>DASSPF010000047.1:0-6617 GCA_035699805.1 Candidatus Limnocylindria bacterium | reverse complement strand
GGCGACCAGCTCCAGGATCCGTGGGCGGAGGCCGCCCTCGCGGCCGGCATCCCCTTCGTGCTCGCCGCCGGGACGGCGCTCTCGCTCATCGCTGGACGCCTGTCGGGTGACCACCCCAGGGCGCTCCGGCACGACGCCCTCTCGCTCCTGGCCACCTACGCGCTCCTGTTCATCCTTTCCATCGCCGGACCGGCGCGCGACGTCTCGGGCGTGCTCTTCGTGCTCATCGTCATCGTCCGGATGGCGCCCGCCGGGTGGTGGGCCATCCGCTACGGCGCGCCGCCGCTCTTCGTCTTCGCGCTGTGCTTCCTCTTCTACGCGCCGCTCGCGGGGTGGCGCGTCTCGGCGTCGCTGCCATACGGCGATCAGGTCTTCTACCTGCTCTCCGCCGAGCGCCTCGTCCAGGGTTCGTTCGATGCGTCGATCGACCCACGCCGCTTCTACGAGCTCATCGGTGCGGAGCCGCAGGCCATGGATGCGACGACGCACGTCGCGGATGCCCCGGCCGGTCCGCGTCTGGTCCAGGGCTACGCGCTGCCGCTGCTGCTCGCGCCGGGCTGGCTCGCCGGCGGCGAGGTCGGCGCCACGCTGGTGATCGCGCTCATCGCCGCGTGGGCGGCCACGCAGACGTGGCTGCTGCTGCACGAGACCGTCGGGGACCGGCGCGCCGCGCGCGTGGTCTTCGCGCTCGTCGCGGGATGCGCACCACTCGCGCTCGCCGCGGTCCACGTGTACCCCAACGCGCTCGGCGCGGCGCTCATCGGCACCGGCTATCGCTACGCGTTCACCGCCCGCCTGCGGCGCCCGGCGCTCGCCGGCGCGCTCCTTGGCGCCACCGCGTTCCTCAATCCGCGCGACGGCCTGGTCGTCCTGGCGCTCGCTCCCTTCGCGCTGTCGTGGCCGCGGGCGCATCTTGTCCGCGCCGCGTCGGGTCTCGCCGCGCTCGCCGCCGCCGCAGCGCTCGTGTCGTGGATCACCTTCGGCCTGCCGGTGCCCTACGCGGGCTACCTCTACGGCACGGCCGCCGCGCAGAGCATCCAGCCGGAGCCCACCTGGACCTTCCGTTTCTGGATCGGCCTGCCGGCGATCCTGTTCGACCGCGTCTTCGGGGTCGCGGGCACTGCGCCCTGGCTCCTCCTCGCCGCGCTCGGGCTCGTCCCCGCGCTCCGCACCGCGCGCATGCGTCTTGCGCCCGCCGCCGCCACGATCGCCGCGAGCCTCGTCGTCCTCTCGTTCTTCCGCCTGTGGGAGGGCGGCTACGCGCCGCCGAACCGCTACCTCGTGGACGTGCTGCCGCTCGCGGCGCCGTTCGTCGGCTTCGGTCTGGTGGCGGCACGCGGTCTCGCGCTTCGCGGTCTGGTGGCCGTGCTCGTGGGTGTGAGCGTGCTCGTCTCGCTCTTCCTGCTCGCGGTCCCCGGCGCGGCGCTGAACACCGCGTTCGACGACAGGCCGCAGGCCATGCTCGATGCGGCGCTCGGCCTCAACCCGCTGGGCTGGCTCCCCTCGTTCCAGCCGGTGACGCCCGACTGGTGGATCGGCGCTTACCTGCGTCTGGTGCCCGCGGCGGCGCTCGTCGCGCTGCTGGTGTGGCTCGGCGCGCGGCGGGCGCGCGTATGACGGCTCCGCTGCTGCGCTTCGCGCTGGCGAACGCCGCGCTGCTCGCGGTCACGCTCGTCGCGGTCTTCCAGCCGTGGGTCGCGCCCACCGGCGAGGTGCCCGCGGTGATCGCGCGCAAGTACCTGCCATTCGCCCTGGTGGTGAGCGCGCTCGGGACGGCCCTCGTGGGGCGCTTCCTTGCGCCAGAGCGGCGGCAGGCCTTCCTCGCGCGCCACTTCGCGGTGTACGCGGTCGTGCCGATCCTGCTGTTCGTGCAGTCGCGCGCCACCGAGCCGCGCCAGGCCGCGCTCGGCGCCATCTATCTCTTCGCGTTCGTCTGCTGGACCGCCCACGCGCTCGAGGGCCTATGGCACGTCGTCGCGGGCCTGCGCGATCGCACCGCGGCCTGGCTTCTCGCCGCGGTGGTGCTCGTCCCTTTCCTCACGCTCCTGCCGTACCACCGCGCGGTGATGCCGACCGCCTCGGACGAGCCGATCTACCTCGTCATCATGCAGAGCGTCCTGAGCGATCTCGACCTCGATCTGCGCGACGAGTTCGCGAGCCAGGGGTACCGCGACTTCTACCCCGACGTGCTCTACGACCACCATGCCATCGAGGTGGGGGACGCCGAGTACCCCATTCGCGATCTGGGGCTGCCGATCTTCGGCGCGCTGCCCTTTGCCGTCGCCGGACGGACCGGTGTGCTCGCGGCGATGTGTCTGGTGGGCGCCGCGCTCGCCGCGCAGCTGTACCAGGCCTGCCGCGATCTCGGCATCGCGCCGCGGCCGGCATTCCTCGCCACGGCCGGGGCGTCGCTCGCGCATCCGATCCTCACGTACACGACGCAGGTCTATCCCGAGCTCCTCGCGGCCCTGGTGTTCGTCGTCGCGGCGCGCCTGCTGCGCGAGGGGCGGCGCACCACGGTCGTGCGCTTGGCGCTCGCGAGCCTCGCCCTGGGCCTCTTGCCCTGGCTCTCGACGCGCGCATGGCTCGTCGCCGTGGGCGTGGGGCTCGTCATCGCGTACGCGGCCCTCCGCCCCGCGCTCGGCATCCCGCGATCGACGCTCGCGCTGCGCATCGCGGCGGGGGCGGGCCCGTTCGCCGCGCTGGTGCTCCTGCTCTCGTACCTCGACTACCTGATGTTCGGCCTCTTCATGCCGAGCGCCGGGTACTACCTCATCCGCGACCAGCAGCAGGTGCTCGCCTTCACGCCGCACGTCGGCGCGCTCGGCCTGCTCTTCGATCGCGTGTTCGGGCTCGTGCCCCGGATGCCGCTCGTGCTCATCGCCGGCATCGGCGTGGTCCCGCTCCTTCGCCGCACGCCGAGCGCGCTTCTTGCGGCGCTCGCGCTGGGGTGGCTCGCGTACTTCCTGTACATCGCGAACATCGCGTACTGGTGGGCCGACGGCTCACCGCCCTCGCGCTACCTGCTCGCCGGGATGCCGTTCGTCGTGGTCCTGCTCGCGGCCGGCATCGAGCGCATCGGTGAGCTGGGCCGCTGGCGTCCCGCGCTCACGGCCGTCACGTGGTGCCTCGCGGCGTACTCGTTCTTCATCGCGTTCGTGTACGCGGTGCTCCCGAACATCGGCTACGACCTGGCGGTGGAGATCCGGCGCACCGGATCGGACGGGCAGCTGTTCCCATTCGTCGGCCGCGTGCTGCGCCCGGATCCCGCGCGCCTCTTCCCGTCGCTCGTGCACGCGCGCGCCGAGGATCTCGCGCTCGCCGGGATCTGGCTGGCCATCCTGCTGGCGTTCATCGCGCTGGGAATGAAGACGCCGGGTCCAGCGACCCGGCGTCCACCATCTCACGCGGAGACTGCGCGGAGCTAGGGCCGGCCGGGCGACCCGCTCGGTCTGCCGCCGCCGGGCTGCTCTGACGGCCTGCCCTTGTCCTCTGGCTTGTTGCTGTTCCCGGGCTTGTCGCTGTTCCCGGGCTTGTTGCTGTTCCCGGGCTTGTCGCTCGGCTTGCCGCGGTCCGCCGCCGGAACGAGCGCGACCTCATCGGTCGCCTTCTTCACCAGCGACGCGAAGTCGAGGATGGCCTGATCGACGATGGCCTTGACGTCGGCATCGAGCGCGGTCCGCCCGGCCACCGCGACACGGCCCTGGTCCTCGGGCTTGCCCGGCGAGCCGCTCGGCTTCGCCGACCCGCTGCCCCTCGGCGACTCGCTCGGCCTGGGCGACGCAGCCGCCGCTGACCCAGATGGCCGCGGAGAGCAGGAGGGCTTGGGCGACTTGCTGCCTTCAGGCTTCTCGGAGCCGGAGGGCTTCGCGGACTCGCTGCCCCGTGGCTTCGCGCTGCCGGAGGCATCGGCCTTGCGCACCTGTCCCTCGCGTCCCTGCGTGAGTGCCGCCACCTTCACGAGGGCGGTGTCGAGCGTGTCCTTGAGCTGATCGTCGTACTTCTTCACGATCTCGCCGACCGCCTTGTTGTCGGCGTCCTTGCCGCCGCGCAGATCGGTGATGGCCTTGCGGGCGTCCTGATGCGCGTCACGGAGGAGCTTGTCGGCGGCGTTGCGTTGGTCCACGACCGCGGGCTGGCCGCCGTCACCCTTCGCGCCCGCGACGTCCTCGATGCAGCGACTCGTCGTCGGGACGACCGCTGCCAGCGTCGAGCCGACCGTGTTCGTCACGTTGCTGAGCGCGTCCTGTACCTCGGGGTTGGTCGCGCCGACCGTCGCCGTCGCGGCGCTCGCCACGACCACCGTCGCGATCGCGGCGCCCTTCGCCTGCGCCACGAGCGACAAGAGCTTGCCGAGCATCCCGGACCTCCACCCACCTCTGCTGCAGGTGCGCCACCTGCCCGCGCATAGCGTAGGGGAGGACACCGTCCTGCAACTCCCCCAGATAGGGAAGCGGCCCGCCGGGGGGCGGGCCGCTTCGCAGAGGGGGATAGGGATGCCTGGTGAGGGTCAGCTAGTCGTCGTCTTCCTCGTCGTCGTCATCATCGTCGTCACTGCCGCGGTGATCGCCCGACTTGCCCTTGGCGTCACGCTCGGAGCGCTCGTTCTTGCCGGATCGCTCATTGACCTCCGGCGCGAGGCTCGCGAGCTTGGCCTTGGCGGTGTTGACCACGAGCTCCATCGCAGCGACCGCGTTGTCGGCGATGGCCTGCGGGTCGTCGCCGGTCGGGGCGGGACTGGTGGACGGGGCCGGTGACGCCGACGGGGCCACCGTCGCGCTCGGCGCCGGGCTGGCCGACGCGCTGGGACTGGCCGACGCCGTGACCACCGTCACGGTGACGTTCTCGCCGCCGAAGAGACGGCTCAGGAACTTCACCAGCCAGTTCTGGTCGCCGCGTGCGCTGTCCTTGTGGTCCTCGTCGTCCTTGACTTCGTCGTCGTTCTTCTCGCACTTGCCGGAGTCGTGGATGGCCTCCACAGCCTCCTTGCGGATCTCCTTGAGCTCATCGCTGGCCTCGTCAAGGATGTCGCGGGCCTGCTCGCCCCGGGCGTCCTTGCGCAGCTTCTGGAGATCGCTGTGCAGCCGGGCGTAGGCCTCGTTCACCTTCTTCACGTTGTCCTCGCGCGCATGCGCCCAGTCCGAGCAGCCGTTCGCCGAGTCAGAAGAAGAAGGAGATGAAGAGGGCGATGCGCTCGGCGACGTGCTGGGGGATGCGCTGGGGGACGCGCTCGGGGACGCGCTCGGGGACGCGCTCGGGGACCCGGTCGGGCTTGGCGACGCGCTCGCCGACGCCGACGGGCTCGCGGTCTCCTGGGTGACGGTGATGGTGGTCACGCCATCGGTGATCGTGGCGGTCACCAGGGCCCCGGTCGCGCCGACGACGAAGACCGCCGTCCACGCGCCCGCCTTGAGATGGAAGAAGAGCTCGAGCAGACGTTCGAACATGGTGTGGACCTCCTCTACCTGTGCTCGAACGCGCTGGGCGCCTCCCCCGTTAGGGGGAGCGACCGGATACGCTCGCCTCCGGTGAGGAAGATCCGCCGCGGAGCCCCGTATTTGGCCCTTGCGGCGTTCGTACTAGCCCTTCTGGCCTACGGCGCGGTGTCGTACCGGGTCGCCGACGGGGTGACCAAGCTCGAGCGCCGCCCGCTCGTGCCCGCCGCATCCACGGTATCGGCGCTCCACGAGGACGTGTCCTTCCGGGCCACCGACGGGCTCCTCCTCAAGGGCTGGTGGTTCCCCCCGGCCGGCGTGGCCCGGGGCGGCCCGCCGGGTCCAGGGCCGGGCAAGGCCGTCGTCTTCGTACACGGCCGCGGGCAGAACCGCATCGCCTCCTCGTTCCGGCCGGACAGGATCGCGCCGCTCTTCCTCGAGCGCGGCTGGCATGTGCTGCTGTTCGATCTGCGCGGTCACGGCGAGAGCGACGGGGAGCGCTACTCGCTCGGGCAGTACGAGCCCCGCGACATCGTCGCGGCGATCGACTTCGCCGCGACCAAGGCGAACATCCCGCGGCAGCGCGTCGCCGTCATCGGAGAGTCGCTCGGCGCGGGCAGCGCGATCATGACCGTGGGCCTCGACCCGACCATCGGGCCGGTGGTCACCGACTCCGCGTACGCCGATGGCTACACCGTCGTGAGCGAGGTCGGCACGAACTACACCGGGCTTCCGTCATGGTTCACCCCCGGCATCGTGCTCGCCTCACGCGTCTTCTTCGGCCTCGACGTGGCCTCGGTGCGGCCGGCCGAGGTCGTCCGCCGCGATCCCCGGCGGGCCTGGCTCTTCATCCAGTGCGCGGACGACCAGACGGTGTTCGCGCACCACGGCACCGATCTCCGCGCGGCCAGCGCGAACCCCGAGACCGAGCTCTGGATGGCGCCGGGGTGCGACCACGTGAAGGCGTTCACCGAGCATCCGGCCGAGTGGCAGCGGCGGGTCTTCGCCTTCCTGGACCGCGAGCTGGCGCGAGCGGGCGGCGCCGCGAGCCGTTAGCCTTTTACGCATGTTCCCGCTGCGGCACCGCGATCTCGTCTACCTGCCCTTCGTGATCTTTTTCCTCGGGACGATCGTGTCGGGGCAGTTCAACGGCGTGGACGCGCGCGGTGTGGTCGTTGACGC
>DASSPF010000046.1:0-4843 GCA_035699805.1 Candidatus Limnocylindria bacterium | reverse complement strand
CCCGGCCCGGGCCTCGCGATCCGGATCATCGGCGACGTCACCGAAGAGCGGCTCGCGATACTCCGGCGCGCCGACTCGATTCTGCTCGAGGAGATCCGCCGCGCCGACCTCTACCGCGAGCTGTGGCAGAGCTTCGCCGTGCTGCCCGCGATCCGCTCGGTCGGCGTGCAGGGCGACGAGCGGACCTATGCCTATCCGATCGTCATCCGCGCCGTGACCTCGGAGGACGCGATGACCGCCGACTGGGCGCGCATCCCGTACGACGTCCTCGAGACGATCTCGAGCCGCGTGATCAACGAGATCCCCGGTGTGAACCGCGTCGTCTACGACGTGTCGAGCAAGCCGCCAGCGACCATCGAATGGGAATGAGTACCGTGCGCAAGCGAGTGCCGGCGCTAGGCCGGCGGCACTCGCGGGAGAGAGCGCGATGCGCGCGCTGAAGGAGTTCTTCAACGACGGCGCGCGGATCCGGCGGATCATCCGCGAGCAGCAGGCGACGCGGAGCCCGGGTCGGGCGGCCGGCGCGCCGGGGCTCAACTGCATCGTCCTGGGCGGCGGCGGGCGCGAGTACGCCATCGCGTGGCGGCTCGCGCGCTGCGACAGCGTCGCGACGATCGACGTCGTGCCGGGCAACCCGGGCATGGGGCTCTTCGCGCGCCTGGTGGACTTCGACGCGCGCGACGCCGGGCGTCTCCAGCAGCACCTCGCGGCGTCGCACATCGACCTCGCGATCGTGGGGCCGGACGAGCTCATCGCCGACGGTGTCGCCGACACGCTGCGCCGCGCCAGCGTCGCCACGGTGGGTCCGTCGCGTGAGGCGTCGAAGATCGAGTGGAGCAAGACCTTCGCCAAGCACCTCATGGAGGAGGCCGGTGTGGCGACCGCGCGCTGGGAGTCGTTCGCGAGCGCCGACGAGGCGCGCGCCGCGCTCGACCGGTGGGGCGCGCCGCTGGTCGTGAAGGCCGACGGGCTCGCGGCGGGGAAGGGCGTGGCGGTGTGCCGCAGCCTCGAGGAGGCGCGGGTCGCGCTGGGGACGCCGCCCACCAGCGGCGGCACGGTGGTCTTCGAAGAGCTCCTCACGGGCGAGGAGGCGAGCCTGCAGGCCCTCGTGGACGGCGAGACCGTCGTCGCGCTCCCGCCCGCGCGCGATCACAAGCGCGCCGGCGACGGCGACACCGGGCCGAACACCGGGGGCATGGGTGCGGTCTCGCCGACCGCGGTCCTGCCGGATGAGGAGGCGCAGACCGTGGCCGAGCAGACCATCGCGCCGGTGGCGCGGCTGCTCGCCGCGCGCGGCACGCCGTATCGCGGCGTCATCTTCGCCGGCCTCATGCGCACCGTGGACGGCTACCGCGTGCTCGAGTACAACGCGCGCTTCGGCGACCCCGAAGCCGAGGTCACCCTGCCGCGTATCGGCGGCGACTTCGCGCGGCTCATGCAGGCGCTCGGAGAGGGTCGCCTCGCCGAGCATGTGCGCGATCACCCCATGCGCTTCAGCCAGCGCGCCTACGTGGACGTGGTCCTGTGCGCCAGCGGGTATCCGGCGACGCCACGGACGGGCGACCAGGTCACCGGGTTCGACCGGCTGCCCGAGGGCGTGTACGCGTTCCACGGCGCCACCCGCGCCGCGCCCGGCGGCGGCTTCGCCACCGCGGGTGGGCGTGTGGTGCACGTCGTGGCAAGCGGCGCGACGGTCGAGGACGCGCGCCGGCGAGCATACGAGGGAGCCGAGCGGATCAGCTTCGAGGGCAGGTTCTATCGTTCTGACATCGCGGCGGGTGAGGTGGCAGTCGTATGACAGCGCGTGTCGGCATCGTGATGGGCAGCCGCTCGGATGAGCCGGTGATGAAGAACGCGGAAGAGACGCTGCGCGGCCTCGGTGTCGAGGTCGAGATGCGCGTCCTCTCGGCGCATCGCACGCCCGAGGCGCTGCGCGAGTGGGTCGTCGATTCCGAGAAGCAGGGCGTGCGTGTCTTCATCTGCGGCGCTGGTGCTGCCGCGCATCTTGCGGGGGCGGTCGCGGCGATCACGACGCGGCCGGTCATCGGCGTACCGCTCATCGCTCCCAACGCGGTCGCCAACGGTCTCGACGCGCTCCTCTCGACGGTGCAGATGCCGCGCGGCATCCCCGTGGCGACCGTCGCCCTGGGCGAGGCCGGCGCGGCGAACGCGGGCATCCTCGCGGCGATGATCCTCGCCACCGGCGACGAGGCGCTCGCCGGCCGGGTCCGCATGCTCCGCGAGGGCATGGCCGCGAAGGTGCTAGCCGGATGAGGTGGGCGGGGCGGAGCCCTGCGCTCGGATGATGAACCGCTTCGACGCCATCAGTCCGCTGGATTACCGCTTCGTCGGCGGCGACGCGAAGCTGCAGAAGGAGCTTGTGCCGTACCTCTCCGCGGCCGCGGTGATCCGCTACCAGGCGCGCGTCGAAGGGGCGCTCGCGCTCGCCATGGCCGACGCGAAGATCTGCGACCGCGAGATCGCCGACGCCATCGCCCGCGCGGCCGATCAGGTGACGCCGCAGGAGGTCGCCGACGAGGAGGTGAAGACGCGCCACGACGTGCGCGCCCTGGTGAACGTCATCCAGTCGAAGGTGCCCGACGAGGCCAAGCGCTTCGTGCATCTGGGTGCCACGTCGTACGACATCGTGGACACCGCGAACGCCCTTCGCTACCGCGAGTGCGTCGACCGCGTGGTCGTCCCATCGCTCGCGCGCCTGATCGCGCGCGTGATCACCATCGCCGAGGCCGAGGCGGAGACGGGTCAGATCGGGCGCACGCATGGCCGCCACGCCGAGCCCATCACCTTCGGCTTCACGATGGCCCAGTACGTCTCGCGCCTGGGCGACCGCACGCAGGCGCTCTCCGCGGTGGCGAGGCGCCTGCCCGGGAAGCTCTCCGGCGCGGTGGGCGCGTACAACGCGATGGAGCTCATCACGGCCACGAGCCCGCGGGCGCTGGAGCGGCGGTTCCTCAAGTCGCTCGGCCTCGAGCCGAAGCCGATCTCCACGCAGATCGTGGAGCCGGAGGGCTGGAGCGACCTCGCGCACGCCTGCGTGACGGCGCTCGGCGTCATGGCGAACATGGCCGACGATCTCCGTCATCTGCAGCGCACCGAGATCGGCGAGGTCGCCGAAGGCTTCGCCGCCACACAGGTGGGCTCGTCGACCATGCCGCACAAGCGCAACCCGGTCTCGTTCGAGAACGTGAAGTCGATCTGGAAGGTCATGGCGCCGCGGGTGATGACGACGTATCTCGACCAGATCAGCGAGCACCAGCGCGACCTCACCAACTCGGCGTCACAGCGCTTCCTGGGCGAGATCGTCGCGGCGACGGCGTACGCGGCCGGGCGGCTCGCGGGCTCGCTCGAGAACATGCGCGTGGACCACGATCGTCTGAAGGCGAACCTCGCCATGTCGCGCGGTGCGATCGTGGCCGAGCCGCTGTACGTGCTCTTCGCCAAGTACGGGCATCCCGACGCGCACGAGGCCGTGCGCAAGCTGACGCTCGAGGCGGAGCGCAGCGGCCGCGCGGTGCTCGAGGTCGCTGCGCAGGACGCCGATCTGCGTGGCTATCTGAAGAAGCTCACACCCGCGGAGCGCCGCATCCTCGAGCGCCCCGAGGAGTACCGCGGGCTCGCGGCCGAGGTCACGCACCAGGTCACCGCGCTGTGGCGCGAGAAGCTCAAGGCGATCCTCCCCGAATGAGCACGAGTCCAGCGCGGAGGACAGTTCGATGAGTACGTTGCTCGAGAGCGATGTCCCTGGCGCGACCCTCTGGCGGCGCGGCAAGGTCCGCGACGTGTACGAGGCCGGCGGCGACCGCCTGGTCATCGTCGCGAGCGACCGGCTCTCCGCGTTCGACGTCGTCCTGCCCACGCCGATCCCCGACAAGGGCCGCGTGCTCACGCAGATCTCGAACTTCTGGTTCCGCAAGACCGCGCACCTCGTGCCCAATCACCTCATCACCGGCGATCTCCGCCGCTTCCCACCCGCCTTCCGCGGGCACAAGGAGCTCGCGGGCCGCTCGATCCTGGTGAACCGCTGCGAGCGTGTGGACATCGAGTGCGTCGCGCGCGGATACATCTCGGGGTCGGCCTGGACCGAATACAAGGCGCTCGGCACCGTGGCCGGCGAGCCCCTGCCGCCCGGGCTCCTGGAGTCGGAGCGGCTTCCCGATCCGATCTTTACGCCGGCGACGAAGGCGATCACCGGCCACGACGAGAACATCAGCCGCGCGCAGCTCGCCGCGATGGTCGGCTCCGAGCTCGCCAAGGAGCTCGAGCGCACCACCCTCGCGCTGTACCGCTTCGCGCATGCGTACGCGCTCGGGCAGGGGGTCATCCTCGCCGACACGAAGTTCGAGTTCGGCTTCCACGACGGCAAGCTCACGCTCATCGACGAGGCGCTCACACCGGACTCGTCGCGCTACTGGGACGCGGCGACGTACCAGCCGGGGAGCTCGCCGCCGTCGTACGACAAGCAGTACGTACGCAACTTCCTCGTCGCCTCGGGCTGGGACCGCGAGCCGCCCGCGCCCGAGCTGCCCGAGGAGGTCGTCGCGGGCACCGCGGCGCGCTACCGCGAGTGCTACGAGAAGGTCACCGGGGAGCGCTTCGCGTGAGGTACGTCGCCACGATCCACGTGCGGCCCAAGGGCGAGGTCCGCGATCCGCAGGGTGAGGCGGTGCGCGGGGCGCTCCGCTCGCTCGGCATGGACGTGGCCGACGTGCGCACCGGCAAGGAGATCGTCGTGACCTTCGAGGCCGCCGATGAGGCGGCCGCGCGCGAGGAGGTCGCGCGCATGGGGAATGAGCTCCTCGCGAACCCCGTCATCGAGGAGTAC
>DASSPF010000045.1:0-4410 GCA_035699805.1 Candidatus Limnocylindria bacterium | reverse complement strand
GCGGCCGAGCTCCTCGACGAGCGGGACCATCGTGATCGTGTACGGGATGTTGTCGATGACCGCGGAGAGGATGCCGCTCATCCACAGGACGAGCAGTGCCGCGATGTCGGTGCGGCCGCCGGTCAGGGCGATCAGCTGGTGCGCCAGGTCGGCGATGAGGCCGGTCTTCACGACGGCACCCACGACGATGAAGAGCCCGATGAAGAAGAACAGCGTGGACCACTCCACGTCGCGCAGCACGTCGTGAACGTCCTCGCGCGCGACGATCATCAGCAGGACCGCGCCGGCGAGCGCCACCGTGGCGCCCTCCAGCCCGAGCGGGCGCGCGACCATGAAGCCGGCGATCGTGAGCGCGAGGACCGCGAGGCCGATCTTCATGAGCCGCGGGTCCTCGATGCGGCGTTCCTCGCGCACGAGGCGCGCGATGTCCTCGGCGTCGAGGACCCGCGAGGCGACGGCGAGCTCCTTGCGGAAGAGCCACCGCGCGAAGAACAGGTACGCGATGAGGCTCGCGATGGCCGCGGGAGCGGCGTTCACGAGGAAGTCAGCGAAGTCCTTGCCCAGACGGCTGCCCACGATGATGTTCGGGGGGTCGCCGATGAGCGTCGCCGTCCCGCCGATGTTCGAGGCGATGATGACGGAGATGAGCATCGGCTTGGGATCGATCTCGAGGCGCGCGGTCACGAAGAAGGCGATCGGCGTGATGAGCACGACGGTGGTGACGTTGTCGAGGAAGGCCGACGTGATCGCGGTGATGAGCGAGACGAGCACGAGCACCCGGTATGGCCGCCCACCCGTCCGGCGCACCGCCTCGACCGCCAGCCACTGGAAGATGCCCGTCTTCGCGAGGATGTTCGCGATGACCATCATCCCCGCGAGGAGGAAGATGACATTGAAGTCGACGACCTCCTGCGAGAGTGCCTCGTGCTGGGTGAGCAGGCCACTGAAGATGACCAGCACCGCGCCAAGGAGTGCCGCGAGGGTGCGGTGCAGCTTCTCGGTGACGATGAGCGCATAGACGGCCGCGAAGATCCCGCCGGCAAGGAGCTCCTGGCTGCTCATGACGAGACGGAAATGTAGCCGGGAGACGGGCGCGCCGGTCGGCGACTAGCTGCCGGCCGGCTCCCGCGTCCTGTCGGTCGGCCGCTGGCCGATGGCCGCGGCCGGTGAGGCGCGCCGCCACAGGCGAACGGCGACCACGGTGGTCCAGGCGCCCGCGACCGCGAGCGTGAGCCGCTGCCACACGCCGACGAGCTCGGGACCGAAGAGGATCGGACCGGCGACGAAGAGGCCGACGAGGATCGCCGCAGCCCCCAGCGAGATCGGTGCGAAGGAACGCCACTCCGGCCGCGCCCTGAACGTGCGCCACCCGACGAGCGGGACGACCCAGGTCAGCAGGAAGTAGCCGAGACCGACGACCGTGTGCGCCCATCCCTGCCACGACGTCATGAGCGGTGGACACCCGGGATCGCAGCCGAACATCCCGCTGGCGCCAAGGAGAAGGGCCTGGAGCACGGCGACACGGAAGAGCCATCCGCCACCCACCGCGTCGCGGATCGCGAGCGCGAAGACGAGGTGCAGGAGCGCGGCCACGCCGAAGCCCACGACGTTCCAAACGAGGGCGAGCGCGTAGCCCTGCTCACCGAGCTCGCTGATCGCGTGGGTCGCGTCGTACCCCGAGCGGAGCGTCCCGAACGCGGCGGCTGCGACCAGGAGCCAGGCCGGCTCGAGCGCTCCCGCGAGCGCGAAGACGCGTGGCGTTCGGGGTCGCGTGTCCATGGCGCGACGCTCGCGATACCGCGGCCGAGCGTCAAGCGAACGCGAAAAATTCGCCCCCGCGTGCAAGTGAGTTGCGCACCGCTACGGCCTCTCGTGCGTCTCGTGCGCTCACCCAGCGCTACGGTGCTGCGGAGGTGGGGCGCGTCTTGCTGACGGCGACGCCGTATCCGCGCAGCAGCGCCCGCAGCTGCCGCCGCAATGCGACGGGGTCGGCCTCCAGGCCGGTCGACGCGGGACCGACCGTCGCGCTGATCATCGCGGAGGCGAGCTCGTCCGCCGCGCGCGTCCCAAGATGTGGCGCGGCGCGGCGCGCGACCGCACCGATCTGCTCGATGTGCGATCGGAGATTGGCCTCCACCCGGCGCTGCTCGTCCGCGCTCCAGCCCACCTCGCGAGCGAGCCGGAGGGCCAGGGTGTAGTTCGGCATCTCCGTCGCCGCCGCCTCGACCCAGTCGCTGAGCAGGGCCGCGGGATCGCCACCCATGTCGGGCGGGGGCCCCTGGAGCTCTGGATACAGGGCCGCCAGCGGGAAGAGCGCGAAGGCCTTCTTCGAGGGGAAGTACCGGTACAGCGCGGGGATGGAGAGGCCGCAGGCGCGCGCGAGCGCCTTCAGCGTGGTGCCGCGGTAGCCCTGCCGCCGGAACACCGGTGCGGCGCGTGCGTACAGCTCGCGGCGCCGTGCGTAGATGTCCTCTCCCGTCCATTCGATCGCCGGCTTCGGCATGACCGGCGCAGTGTGCCGCGCGGCACGGCCGTCGTCACCACGCCGTACACGGAGGTCACACACCGCCGGCCTGGGCGCTACTGGCACTTGATGCCATATGACACGATATGTCATATTGTCGGCCGCGGAGCGGGAGGTGCGGGGGTGCGTGTCTCGGCATCAGTGATCATCGCGTCGGACCCACGGTCCGTCTGGGCCTTCATCACGGATCCTGAGAACGGTCCGCGCTGGCAAGAGGCCGCGGTGTCGACCAAGGTGACGACCTCGGGACCGGTGCGGATCGGCTCGGAGATGGAGCACACCGCCCGTTGGCTCGGCATGCGGATGCGCACCCGCGCCGTCGTCACCGTGTTCGATCCGCCGACCGCGTTCGGCTACGACATCACGTCGTCGATGTCACGAACGCCATCCCTGATGCGCTACACGCTCGAGGACGTCCCGGGCGGGACCCGGCTCACGCTGTCGAACGAGGCGACGCTCCCGTGGGTGATGGCGCCCTTCGGCGGCATCCTTCGCCGCAGCGTGCAGCGCATGTTCGAGCGGGACGTCGGGCGTCTGCGCGACGTCCTCGAGCGACGCGGCACGGAGCGGATGGCGGCGCGGGCGTGAGCCCGGACAGCAGCTCAGGCGCTCCGAGCGAAGCCCTCGCGCAGATGTCGGCCGGCCTGCGTGATGACCTTCTCAAGGTCGTCCGACATCCCAGCCTCGATCCACGCCGTGATGGCCGCGTCCACTGCGACGACGCACGCCATCGCCAGCACGCGCGCGCGCAGCCGCTCGTCGCGAGATGCGCGCTTGCCAACGAGGCTTTCGACGATGACGTCGCGCGCCAGCTGCATCAGGATGAGCGACCGGCCCGCCAGCTCCCCATGCGACAAGCGGTGCAGGACGCGCTGGTGCGCGGGCCGGAACACGGCGAAGGCGCGCGCTCGCATCGTCGCGAGGACGCGCAGGACACGAGTGACGTCGTCCTCGCCGGCACGCCGCTCGCGGAGCGCGCTCAGCATGCCCTGCCGATCGAGCCTTCGGGGATCCAGAAGGATGTCCTCCTTTGTCGGGAAGTACCGGAACAGCGTCCGCCGCCCCACCCCCGCCGCGGAGGCGATGTCGTCCACCGTGGTCCCCGCATAGCCGTCACGCGCGAACAGCGTCATCGCCGCGTCGACGATCGCCTGCTCCGTGGCCACCCGCTTGCGCTGGCGAAGGCTCATTTCGGACCGCACCCGGGGCGATGCCATATGGCACTTAGTGTCATCTTGCCGGGTCGGGACGGCAAGGGCCGGGCCGCGCTCGTGACGCCGACGAAGGCCGCGGCATGACCGATCGCGTGGCCGCGATCCTCTTCGCGCTGACCGGGGTACCAACGACGCTCGTCATGCCGTTCTTCCTCGTGTGGATCGCGGTCAACGATCAGCTGCCGATGATGGGAGGGGTGAAGGGGCTGAGCGGAGGACCCTTCGAACCGCTCGGTCCGCGCGCGATGGCGCTCCTCGGCATCCCGTTCGTGGCGACGAGCGTCCTCGAGCTCGTTGCCGCCCGCTGGCTGTGGCGGCGGGAGCGCCGCGGGCGCGTCCTCGGACTGTCGCTGCTCATACCAACCGAGGTCTTTGCCATCGGCTACGACCTGCCGATCTGGCACGTCCTCACCGCCCTGCGAAGCGCGGCGCTCGTCGCCGGCCTGCTCAGGGGCCGTTGAGTCGTCGAGGGGCACCGTGATGACGACGATCGTGCCCGCCTGATCGGGCCGTCCGGCCCTCTCGGGCGCCGCACGCTCGCCCCATGCTCGGACCAGCGGGAGGCGCCCGACATGGAGCGGATCTTCGTCCAGCACGTCACCGGCGACCGGTTCACCATCGACGTCCGCGCTCATCAGCTGGTCGTAGACCAGCCCGGGAGCGGCGACGCCG
>DASSPF010000044.1:0-4371 GCA_035699805.1 Candidatus Limnocylindria bacterium | reverse complement strand
ACGAACGGCTCGAGAGCAGCGTGACGCGCGACGTCGGTGCCCGCGCTCTCGCCCTCTCGCAGCCCGCGGATCGTCGCGACGTCGCGGCGGTCGTCCACGCTCGTCAGGAGCGGGACCGCCGGATCATCCGCCGCGTTCGTCGCGGCGACCGCGCGGGCAGCCCCGCCACCATCGTCGGTCGCACGCAGACGGAACTCCTGGAGAAGGATGGACGCGATGTGATCGCCGTTCGCCATGCCGCCACTGTCGCCGTTCTCGGGATGCCCGCCATGACGGCACCGTCATCCAGCGAGAGGATGACGGCGGCGTCACACCGCCCAGCCTCTTCAGGCCTACCGTCGGTACGTGACCTGGTCGTCCGCAGGCGTCGACGACCCGCGGGTCGTCACAGGGAGAGAAACCATGCACCAGCACATGACCATCCGCGCGCTGGCCACCGCGGCGATCGCGCTCGCGCTCGTGGGCGGCGCCGTCGGCGCCGCACCGGCGGCCAACGCCGCGAGCACCGCACCGGTCGGACTCGGCACCGCCGCGGCCTTTGCGGTCCTCGCGGGCACGCCCGCGATCACCAGCACCGGTCCGACCACCATCACGGGCGACGTGGGGATCCATCCCGCCGCGGCGGTCACGGGCTTCCCGCCCGGCACGGTGAGCGGGACGATCCATGCCGCCGACGCCGTGGCGCTCCAGGCGAAGAACGATCTCGCCGCCGCCTATGGCGACGCGGCGTCGCGCACACCGGCGACCACGATCGCGGGCGGCACCCTCGGAGGGATGACGCTCGTCGGCGGGGTCTACGCCTCCGGCGGAGCCACCCTCGGCCTCACCGGGACGCTCACGCTCGATGCCCAGAACGATCCCTCGACCGTCTGGATCTTCCAGGCGACCTCGGACCTCGTCACCGCCTCATCCAGCGCGGTCAACATCGTGAACGGCGGCCAGCCGTGCAACGTCTTCTGGCAGGTCACCAGCTCCGCCACGCTCGGCTCGGGCTCCAGCTTCGCGGGCACGATCATGGCGCTCACCTCGATCACCATGAACAGTGGCGTGACCCTGCGCGGCCGTGCGCTCGCGCGCAACGGCAGCGTGACGCTCATCGCTGACACCATCACGCGGTCGACCTGCGCCGTGGCGGCGACCGCGACACCGGCGGCCACCGCGACCCCGGTGCAGACACCAGCCCCGACGGCCGCCGGAACCACCCCGACGGCCGCGCCGACGGCCGCTCCCACGGCCACGCCGGCGCCGACGGCCGCGACGCTCCCATCGACCGCGACCGTGGATGACGGCCTCGCCTTCCTCGCGCTCCCCGCGCTGCTCGTCATCTTCGCGGTCCTGTACCTGACCGCCCGAGCTCGCCGCAGGCGGGCGCCTCCGGCGAGCTGACCGTCGCCAACAGTTGCGGCATGAGGGAGCCCCGAACGGGGCTCCCTTCGCGCATGCGTCAGGTCCCGAGCACGCGCTCGATGTCGTCGAGATGCTCGCTCCGGTGATCGGCACGCGAGAGGTTCAGGTACTCGCTCACCGTGTTCGTCGTGAGGAACTCCTCGCTGAGCGCGGCGACCGCGCGGTCGGAGCGCTCCGCGATCTCGAGCGCGAGCTCTGCGGCGCGCCGGGGCGGCATCGCGAGCATGAGCGGCTTTGCCGAATCGTTGATCCAGCGCACGTCGTCCTCCTCCTCGAGCGGTGGCCGTACGCCTTCGCGTTGCCAGCGGTCGAGGAGCACGACGATGCGCTCGTCCCAGAACGCGCAGTGCAACAGCACCGCCGCGACCGTCCAGCCATCTGGCATCGGTCGCCCGAGGTCGACATCGCTCGCGCGCGCGACGAGCTCCGCGAGCCGCGCCCGCGTGGCGTCGTTGCCACGCACGTGGTCACGTAGGACGCTCACGCCCGCAAGGGTAGGACGCACCTGGCGGCAGGGCACGCTTAGTGCAGTTCAGTCGGGCACAGTCGATGCGAGCGTAAGGAGAACAACGTGGACCTCGGAACGATCCTCGGATTCATCATCATCGGCCTCATTGCGGGGGTCGTCGCGCGCTTTCTCGTGCCCGGACCCGACCCGATGGGCTGGATCGCCACCATCGTGCTGGGGATCGTCGGATCGTTCGTCGGGGGGTTCCTCGCGAACCTGATCTTCGGCGGGGTCGCCGCGATCAGCCCGACGGGCATCATCGGATCGATCATCGGCGCGATCGTCGTGCTGCTGGTCTGGCGCCAGGTCGGGGGCCGTCGCGCCGTCGCCTGACGCGTAGCGGAGCGGGGACGTGCCAGAGGCCGGCGGTCGCGCGGACGACCTCGTCCCGCGCAGCCGCCGGCTCGCGGATCTCGCGCAGCGCCGGCTCGCACTCGAGCCGCGCGCTGCGCTCCCGCGCGAGCGCGCGCGCCAGCTGCGCGATCACGTCGAGAGCTTCATCCTGCCTCGCGCCGCGGACCTTGACGCGCCGCTGCTCGTCGTGCTCATGGGACCGACCGGCGCTGGCAAGTCCTCGATCCTGAACGCGGTCGCCGGCGCGCCGGTGAGCCGGGCGGGTGTCCTGCGACCGACCACCCGCGAAGCGGTCCTCTACGCCGATCGGGACGACGCGGCAATGCTCCGCGCCGAAGGCCGCCTCCGGCTCGTGCCGCCGGATCGCCTTATCCACGTGGCGGCGCCGGGCTCCAACGCGGGGGTGGCGATCGTGGACGCGCCGGACATCGACTCGATCGAGCGCGACAACCGCGCCCTCGCCGAGACCCTCCTCGAGGCGTGCGACCTCTGCGTCTTCGTCACGACCGCGACGCGCTACGCCGACCTCGTCCCGTGGGAGGTGCTGCATCGGATCCGTCAGCGCGAAGTCCCGCTGATGATCGTCCTGAACCGTCTGCCCGCGGACCCGCGCGACCGCGAGGTCGTCCTCACGGACGCCGCGCGGCTCCTGGCCGAGCACGGCCTTCGGCAGGCGAGCGGGAAGATCGATCTGATCGCGATCGACGAGGGCCAGCTCGACGTCGCGCTGCAGGGCGTCTCGCGCGTCGCGATCGCCGCTCTCCGCGAGCGGATCGAGCGCCTGGCGTCGACGGGTGTCGAGCGCCGACAGCTCGCGGCGGACGCCCTGGCGGGTGCCATCCGCGGTCTGTCTCCGCTGGTGGTCGACGTCGCCACCGATCTCGAGAGCGACGCGGTCGACAGCGAGGCGCTCCGCGGCCTCGCTCAGAGCGCGTATGACGAGGAGTCGGCAGCGCTTGCGCGGGAGCTGCGGAGCGGGGTGCTCCTGCGCGCCGAGGTACTACGCCAGTGGCACGACTTCGTGGGCGCCGATCAGATCGCTCGCTTCATGTCGTCGGGCCTGGCCCGCATTCGCGGCCTGCTCTTGCTTGCGATCCGCGGCACACCGGTCGCGCCGGTCGCGAGCGTCGAAGAGGACATGGCGAGCTCGCTCGAAGCGCTCACGCTCCGCCATGCGAGCGAGGCCGCGCGCCGCACTGCCGAGCGCTGGTCCGAGCGCCGCGATGCCGGTGCGCTCCTCGATGGCGACGCCACGCTCTGGTCGGCATCGCCCCAGCTCGCGCCGGCCGTTCGCGACGTGCTCCGCGACTGGATGCACGCGGTGATCGACGACGTGCGCGCGGCGAGCGGACGAAAGCATGCCGTCGCGCGCGTGGCGGCGATCGGCGTGAACGCCGTGGGGGTGGCGGTGATGCTCGGCGTCTTCGCGCACACCGCCGGCATCACCGGCGCAGAGGTCGGGATCGCGGCCGGCACGGCGTTCCTGAATCAGAAGCTGCTGGAGGCGATCTTCGGCGAGCGCGCGATGGAGGAGCTCGTCGAGCGCGCCGGGCGGAGACTGGACGAGGCGCTGGCGAAGCTCTTCCTGATGGAGCGCGAACGCTTCGACGCCATCGTCCCCGACCCGGGCGCCTTGCGCGAGCTCGCCGCTGACCTGCGCTCGGGCGTGGCGGACCTCAGCTCATGAGTGTCGGGCCATGCCTCGAGGCACTGGACGAGGCGATCGCGGCAGGCACAGCGCTCGGGATCGACACGGCGGCCGCCACGGCCGTCCGCGAGACCGCGCGCGAACGAGCGCGCTTCGCGGGCGACGCCTATGTGCTCGCCCTCGTCGGCGGCACCGGCGTGGGAAAGTCGACGCTCCTCAATGCGCTGGCCGGCGCCGAGGTGAGCCCCGCGAGCCCGCGCCGGCCCACGACCTCCGAGGCCGTCGCCTGGCTGCCCGCGGACAGGCGCGGGGAGCTCGCCGAGCTGATCGCCTGGCTCGGCATCACTCAGATCCGAGAGCACGCCCCGGGTCAGCTCCCTGATGTCGCGGTCCTCGACCTGCCGGATATCGACTCGATCGCGTCGGAGCATCGCGCCAAGGTCGACGCGTTGCT
>DASSPF010000043.1:0-16822 GCA_035699805.1 Candidatus Limnocylindria bacterium | reverse complement strand
CTGCGCGACCTCCGGGTGAGCGTCACCGATCGCTGCAACTTCCGCTGCGTGTACTGCATGCCCAAGGAAGTGTTCGGCAAGGCGTACGCGTTCCTGCCGCAGGCCGAGGTGCTCACCTTCGAGGAGATCGCGCGCCTGGTGCGCATCTTCGTCGAGCTCGGGGTGCGCAAGGTGCGCCTTACTGGCGGCGAGCCCCTCGTCCGGCGCGACGTGGAGCGCCTCGTGGCCATGCTCGGGCCGATCGGTGACCTCGACCTCACGCTCACCACGAACGGCTCGCTCCTCGCGCAGAAGGCCCGCGCGCTGGCCGACGCCGGCCTGCGGCGGGTGACGGTGAGCCTCGACTCGCTCGACGACGCGACGTTCCGCCGCATGAACGACGTCGACTTCCCGGTCCAGCGCGTCCTCGACGGCATCGGCGCGGCCGAGGCCGCGGGCCTCGCGCCGATCAAGGTGAACATGGTCGTCCGCCGCGGCCTCAACGAGACGAGCGTCCTGCCCATGGCGCGCCACTTCCGCGGCACCGGCCATGTGCTGCGCTTCATCGAGTACATGGACGTCGGCACGTCCAACGGCTGGCGGCTGGACGACGTGGTGCCGGCGCGGGAGATCGTCGCGGCCATCGACCGCGAGTTCCCGCTCGAGCCGATGGACCGCGCCTACCGCGGGGAGGTAGCCGGCCGCTACCGCTACCGCGACGGCGCCGGGGAGATCGGCGTCATCTCGTCGGTCACGCAGCCGTTCTGCGCCGACTGCACCCGTGCACGGCTCTCCGCGGATGGCTCGCTCTACACGTGCCTCTTCGCGACCGAAGGGCGGGACCTTCGTGGCCTCATGCGGGGTGGTGCCTCGGATGACGAGCTGCGGGAGGCGATCGCGGCGGCCTGGGCCGCGCGCACGGACCGCTACTCCGAGCTGCGCTCCGCCGACACCGCGGATCTGAAGAAGATCGAGATGAGCTTCATCGGAGGGTAGCCGCGCACGTGGCCGGCGCCGCTACCGGCGGCCCGCAGGCTCCGCCAGCGCGTCCTCCAGCTCCCGCGCGAGCCGCTCCGCCGCGGCGGTGTTGATGCGCAGGCGCTCGACGCTCTGCTTCACCGCCTCGGCGATGTCGCTCGTGCGCTTGGACTCGAGGAAGGCGATCGCCTCGTCCCTGAACTCCGGCAGCGAGAGCTGGCCGACGGCCTGGACGAAGCGCTGCTTGAGGAGCGGCTCGGTGCCGGCGATGTCGGTGTCCCAGCGCTCGCGGATGGCGTTCCACCCGGTGCCGCGCGTGCGCCGGCCCTGGAGGAGGGGAACGACCATCAGACCGCGGTCCTGGGCCCGGATGAGGTGCGAGAAGATCGCGTCGGCGGTGCGCTGCGCGAGCGCCTCGTCCTCGAATGCGACGAGCGACTGGCGGAAGCGCGCCTCCTCCTGTGCGTCGGTGGCCTGCGCGCTCTGCATGCGCGCGACGTACCGGTCCCAGAGCGTGTGGTCGCCCTCCGTCGCCGCGACGGCGAGGATGACTCCCGCACCGTCGGGGTGCAGCGGCTCGACGCCGTCCAGGTGGCGGAGCGCGCGATCGCGCGCGTCGCGCCGGACGTCGGCGGCGCGCGCGTGGAAGCCCAGCATGCCGATGACCCGACCGCGCTTCTCCCGCGTGTCGGGATCCTCGTTCTCCCGCGGACGCCAGCCGACCTTCTCGAAGATCGGCCGGTAGAACGATTCGATGAAGCGCGCGAACGGACGCTCGGTGGGCTCGCGGACGGCATATGCGGAGAGCCAGGTGAGCGCGTCGGAGATCGCCGCGATGACGGCGCGGTCCTCCTCACCGGTGAGCGTGTCCAGGCGGCGCAGGAACGAGGCGAGGCTCGCGCGGCCGGTCCGCGTGAGCGCCCACAGGTCGTCCACCAGCGACAGCCGCTCCTCGGGCGCGAGCTCAGGGATACCACGGTCCAGCATGCGGTCCGCTGCCTCATCCATGTGCCAGCGGTAGAAGCCACGGCCGCCGGCGTTGGGGAAGAGCCACGTCGCGCCCTCGAGCGTGACCACCGTGCTGCGGTCGCGCAGCAGCACGCGCACCTCGCGGGTGCCATTCGCGGTGCCGTACCGCAGGACGAGCGGGACCGGCCACAGCTGCGCCGAGACCGGTGCGTCGGTGTCGCTGTAGTAGCGGCTCTGCGAGAGCTCGAACACGCCGGCTGCCTCGTCGCGCACACGGATGGAGACGAGCGGATGCCCGGGCTCGCGGATCCAGGCGTTCATGATCGACGTGACGTCCTCGCCGGAGGCCTCGTCGAGCGCGTGCCAGAAGTCGTCCGCCGACGCGTTCGCCTCACGGTGTCGGTCCAGGTAGATGCGCACGCCGGCGCGGAACGCGTCCTCGCCGAGGTAGCTCTCGATCATCCGCAGGACCGCGGCGCCCTTGGTGTACGTGATCGCGTCGAACCGCTCCGTCGCCTCCTCGGCGTTCTTCGCCTCGATGGAGATCGCGTGCGTCGATGCGAGCGCGTCCAGGTTGAAGGCGCCGGTGTTGTCGGCGACGAAGTCGCGCCAGTAGTTCCACTCGGGGTTGAGGGCGGCGGTGCACTTCTCACCGACGAACGACGCGAAGGATTCGTTCAGCCAGAGATCCGTCCACCAGCGCATCGTGACGAGGTCGCCCCACCACATGTGGGTGAGCTCGTGTGCCGCGGTGCTGAACACGCCCTTCAGCGTGACGATGGAGGCGTTGTTCTTGTCGGCCGCGAGCAGGCGGGTCCGGTACGTGATCGCGCCCGGATTCTCCATGGCGCCGGCCTCGAAGTCGGGGATCCCGATGGCGTCGACCTTGTAGTAGGGATAGGGGATCCCGGTGTAGTCCTGGAGCCACTCCACCGACCGCACGTGGGCGTCGCGCGCGAAGATGGCCTGCGACGCGAGCCCCGGCGGCAGCCACACGCGGACCGGGATCTTGGATGGCGTGATGGCCTCGGGCGTGGACTCGTACGGACCGACGGTGAATGCCACCAGATACGGCGAGATGAGCGGCGTCTCGCGGAATCGCGTGCGCGTCCTGTTGTCGGGGAGATCCTCGCTCTCGACGATGGGCATGTTGGCGATCGCGGTGTTGCCCGAGGGGTACACGAGCTCCAGCGCAAAGCGCGCCTTGAACTCCGGCTCGTCGAAGCAGGGGTAGGCGCGACGCGCGTCGGCGGCCTCGAACTGGGTCGCCGCGTAGCGCTCCTCGCCACGCACGGAGCGGTAGAGTCCGCGGAGCGAGTCGCGGATGCCGCCGGTCCAGCGGATGTCGACGGTGTGCTCGCCGGCGCCGACCTCGCGCGCGAACCGCAGCACGACGACCTGCGCCTCGGGCTCAGGGCGCACGGCCTCGAGGGAGTTGTCGCGGTCGACCGTCGCGCCGGTGATGTCGAGCTCGACGGCATGCAGGACGAGCTCGCGGAACGGACGTGCGGCCCGCAGCGCGATGCGCGCATGCCCCACCGACGCCCACCTGTCCAGATCGAGCTCGAACCGCAGCTCGTAGCGGCTCGGCATGACGTCCTTGGACAGCCGGTAGTTCTTGTCGAGCGGGGCCAACTGGCTCATCGGTGGGCGGCTCCCTCACGCACGGTCTTACCGCCAAGCGTATCGAATCGCGTGCGGGCGGGGCAGCAAGCGGTCCGGGCAGCGCGTGCGGTACGGTGTTCGGGTGCCGCCGCAGTTCATCTTCACGATGTACCAGCTCAAGAAGGTCGTCCCGCCGCAGCGGGAGATCCTCCGGGGGATCACGCTGGCCTTCTACCCGGACGCCAAGATCGGGGTCCTGGGGCCGAACGGCGCCGGCAAGTCGACACTCCTGCGGATCATGGCCGGGATCGACACGGAGTACATCGGCGACGCCCGGCTGACCGAGGGATACCGTGCCGGCCTCCTGTCGCAGGAGCCGGTGCTCGATCCGGCCAAGGATGTCCGTGGGAACGTCGAGGATGGCGTGGCCGCGCAGCGCGCCGTGCTCAAGCGCTACGAGGAGCTCTCCGCGAGGTTCGCCGAGGAGCTCTCGCCGGCCGAGATGGAGAAGGTGAGCGAGGACTTCCAACGGACCCAGGACGAGATCGAGGCGAAGGGACTGTGGGAGCTCGACAGCCACGTCGAGCACGCCATGGACGCGCTCCGGCTCCCGCCGGGTGACGCGGACGTCACCACGCTCTCCGGCGGCGAGCGGCGCCGCGTCGCGCTCTGCCGGCTGCTCCTCTCGCACCCGGACCTCCTGCTGCTGGACGAGCCGACCAACCACCTCGATGCGGAGTCGGTGGCCTGGCTCGAGCGCTTCCTGGCCGAGTACACCGGCTGTGTCGTCGCCGTGACCCATGACCGCTACTTCCTCGACAACGTCGCGGGCTGGATCCTCGAGCTCGACAAGGGCTTCGGCATCCCGTACGAGGGCAACTACTCGTCCTGGCTCGACCAGAAGCGCAAGCGCCTCGCCGACGAGGAGAAGCAGGAGTCGGCGCGCCAGCGGACCTTGGCCCGCGAGCTCGAGTGGGTCCAGGCCTCACCGCGGGCGCGGCAGGCCAAGAGCAAGGCGCGCATCGAGGCGTACGAGCGGCTTCTCGCCGAAGAGCCCGAGCGCCGCGAGCGCGAGCTCGAGATCGCCATCCCGCCAGGCCCGCGGCTGGGCGACGTCGTCATCGAGGCCGACGGGCTCCGCAAGGGGTACGGCGACCGCCTCCTGTTCGACGACCTCACCTTCAAGCTGCCCCGAGGCGGGATCGTCGGGGTCATCGGCCCGAACGGCGCAGGGAAGACCACGCTGTTCCGGCTGGTGACGGGTGAGGAGAAGCCGGACGCGGGCAAACTGCGCGTCGGCGAGACGGTGAAGCTCGCGTACGTATCGCAGTCGCGTGACATCCTCACGCCGACGAAGTCCGTGTTCGATGAGATCGCCGACGGTCAGGATCAGATCGATGTCGGTGGGCGGCTGCGCAACAGTCGCGCGTACGTCGCCTCCTTCAACTTCAAGGGCCCCGACCAGAACAAGCGCGTGGGTGACCTCTCGGGCGGCGAGCGCAACCGCGTCCATCTCGCGAAGCTGCTGAAGTCGGGCGGCAACGTCCTGCTCTTGGACGAGCCGACCAACGACCTCGACGTCGACACCCTCCGCGCGCTCGAGGAGGCGCTCCTGGACTTCGCCGGGTGCGTCGTCGTCATCAGCCACGACCGGTGGTTCCTCGACCGCATCGCCACGCACCTCCTCGTGTTCGAGGGCGATAGCCGCGTGCGCTGGCTCGAGGGCAATTACCAGGCGTACGAGGAGCTCATGCGCAAGGAGCACGGCGCGGACTGGCAGCCGCATCGCATCAAGTACCGCCCGCTCATGCGCGCGTAGTCCCGTTGGAGCAGCTCCTCGATCCGGACATCCTCGCCGCGCTCGTGACGCTGACCGTCCTCGAGATCGTGCTCGGTGTGGACAACGTCGTGTTCATCTCCATCCTCTCGGGGAAGCTCGCACCGGAGCTCCGCGAGCGCGCGCGACGCGTCGGTCTCTCGCTCGCGATGCTCATGCGCATCGGACTGCTCTTCTCGATCACCTGGGTCATCGGCCTCACTGCTCCGCTCCTCACCGTCGCGGGGAACGAGCTCTCGGGACGGGATCTCATCCTCATCGCCGGCGGCCTGTTCCTGCTCGGCAAGGCGACCAGCGAGATCCACGAGCTGCTCGAGGGCGAGCCCGCGCACGGGCCGGCACGGGCGGCCGCGTCGTTCGGCGCGGTGATCGCCCAGATCCTCGCGCTCGACCTGGTCTTCAGCCTGGACTCGGTGCTCACCGCAGTGGGCCTCGCGGAGCAGCTGTGGGTCATGGTCACGGCGATCGTCATCGCCGTGGGGATCATGCTCGTGAGCTCAGGGGTGATCGCCGGGTTCGTCCACCGTCACCCCACGGTGAAGATGCTCGCGCTCGCGTTCCTGCTGCTCATCGGCACCGCGCTCGTGGCCGAGGGGCTCGAGGTGCACATCCCGCGCGGCTACCTGTACTTCGCGATGGCCTTCAGCGTGTTCGTGGAGCTGCTGAACATCCGCGTGCGCGCCCGGCGCGCCGAGGCGGTGGAGCTGCGACCGACGTACGTGAAGGAGAGCGAGCGGGCCTAGGCGGTGCGCGGCTCGGGCTTGCCGGGGTCGATGCCGAGCTCGGCGATCGCCTTCGCGACGTCGGCCCCGCCGTACTGCTCGCACAGCTGGAGACCCTGGAGCGAGGCCGCGGCCACGCTCTCGGCGTCCACCTCGAAGTGGCGGCGCAGCGCGGCGCGCGTGTCCGACCGGCCGAAGCCGTCGGTCCCGAGCGGGATGAACGGCTGCGGCAGGAAGCGCGAGATCTGGTCGGGGATGGACTTCATGTAGTCGCTCGCCGCGACGATCGGCACCTTGCCGCCCAGGATCTGCGCGACGTACGGCACCCGTGGCCGCTCCGTCGGGTGCAGGCGGTTCCAGCGCTCGGCCTCGAGCGCGTCCCCGCGCAGCTGCTGGTAGCTGGTGACGCTGTACACATCGGCGGCGACGCCGTACTTCTCCTGAAGGAGCTCCTGCGCGCGGAGCGCCTGGAGCAGGATCGGGCCGGAGCCGAGGAGCGTGACCCTGCGGCGCATGCTCTCGTCGCCCTTCCGGAAGAGGTAGATGCCGCGGAGGATGCCCTCCTCGACGCCCTCGGGCATCGCCGGCATCGGGTAGTTCTCGTTGTACAGGGTGAGGTAGTAGAAGATGTCCTCGCCGCCCTCGAGCATGCGGCGGATGCCGTCCCGGACGATGACGGCGGTCTCGAACGCGAACGCCGGGTCGTAGGCCTTGATGTTCGGGATGGCGGTCGCGAGGAGATGGCTGTGGCCGTCCTGGTGCTGCAGGCCCTCGCCGTTCAGTGTGGTACGGCCGGCGGTCGCGCCCATCAGGAAACCCCGCGCGCGCGCGTCGCCGAATGCCCAGATCTGGTCCATCGTCCGCTGGAAGCCGAACATCGAGTAGAAGATGTAGAAGGGCACCATCGGCTGGCCGTGGGTGGCGTAGGCGGTCCCGGCGGCGGTGAAGCTCGCCATGGAGCCCGCCTCGGTGATGCCCTCCTCGAGGACCTGCCCGTCGGTCGCCTCGCGGTAGGGGAGCAGCGTCTCGGCGTCGACCGGCTCGTAGCGCTGACCGAGCGGTGAGTAGATCCCGACCTCCTTGAAGAGCGGGTCCATGCCGAACGTGCGTGCCTCATCGGGGATGATCGGGACCACTCGCTTGCCGATGTTCGGGTCGCGAAGCAGGTTGCGCAGCAGGCGGGTGAACGCGGTCGTCGTGGAGGCGGCGGCCTTTCCGGACCCCTTCGGGAACTCGGCGTACGCGTCATCCTTGGGCGCGCTCACCGCGGCCGGCCGCACCACCCGGCGTGGCACCACGCCGCCGAGCGCGGCGCGCCGCTCGAGCATGTAGCGCACCTCTGCGCTGTCCGGACCGGGGTGGTAGTAGGGCGGATCCTCGAGGAGCCGGTCGTCGGGAATGGGCAGGTCCAGCCGGTCGCGGAAGACCTTGAGCTCCTCGACCGTGAGCTTCTTCGCCTGGTGCGTGATGTTGCGGCCCTCGACGCTCGGGCCGAGCGCCCAGCCCTTCACCGTCTGCGCGAGGATGACCGTCGGCGCGCCGCGATGCCTGGTGGCGAGGTCGTATGCCGCGTAGACCTTGCGGTAGTCGTGACCGCCCCGCCTGAGCTTGCGCAGGTCCTCGTCGGACAGATGCGCGACGAGCTGGGTGAGGCGCGCGTCGCCGCCGAAGAACTTCTCGCGGATGTACTTCCCGTCCGCGACGACCATCCGCTGCGACTCGCCGTCGGTCGTCTCGTTCATCCGGTTCACGAGCGCCCCATCGACGTCCCGCGCGAGCAGCTCGTCCCACTCGCGGCCCCAGATGACCTTGATGACGTTCCAGCCCGAGCCGCGGAACACGGCCTCGAGCTCCTGGATGATCTTGCCGTTGCCGCGTACCGGCCCATCGAGACGCTGCAGGTTGCAGTTCACTACGAACGTGAGGTTGTCGAGGCCCTCGCGCGCCGCGACGTGGAGCGCTCCGAGCGCCTCGGGCTCGTCGCACTCGCCGTCGCCCAGGAAGCCCCAGACCCGCTGGGCGCTGGTGTCCTTGATCCCACGGTTGTGTAGGTAGCGGTTGAAGCGCGCCTGGTAGATCGCGGCGAGCGGACCAAGTCCCATGGACACGGTGGGGAATTCCCAGAAGTCCGGCATGAGCCGGGGGTGCGGATACGACGAGAGGCCCTCGCCGGGCGTCACCTCGCGGCGGAAGTGGTCGAGCTGATCCTCGGTGAACCGGCCCTCGAGGTAGGCCCGCGCGTACATGCCGGGGGAGGCGTGGCCCTGGAAGAAGATCTGGTCGCCGCCACCCGGGTCCTCCTTGCCGCGGAAGAAGTGGTTGAAACCGACCTCATAGAGCGTCGCGGAGGAGGCGTACGTCGCGAGGTGGCCGCCGATGCCGTCGTAATGGTGGTTCGCGCGCACGACCATCGCGACCGCGTTCCAGCGGATGAACTGGCGGATGCGGTGCTCCATCGCCTCGTCGCCGGGGAAATCGGGCTCCTGCTCCGGCGAGATGGTGTTGATGTAGCGGGTCTGCGTGAGTGGTGGGAGGCCGATCTGCAGCATGCGTGCGCGCTTGAGGAGCTTGTAGAGGACGAAGCGAGCGCGCTCCGGGCCGGCGTGCTCGACCAAGGCGTCCAGCGACTCGATCCACTCCTCGGTCTCCTGCGGATCGACGTCGGGCAGCTGCCGCTTGAATTCGTCGAAGACCTCGTGCATACCCACGTCCCGTTCCACTGGTGTCGAGTGTACGGCGGAGGGGCACGCTGATTGCTCCTCGCTACCGTCACTGGAGGTGGATTTCGCTATGTGCATGAACTGTGGCTGTGGCGAGTACGGCAAACGGCACAAGCCGACCGATATCACCATCGAGGACCTGAAGGCGGCGGCCGACGGTCACCAGATGGAGGTCGAGAAGGCGGCCGACAACATCCACGCCGGCGCGCGTGAGCTGAAGCAGGCGGGCAAGATCAGCTAGCGGCTCGGCATGCCAGACTGGTGGCATGTCGGACGGATCGCAGCCCAGGCCGCCGCGACGGCGGCCTCGGGGTGGCCGGCGCCGCGGTGGGCCGCCGCGCCCGCAGCAGGCGCCGGCGCAGCCGGAGCGTCCCGCCGCACCGCGGGCTGACCGGGGCGTCACGCGCGACCGGCCTCCGCGTCGGCCGGTGGGCGGTCGCGACGACCGCCGCCTGGTCGCGCAGCGTGCGGATGCGCCCTCGCGCGGCCGGCGCGGACGGCGTGGCGCACGCGGCGGCCAGATGCCGCGTGGCCTGGAGGACATCCGGCCCGGGACGCCCTGCCTGATCCTGCTCGACGCCCGCGAGGGGGAGCCCGACCGGAGCGGCACCGCCGCGGTGTTCGAGGGGTTCTTCGACTTCGAGACGGGCGACCCGCGCCGGCCCGGGCACGGCATCCCGCGCCTGCGGATCGGTGATGAGCGCCTGTGGGGCTTCGAGTGCTGGTGGCGTGTGGACGCCGACCGCGGCGGGATGACCGATGACGACCGCAGCGATCTCGAGTCTTCCAAGCGCCTCCTGCGCGGGCTGCTTCGCGACTCGCGCCGCAGCCTGCGCATCGTCCGCTGACGACCCGGTACTAGCCCTCTTCCGGTACCTCTGGCACCCATACGCATGACTCGCGCGCGTGGCCGGCTGTTCCCAGTCTGTGCGGACGCGCTTCTCGGGGGCGGCGCGTTGGAGGTCAGGGGGAATGCGCCTGCGGCCGCGCTTCTGGCAGAAGGTGCTCGGCGCACTGCTCGTCGTCGGTGTCGTTCCGATCGCCCTCGTGAGCGCCGTCTCGATCCAGAACACGCGCACCGACCTCACCGCGCTCGGCGTCACGAACATCCAGCAGCGTTCCACCTCGACGGCGAGCGCCATCGATGCGTACCTGCAGAGCCGGCTCGGCGACATCATCCTCGTCGGCAAGCTCCCGGACATCGTCCGCTTCGGCGCGAACCTCGCGGATGCGGCCGCGAAGACGGCGGCACGTCAGGCGCTCGCGGCCGCCGCCGCGCGATCGCCCGAGTACGAGTCCGTCGCGGTCGTCGATCCGAGCGGCACGATCGTCGCCGCGTCGGTGCAGTCCGACGAGGGAACGAGCGTGAAGTTCCGCGAGTACTTCACCACCGCGCTCCGGGGCACGCCGCACATCAGCGATCCGAGCTACTCGGTCATCACGAACCGGCCGGCGCTCTTCTTCTCCGCCCCGGTCACCGACGGCCGCGTGGTCCTGGCCGTGGTCCGCACGCGGGTGAACCTCGCGGCGGTCTGGGACATCGTCGAGACCGACCAGGGGGCCGTCGGTGAGGGCGCGCACGGCTTCCTACTGGATGACTACGGCATCCGCCTCGCGGTGTCCGAGACGAAGGGCCGCCGCGAGCAGGCTGAGTCGCTCATCTACAAGCCGATCGCGCCGATCGATCGCGAGACCGTGACGAGGCTGGTCGCCGACCGGCGATTCGGTCAGAAGACACCCGATCAGCTCGTCATCGATCCGCTTCCCACTCTCAAGACGGCGATCGACGCGCTTCCCAGGGGCCGGAGCGCGAGCGCGCAGTTCTCGTTCGGCACGGGCGCGGCCGAGCAGCGCGGCGTCGTGACGCGCCTTGTGGCGAAGCCCTGGGCGTACGTCCTGGCGGTGCCGCTGGCCACCTACACCAAGGCCGCCGACGATGCCACGTTCAACGCGCTGAGCGTGGTGGTCATCGGGCTGTTGCTGTCCTTCGTCATCGGCGTGATCCTCACGCGGTCGCTCGTGGGACCGCTGCGTCGCCTCGTGGGCGAGGCGACCGCTGTCTCCACCGGTGATGTGGACCTCCGGCTAGCCGCGTTCGACACGCGCGCCGGCGACGACATCACGCGCGAGGTCGCGTCGGCGTTCGACCGGATGCTGAACGCGCTGCGCTTCTACGCGCTCAGTGACGAGCCGAGCGGAGGCGACGACTGAACGCGCTCGCCCAGACGCTCCTCGGCGTCGCGAAGGGCTACCTCGGACCCGCGGCGCAGTCGTTCCTTTCGGGCGAGCTTCACGCACTCGGCGTGAACGCGAACACCGTCACCTCGAGCGAGGTGCCCGCCCTGGCGGCCCGGGTGCGCGAGCACGCGGCGCGCGTGATGGGCCCGGCGCGCGCGGGCGAGCTTGCCGACGCACTGGCGCGCTGCGATGGCGGGCGACCGGTCCGCAGCGGCAACCGTCTGGCGGCCGATGCCGCAACGAAGCTCCTCGCGGCCGGCAAGCTGCGGCAGGCAGAGAAGGCCTTCGCCGAGCTCGTGCGTCGCCACGCCGACATCGGCTCCTACATCGGTCTGGCGCGGACTCAGGCGGCGGTCGAGGACGTCCCCGCAGCGCTCGCGACCCTCCGCGAAGGGGCGGCGCGCTTCGCGCGCGCGAACGATCGCGCCAGTGCGGTGTCGCTCCTCGCGGAGGCGGTCGCGCTCGCGCCGGCCGACCTCGCGGCGCACCGTCGGCTCGCGGCTGCCCTGGCGAACCAGGGCGACCTCCTTGGCGCGGTCGAGGAATACGGGCGCTTCGTCGACGTCGCGCTGACCACCGGCGACTCCAGGCGTGCGCTGCTCGAGCTTGCCTACGGTCGCGAGACGCTCGGTGATCTCCCGGGTCTCCTCGCGCTCGTCGATCGCGTCGCGGGCGCGCACTCGCGGACCGACGCGCCCCGGCCGCCGGCCCGGCGACCGCCGCCTCCGTCCGCGAGGACGTCCGCCCGGACGCAGCCCGAGGCCCAGACCGCGGTCGTCCTGAGCGGCGCGGGGACGGTCACGCACGTGCAGCCGGGCGATCTCGAGGCGCCCGTGGACATGCTCGCGCGCGCCGGCATCGTGAAGCGCGCTGCGAAGGTCGAGGGAACGGCGGCCGGGCGGCCGACGCTGGACATCGAGCAGCAGCTCGCCGCGCTCATGACCACGGGCGAGGGGATCGACGCCGCGACGATGGCGGCGTCGCGCGCGGCGCTCCTCACCGGGGCGCACGACCCGCGGGCGACCGAGGCGGTGCTCGACGCCGCCCGCCGTCTGCTCGCGCTGGGGAAGCTGCAGTCCGCGTCCGACGTCCTGCTGGATTTCATCGGCCACGGTTTCACCGACCGCGAGGCGCAGCGCCTGCTCATCGAGGTGGACTGCGCGCTCGGGCGACGCGACGTCGCGCGTGAGAAGTGCGCGCTGCTGTCCTACGCGTACCGGCTCGACGGGCGGAGCGACATCGCCGAGGACGTCGAGCGCCTGGCGCGGATCCTCTAGACGCTAGCCGGCGAAGCGCGGGGTGGGGCCGGAGCGGGTGAGGCTCCGGAGCACGAAGGCCAGGACCAGCCCCGCGACGAACCCGCCGATGTGCGCCCAGTACGCGACACCGCCGGTCTGCTCGCTCACGGCGATCGCGCCGACGCCGCTCACGAACTGCATGAGCGCCCAGAGCCCGATCATCATCACCGCTGGCACCTGGGTGACGAAACGCATGCCGACCAGCACCCGGACGCGGTTGCTCGGGAAGAACAGCAGATAGGCAGCGAGCACGCCGCTGATCGCACCCGACGCGCCGAGCGTGGGGATCACCGACTCGGGGCTGGTGAAGATCTGTGCATACGCGGCGACGACGCCGCAGATGACGTAGAAGACGATGTACTTGAGCGACCCGAGATACCGCTCGACGTTGTCGCCGAACACGAACAGGAAGAGCATGTTGCCGCCCAGGTGCGCCCAGCCACCGTGCATGAACATCGAGGTGAAGAGCGTGAGCCAGATGGGGGAGGGGCCGGGGGCCTCCTCGATGACGATCCGCTCACCATCGGGGAGCGCGATCTGCTGCGGGCCGACGAGGTCGATGCCGTGGGTGATCTCGCGTGGGATGACGCTGAAGCCCATGGTGAACGCGTCGCTCGGGAGCTGCAGCAGGACGAACACGGCGACGTTGACGGCGAGGAATGCGAGGTTGACGAGGGGCAGGCCGCCGGGGTGGCTCTCGTCGCCGATCGGGATCACGGAGCGGAAGTATGACGCTGACCGCGGGCCGCTCGACTGGGTAGACTTGTGATGCCGATAGGCGCCGTAGGTCGCTTCGCGACCTCGTCGCCTTCGTCGGCCAGAATCCGTGAGCTGCGGCTCCCGGCTCTGGCCTCCTCGGCGACGTAGCCAAGTGGTAAGGCAAGGGTCTGCAAAACCCTGATTCACGGGTTCGAATCCCGTCGTCGCCTCAGATCGCGCCCGACCGGTACGAAAGTCCTGCTTGACCTGCCTGGCGACCGGCCATGACAGTTTCCCCCGTGGTGGGATCGGGCGAGCCCGCGTGACTCGTCGGCCGGGCCATGGTGAAAGCGCGGCGCGGATGACCCGCGTCGCCTTGCGGTGGCCTTCGCCTCGCAGCCGCGAGTGAGCGGTCCTCCGTCCGCGCGCGCGGGCGCGCCGCGGGTGCTCGTCATCGACGACGACGCGTCGCTGCGTGCCGTCGTCCGGGTGGCGCTCACCGCCCAGGGCTGGGTCGTGAGCGAGGCGCTCGACACCGCTGAGGGCCTCGCCTTCGCCAGCCGCGACCGCCCCGACGTCATCCTCCTGGACATCGTCTTCCCGGGCGAGGCGCGCGATGGCTTCAGCGTCTGCCGCGAGCTGCGGTCCATGCGCGCCACGAAGGACATCCCGATCGTGCTGTTCACGGCGCACGACGATCCCGAGCATCGCGCGTTCGCGAGCGCCGTCGGCGCGACCGCCTATCTGGTCAAGCCGTTCGGCACGCTCGACCTGCTGCGCATGCTGCGCCTGGTGCAGGGCCCCTCTGGCGGTCAGCCCGGACTGGGCCTGTACCTCATCGATGCGGGCGTCATCTCGCCGGCCCAGCTCGAGCGTGCGCTGGTGGAGCAGCGACTTCGCCAGAGCCCCCGGCCCAAGCTCGGCGAGATCCTCGTGGAGCTGGGGTTCGCATCCGCGGAGGCGGTGAGGCTCGCCCTCGTGGAGCAGCGTCGCGCGCGTGAGCAGCCGAGCGCCGCGCAGCTCCCGACCGATCTGCGCGTGGTCATCGCCGACGACCACGCGAGCGTGCGCGATGGCCTTCGTTCCGCGATCGCCGCCGAGGACGGCCTCTCCGTCGTGGGCATCGCGATCGATGGCGACGAGGCGCTCCGCCAGATCCGTACCCTGCAGCCGGATCTGGTGATCCTCGACAACGACATGCCCAGGCGCAGCGGGATCGAGGTGCTGCGCGCGGTCAGCGCCGAGCATCCGCAGATCGCCGTCGTCATGTTCACCCTGGACGACTCCATCCGCGATGCGGCGATCGCGGCCGGCGCGGCCGCGGTCGTCGCCAAGGACCGGCCCCTGCGTGTCCTCATCGCCGAGATGCGGCGCGCGGCGAACGCCCGGCTGCCCAACTCGCCCGCGCGGGCGGGTGTGGTGCTCGCTGCGCGCAGCGTCGCTCGCCGCGCTTGGGGGGTCCTGTTGCGGCGCAAGCGGGGACTCGCGGCGATGGGCGTCATGGGGGTGGCCTATGCGGGAGGGTTCCTGGTGGTCGAGCCGGTCCTCGGTGCCTCGGCCGCGGTCCTACAGCTGGTCCCCGTCGCGGCCGCCGGGGCTCTCCTCGGAGTGGAGGCTGGCGTCGCCGCCGCGATCCTGTTCTCAGCGCTCACCGTGCTCCTGTGGCAGGGCACGGGCAACAGCGTCGGAGAGCCCATCCTGACCGTGGGCGGGAATGGCCTCGGCGTCCTCGCGCTGGTGGGCCTTGGCGCGAGCTTCGGACTGATGCGCGCAGTGCGCGGGCGTGTGGATCCGACCGCGCGACGTGCCGGGGCGCTTGCCGAATCCGCCTTCATCCTGGCATCTGGTGGTGGCCCCGAGACGCTGCGACTCCTGGCCCTCGCCGCGCTGGACGTGGTCCCAGGCGATGCGGCACTGCTGTTCCTGCCGGTGCCCGGGGGCGGGCTCGAGCTGGTAGCGGCGTCCGGCGTGCCTCGTGCCGCGCTGGGGTCGCGACGCGTCGGCGATGCGGTCGCCCGAGCGCAGACCCACGGCCGGCCGGCCATCGTCGATGCGGGCGCGGCGTCGATCGGTGTCGAGGTCGCTCGTATGCGTGAGGCGATCGTCGTCCCGCTGGCCGCGCCGGGGCATGGGCTTGGTGGAGCGATCGCTGTGCTCTCCATGCGCAGGGGCGCCTACCACGATCAGCATCTGCACGCGCTCGGCACGTATGCCGCGTTCGTGCGCATCACGATCACCGCGCGGCTTGCGACCGTCGAGGGGCCCGTCGGCCAAGCCGTGGAGCGAGGCGGCGCCATCGGCTAGCGGTGCGTCCGCGCGAGGCCGTACTGTCCTGCGCGTGGCGCACGACGGCGGAGCCGAGCGCGAGGCGTGGGACTACGACGTGTTCGTCCGCCACTACGACGAGATCGCGAGCGAGCTGGGTGGGTGGATGTTCGATCGGGAAGGCCCGTCCCCCGAGAAGCTCAGGGAGTGGTACGAGACTGCCCCGATCTGGGAGACGCTCCGCGACTTCGCGCGCACGCGCTTCCAGCTCGACCAGCAGATGTAGATCCGGCCTGCGCTCCAGCGCGGCATGAGGCACACTGCGTCAGAGGCCGCGGGGCCCGGGAGGGACGTGCCGATGCGCAGAGGGGGATTTCCATGCCGGCTCGCCGGCTGCGAGCGGGCGTTCCAGGTCCTCGACCAGAGCTCGCTCGATGCGCTCCAGGCGGCCAGCGCGGAGCGGACCGCCCACGAGGTCGCCGATCATGGCTACCACCACATCCCCATGGAGGAGCAGCGCGCGTACACGCCGTATGCGCGGATCAAGCCCCCCAAGACCGACGTCGGCCGCTAGCACCCTTCCGCAACCCTTCCGCACCGGCCCGCCACTGACGCTCACGCATCGCGACGGCGACACTTCCGCCTGACGAGACCGCGTGTTCGCGCGCTCGTGTCCGCAAATGGACGGTGGAGGAGCACATGGGCGTGTACCGGGCCGAATACATCTGGATCGATGGCACCCAGCCGACGCAGAAGCTGCGCTCGAAGACCAAGATCGTGCCCAAGGGCGAGAAGCCGCCGATCTGGGGCTTCGACGGATCCAGCACGCAGCAGGCGACCGGCGACAAGTCCGACTGCGTCCTCCAGCCCGTCTTCACCTGCCCGGATCCGCTCCGCGGTGGCGACGACAAGCTCGTCCTGTGCGAGGTCATGCACGTCAGCGGACAGCCGCACCCGAGCAACATGCGACGCGCGAACGCGGAAATGGCCAAGCGGTTCGCGTCGTTCGACACGTGGTTCGGCATCGAGCAGGAGTACACGTTCTTCGAGGGCTCGCGACCGCTTGGCTTCCCGGACTCGGGATTCCCGGCCCCGCAGGGTGGGTATTACTGCGGCGTCGGCGCGGACGAGGTCTTCGGGCGCGACGTCGTCGAGGCGCACCTCTCCGCCTGTCTCGCCGCCGGACTCAAGATCTCCGGCATCAACGCCGAGGTCATGCCCGGCCAGTGGGAGTTCCAGGTCGGTCCGCTGAACGCACCGGAGATCGGCGACCAGCTGTGGATCGCGCGCTGGCTCCTCTACCGCGTGGGCGAGGACTTCGGCGTCTCCGCCACGCTGTATCCCAAGCCCGTCCGCGGTGACTGGAACGGCGCGGGGGCGCACACGAACTTCTCGACCAACCAGATGCGCGAGTCGTATGACGCGTGCGTCGCCGCCGCGGAGGCGCTGGGCAAGCGGCACGAGCTGCACATCGCCAACTACGGCTTCGGCATCGAGGAGCGGCTGACCGGG
>DASSPF010000042.1:0-2526 GCA_035699805.1 Candidatus Limnocylindria bacterium | reverse complement strand
ACAGTCGCTCACCTCTGCCGGCCTGCAGGCCCTCGGGCGCACGCATCAGCCCGCGGACGTCGAGCCGGCGGTCCTCGCCGCTCGCTCGGTCGGCCTGGACGTGAGCATCGATCTCATCTTCGGCTGGCCCGGCCAGACCGTGGAGGCGTGGCGGGAGGATCTCGAGCGCGCGATCGGGCTCAGCGTCGACCACATCTCCTGCTATCCGCTGGAGCTCGTGCTCGAGCCCGAGGAGTCAGGTGCGAACTGGCCCGGCGGCGGATTCGAGGTCGTGCGCCGCTGGCGCGAGGGGGCGGCGGCCGGCCAGCCCGGGGACGACCAGGTCGCGCGGATGTACCGCTCGGCCGAGCGCTCGCTCACGGCAGCGGGCTTCCGGCATTACGAGATCGCGAACTGGGCGCGGCCCGGCAGGGAGTGCCGGCACAACCTCGTGTACTGGGAGAACGGCGAGTGGCTCGGCGCCGGCGCTGGTGCGCACTCTCACCTCGGCGGACGCCGCTCGCGCCGTCCGGCGTCGCTCGTGGCGTACCTCGGGGCGATCGACGGTGGCGCCCCGCGTATCGATGACCCGGACGCCGACGAGGCCGTGGATGCGGCCCTGGTGGGGCTGCGTCTCGACCGCGGGCTCGATCTTGCCGACTACGAGCGCCGCTACGGATCGGTCCCCGCCGCGCGTGTGCGCGCAGCGCTCGCGCATCCCGCGCTGGCGGCCCTCGTTCGCGTCGACGGCTCGTCCGCTCGGCTCACGCCACGCGGTCGGTTGCTCGCAAGCGAGGTCTTCGTCCGTCTGCTGCCGGACGATGACGGGGGCTCACGTGGCCGCGAGGATCGGCTCGCGGTTGCGGTCACCTGACGGACGCGCTATCACCGTCGTGACGAGCGCAGCGTTCGCGAATGAATGGGGAGGCACCATGCACGACGAGAATCGCGGCTCCGACTGGACGACCGAGCAGCAGCCGGGCTCCGTCTGGCCCGCACCGCAGCCGGCACAGCCCGCGCCGGCGGCTCCCGCGCCGATGAGCGCAGGGACGGCGAGCGCGAAGAAGGCGACGCCGCGCAAGAGGACGACGACCGCCAAGAAGACGACCGCCCGAAAGAAGACGACCGCGCGCAAGAAGACGACCGCGCGCAAGAAGACGTCGGCGCGCCGGAAGGCCGCTCCCCGCAAGACGACCGCTCGCAAGAAGACCACGGGGCGCCGGAAGGCCACCGCCCGGAAGAAGACGGCGCCACGGAAGACCACCCGGCGCAAGACCACCCGCCGGCGTCGGTAGCGGCCTCAGCGCAGAGAACAGAACACCCCGCCCGTCACCGGGCGGGGTGTTCCATGTCGTACGGCTGCAGGGCTAGTTGCGCTTGCCGCGGCCCATACCAGGCTTGCGCCCGTGATTGGCCTTCTTGCTGCGCCAACCCAGCTTCCCCGAGGTCTTCTGCTTCTTCTGGCCCTTACTCACTGCGTCCCCCGTCGAAAAGATGGAGCTGCAGCGCGCGCGTCGGCGGCGCGATGAGCTCGGTCACCAACCATTGTGCGGTGTCCGCGCCGTCCGCGTCCGCCGGAAGACCGAGGCGCAGCCGCGCCGCCTCGAGACGCCGCTTCGCGGAGCGCGGATCGCTCCCCACCATCCGCGCTGTCTCCGCGAGCGGGCGTTCGAGGACGTCGCGTAGGACGAAGACGCCGAGGTCAGCGCCGCGGAGGGCGTGACGCCCGACGAGATCGCGCAATCCTGCGCCGAACAAGCGACCCGTCGCGACCGCGTCGCGGATCGCCGTGGCGGCCTCGCCGTCCAGCTCGGCGATGCGCAGGAGCGCCGCGATCTCCCCATCGGGAAGATGGCGCGCCTGCTCCAGCGAGGCAAGGAAGCGACCGACGACCACATCATCGGAGACCGGCTGCCGCTCGCCGGGCTCCACCGCGCGCACCCGCTCGAGCGCGATCACGAGAGCGCGACGCAGTCCGTCCAGGTCCACGAAGCGGACCACATCGACCACCGCGGGATTGCCGAGCAGCAGGCGCGAGACGGTGCGGTCGCGCTCGACGACGAGGATGACCGGGATGCCGTGTTCGCGCGCGAGCTCCACCTCGATGCCCACGCCGAATGACGGGATTCCGGCATACGCGATGACCACGCGCGACGCGGTCACGTGCGCGCGATCGATGTCATAGACGGCCCGTGGGTCCAGGTGCGAGGCCGTCGTCGGATCGGTCACGCGGTGCGGGAGGTAGGCGCGCAGGCCGGCCGACTCGACGACCTCGGCCAGAAGCTCGTAGAAAAGGCGCGTGCGAGGACCTTCCTCGAGCGACGTGAGCGCGCCCGAGACGTAGGCCTCGCCGGTCCGGATGCCGGTATCCGCTTCCATGGGCGGCGAATGCTCCCACGCCCGTCAAGAGAGCGAGGAGCGCCGTACCATTCGGCGCCGATGGCCGAGCCACGCCTCGCCGAGCACTTCCGGCGGTATCCGCTCTTCGCGCGCCTTCCCGAGGACGAGCTCGTCCAGCTGGCGGAGCGCTCGCGCGCACGCGCGTTC
>DASSPF010000041.1:0-60843 GCA_035699805.1 Candidatus Limnocylindria bacterium | reverse complement strand
TCGAGGCAGGCCCGCATCCGCTGATAGAAGGCATCCTGCTCGGGCGAGTCGGCGTTCTTCGCGTAGGACTCGCGGCTGGTGAAATGGACGACCAGGCAGGCGCGGCCCTCCTCACGATCCTCCCAGAGGATCTCCGACCCGACGTACCCCAGCGCGCGCTTGCGCTCCCGGTCGTCCCATTCCTTGCCCAGGGCGAAGAATTCGCGAAGCTTGTCCTTGCGCACCTTCAGACGCGCGATCGTGCCGTACATGTGCCCTCCTCCTACGTCAGAGTGGGATGTTGCCGTGCTTGCGCCGCGGGTTGGTGTCGCGCTTCGCGGCGAGCGAGCGGAGCGCCGCGATGAGCCGGGGTCGCGTCGCGTGCGGCTCGATGACGTCGTCGATGTAGCCGCGAGCGGCGGCGACGTACGGATCGGCGAACTGCTCCACGTACTCCGCGACGAGGCGCTTGCGCAGGGCCTCGGGGTCCGCGGCCTTCGCGAGCTCGTCCTTGTACAGGATGTTCACCGCCCCCTCGGGGCCCATGACGGCGATCTGGGCGCTCGGCCAGGCGACGTTGTAGTCGCCGCGGATGTGCTTGCTCGACATGACGTCGTAGGCACCACCGTAGGCCTTGCGCGTGATGACCGTGAGCTTGGGCACGGTGGCCTCCGCGTACGCGTAGAGCAGCTTCGCGCCGCTGCGGATGATGCCGCCATGCTCCTGCGCCGTGCCCGGGAGGAAGCCCGGGACGTCGACGAACGTCAGGAGCGGGATGTTGAACGCGTCGCAGAAGCGCACGAAGCGCGCCGCCTTGGTGGAGGCGTCGATGTCGAGCACGCCGGCGAGGACCATCGGCTGCTGGGCCACCACGCCCACGCTCCTGCCGTCCAGACGCGCGAACGCGCAGATGATGTTCTGCGCCCAGCCTTCGTGCACCTGAAGGAGCTCGCCGTCGTCGACGACGCGCCGCAGCACCTCCAGCATGTCGTACGGCCGGCTCGCGACGTCCGGCACGAGCGTGTCCAGCTCCTCGTCCTGCCGATCGCTGGGGTCGTCGCTCGCCACGACCGGCGCGGGGTCGAGATTGTTCTGCGGGAGGTACGAGAGCAGGCGGCGGAGCAGGGCGAGACAGGCGACCTCATCGTCGCTCTCGAAGTGCGCGACGCCACTGCGCCGCGCGTGGACGTCGGCGCCGCCCAGCTCGTCGAACGTGACGTCCTCGTGGGTGACGGTCTTCACCACGTTCGGACCCGTCACGAACATGTAGGACGTATCGCGCACCATGACGATGAAGTCGGTGATCGCGGGCGAGTACACCGCGCCACCCGCGCACGGTCCAAGGATCGCCGACAGCTGCGGCACCACACCCGATGCCATCACGTTGCGCAGGAAGATGTCGGCGTAGCCAGCGAGCGAGACGACACCCTCCTGGATGCGCGCCCCACCGGAGTCGTTCAGCCCGACGATGGGGGCACCATTGCGGACCGCAAGGTCCATCACCTTGCAGATCTTCGCCGCATGCGCCTCCGCGAGAGAGCCACCGAAGACGGTGAAGTCCTGGGAGAACACGTACACGAGGCGCCCGTCCACCAGACCCCAGCCGGTGACGACACCGTCACCCATGGCTCGCTCCTCGTCGGGCACGAGCGGCGTGGCCCGCGGAAGGACGAACGCGTCGAGCTCGACGAACGACCCGTCGTCCAGAAGGAGATCGATCCGCTCGCGGGCGGTGAGCTTCCCTTTCGCGTGCTGCTGCTCGATGCGCGCCTCGCCGCCGCCCACCGCGGCCCTGCGACGCATCTCCCCAAGGCGTTCGAGCGGCCCCACGCGAGCAGGATAGGGCGGCGCTCCGGCACGACCGCGCTCGGACGCGAGCGGCTCAGCGATACGCGTCCGGGGCGCGCCGCCAGCCCTCCCACGCGGCGGCGTCGTGGCTGGTGAAGACCCGCGTGAGGTCGTCGCCGACGAGCGAGCGGATCTCGGCGAGCGAGCGCCCCGCGCTCACCGGATCGGACGCGGTGATCTCGGCGCGCTCCAGGTTCTCCCGTGTGAACGCCGCGTCGCCCGCGAGCACCACGCGACCGGTCTGGGGAAGGTCCACGAGGAGCGACTGGTGCCCCGGCGCGTGACCGGGCGTCGGTACGACCTCGACGCCGCGCGCGATGCGCGAGCGACCGACCACCGGCAGGTAGGTGAGCTCCGGGATATCCCAGTACACACCGGGGAAGTCGGGCTTGCCGCGGGCGAACGCAAGATGCTCCGCCTGGACCACGAAGGTGGCGCGTGGGAAGGCGCCGTTGTTGCCGGCGTGATCGAAGTGGAGGTGACTGTTCACCACGACGCTGATGTCATCGGGCGCGACCCCGAGCGTGGCAAGACGCGCGACCAGCGCGTCCTCTGCCTCCATGACGACGTCCATGCCCGGCCGCCGCCCGAACGTGGCCTCCGGACGCGTCACGTGCACCGGATGGAGGCCCGTGTCGAAGAGGATGTTGCCCTCCGCGGTACGCACGAGCGCCGACCAGACCGGCGCGAGCACGCGCTCGTCGCGGGCGGCGCCCTGGAGCCACGGCGCGAAGGCGGACCGGACGATGCGCACCCCGCCGGTGCGGAGGATGACGAGCTCGAGCAGGGCGCCAGTCTCGCACGCGGCGGTGCGGCGGGCGACCGGCTCGCAGCGGCCGAGCACGAGGAGCACGCGCGGTAGCGACGAACGCGGCGCCGTCCCGAAGGGACGGCGCCGCATCCGAGGGTCAGGCGGTGACGGGCCGGCGCCGCAGCGCGAGGGCCGTGATGAGCAGGGTGCCGAGCGTGATGAGCGCGAGCCCGGCTGCGCTCGGCGCGAGCGAGGTCCCGCGATACCCGGCCGAGATGATCGCCGTGATCACCGCCCCGAAGACGAGCACCGCGGTGACGTCCACCGCCTGCGCCCGGCTGAGCGCCGAGAACCACGTCGTGACGTAGGCCGTGAGCACGACGCCGGTGACCAGCGCCCAGACCCACTGACCCGCGGTGATCGAGGCGAGGCTCGCGAACGCGCCCGTGGCCAGGGCGATCGCGAGGAGCACGACGATGCCGATGCCCATGCGCGCCGCGGCGACGGTGAACGGCGAGAGGCTCCGCAGCAGCGGCTTCGCCACCACGACCTCGACCGACCAGAGGAGCGTCGCGATGAACACGAGCGCCTCACCCCGGTCCAGGGCGAATCCGCCCACGCCCCCGGAGGCCGCGGCCTGGCCGGCGACGAGGAGGCCGATCGCGGCGGCGTGGAGGAGGCCGAAGCGCTCGCGCAGGAAGCTCACCGCGAGGACCGCCACCCAGATGACGAGCGTCTTCTGGATGAACGCCGCCGACGTGGACGTCGTCACCGCGAGCCCCTGGAAGAACAGGTAGAACGGGACCCCACCGCCGACGACGCCGACGACGAGCAGCCCGATCCGCTCACGCGCGTTCCGCGGCATCGTGAACGAGGCGGCGCCACGACGGGCGAGTAACGCGACGATGCCGACCAGCAGGACGGCCGCCACCAGATTCTTCGCGGTCGTGTACAGCGTCGCGTCGCCGAACTCCTTCACCGCGAAGGAGTTCAGGAAGACCGAGAACCCACTGATGCATGCGGCCCCGAATGCCAGCGCGATCCCAGTCGAGCGATCCTTCATGCGTGACCCTCCCTTAGAGCGTTCCATTCGCCAGACGCAGGTGATGTTCGGTGTAGCGCTCGAGCGCGGCGGCCTGCCGCGGGTCGAGACGCTCGCAGACCCAGCCCCAGTGCAATGACACCACGTCGCCCACGGCCACGTCCGTGGCGAAGCCGCGCCCGTCGAGCAGCCGCGTGACCCGCTCGGGCTGCGCATCGGCGAGGACGAGCTTGCCGCCACGCAGCGTGAGCGGCCGCCGTGAGACGACGAGCTCGGCGCCCTCCACCGCGGTCACCGCACCCCAGCTGATGCGGCAGCTGTCGAGCATCGCCAGGACGTCCGCCGAGCCACGGTCGGCGTGGCGCCAGACATCGAACACGTGGAAGGTGTGGTGCGGGCGCGCCCCCGCGGGCGCCTTGGCGGCGACCCGGTCCATGACCCGCTTCGGCAGCTCCTTGCCGTAGCGCGCGATGAGCGACTCGTACAGATCCTTCGCCTCCACCCGCTCGAGGAGCGGATTGCCGATCCAGTACGCCTCCACGACGCGCTCGTCGAAGGGGTCGGCGATGCCGTTCCCGCGGGCGATGAGCCGCAGATACGGTACGGCGCCGCTGAACGCGCGGAGCATCGTGTCGAGCGTCGGCTCGCGCGCGTCCTCGAGGGCGTACTCGAAGATGGTGCGGTTGTCGTCACCCCCGCAGTAGCGCAGGCGGTTCGGCATGAAGCCGTAGCGCACGAACCGGGTGGTGCCGTTCACCGACCGCGTCGCCTCGAGCGTCATGCGCCGTCTTCCGTGGCGGGGAAGAGCTCCTCGAGCTCGCGCAGAAAGCGCAGCTGCTCGCTGGCCTCCTCCGGCGACACGCGGTCGAGCGCGACGCCCGCGTACACGACGACGTGCTCTCCCGCTGTCACGTCGCGGAGCGCCCCGCCCGCGGCGACCCACGTGGGCCGCCCGTCGATGTCGACGCGCAGCCGGCCCGGCGCGACCGCGAGCACCGGACGCGGGATCCCCTGGCACATCAGGCGGCCTCCCGCGCGGCCGCGGCAAGACGCCGCACGCGATCGGCGGCGACCGCGACCGCGCGCGCCACCGCGGGCGTCAGCTCGGTGGTGAGCTCGTCCGTCTCCGCGGCCTCGATGCCTACGACGCTGATGTCCGCCGGCAGCACGCCGAGCGAGCGCGCGAGCACCAGCGCGGCGTAGGGCTCCGCGAAGTGCGCGTCCGCGAGCGCGTTGTGCTCGTCGAGCGCGCGGCCCGGCGCGGGCAGCACCGGAGTGAGCACATAGACGGTCCCCGGGGCGCCACCGCGGCGCACCGCGTCCACGATGACCAGGCGATCGCACCCGGCCTGGAGCTCGTGCAGCAGCGCGATGCCACCGATACCGACCTCGGCGATCCGCACGCCGTCGGGCAGACCCGCGGCGGCAAGGCTCCGCACGACGGCAAGCCCCACGCCGTCGTCGGCGCGCAGCTCGTTGCCGAAGCCGACGACGAGCGTGCGGGTCATGCCGCGGACCGCCGGCCGATGCGCAGACCCAGACGCACCGCACCGTCGCGGACGGTGACCGGGATGCTCGCGAGCCCCTCGCCGGCGCGATCACGCCGCTCGCCGGTCTCCACATCGAACCGGCAGTCATGCCACGGACACAGGATGAGCCCGTCACGCACCACGGCGGCGTTCAGGGGCATCGGGGCCTCGGGACAGCGGTCCCGGTACGCCTTCACGCCGCCGGGGGCGCGCACCAGGAGCACGCGCTCGCCCTCCACGTCGCGCGCGACAAGCGCGTCGGCGCGCACCTCGTCGGCGGACCCGGCGTCGTACCAGCCGAGCGGGGCCGGGATGGTCGCCTCGAGATCGGCGAGCCCGACCATCGCGACCGGTGCCGCCGGCGCGTCGCCGCCCTCCTCGGCGCGCCGCGACGGCGCGACGAGCCCGTACATCTCGAACAGCACGCTGGTGAGCGGGTCCTCGAGCAAACGATCGAAGAGCTCCGCGCGCTCGTTGTAGAGGCGCTCGGCCAGCGTCCAGATCAGACGACGGTGGACCGCATCCACGCTCTCGAGGAGCTCGAACACCCGCTCGCGCACGGCGTCGTCGGTCTCGTTCTCGAACGTGCCGATGATGCGCTCGAGCCGCGCGAGCTCCGCGTCGAGGTCCAGCGGATCAGTGGGCATGTTCGGCCGCGCGCGTCGTGCTCGGGCACGGCTTCCCCTCCCCCTCGGGCTTATGGCACCAGCAGCCGGGCGCGCACTCACCGTGCGGCTGCTTGGTGAGGTCGCTGAATTCGTCCTTGAAGCGCCGTCCCCCCTCGTGGATGCCGTCCTCCGACAGCCGGTAGGAGTCCGCGGCGCCGCCTCGGAGGGCGAGACGCTCGCGGCCGAGCTGCGCGAGCGCGGCGGCGACGTCCGCTTCCGGGATCACCAGGAAGCGCGCGAGGTACGACGGCGTCACCTCGTGGGCGATGCCCTCGCCGAGCATCCAGTACATGACCTGGAGCACCTCGTCCTTCGCGCGGATCGGCGCGGCGTCCATCAGGCGATCCCCGCTTCGTGCCGCGCGAGGCGCAGCGCCTCGGTGATCGCGGCGTCCACGACCGGTCCGGGGGCCGGCCCGTAGCGCTCCTCGCCGGGCTCGATCTCGACCACGACCACGTCCTCCGGCAGCCCGCCGAAGTGCGCGGTGATGTGCAGGAGGTTGTCCAGGCTCACCACGCCGGTGACCGCCTCGGCGACCTTCTCCTGGAGCTCGGCCGCCGAGATCGCGGGACGCTCCCAGCGCTGCCAGCGGACCGAGCCCACCGGATCGCCGCGCTCGACCGCCGCGATGAAGACGGCCTTGCGGTACGGAGGACGCCGCTGCAGCGTGAAGAGGACATCGATCGCGCCGTACGAGAAGTCCTCCACGTCCACGTGGTCGCCGATCCGGCCGAGCCGGTCGATCGCGTGCAGTCCCGCCGAATGGTCGGCGAGGTTGGTGTACCCCACGCCCGCGACCAGGACGCGCGCCGGCGTCACGTCGACGGCGGCGGTGGCGGCATCGCTAGGTGACATGTTCGGCGGACGGCTCCTCGTCCAGGATGCAGGCGCAGGTGTTCACCTCGCGCACGATCGTGTGCGAGCCCGCGTACACGTGCGTCGTGCAGGGCATGCACGGGTCGAAGCTGCGGATCGTCCGCAGGATGTCGATGCCCTTGTACTCCTCGGGCGTCGCGAATCGCTCGATGAGCGGCGTGTTCATGACCGCCTCCTCGTAGGGGCCGGGCTGCCCGAACGGGTCGCGCGGCGACGCGTTGATGGTCGAGGGCGTGCAGATCTGATAGTTGAGGAGCGCACCCTTCTCCATCTCGAGGTGGTGCGAGAGGTAGCCGCGCCCGGCGCCCCAGAAGCCCACGCCGAGGCGGTGCTCCTTCGGAACGCTGAAGTCGCGGCTCACGCGGGTCTCGCCCTTCTTCTGCAGGTCGTACGCGGCGAGCAGGTTGTTGAAGGCGACCAGCGCCGTGTAGGCCTGGGCATAGGCGCGCGCGCGGTTGCGCTCGATCGCGTTCAGCTCGCTCGGGATCCGCCACTCCACCTCCATCTCGGGAAGCCCCACCGATGGCAGCAGCATCTTCATACCCTTGCCGTCGGTGTGGATGAAGGGGTTCTTCGGCAGGGTCGTCGCACCGGCCGTCGTCCACATGCGCGCGTACGCGCCGGCCTCCACCACGCGGCGGTCCCACCGCGGCGCGGTGGCCCAGCTGTACTTCTCGCGCCAGCTGCGACCGCCGGGCTTGGGCAGCGTGTCCTTGTTCCACATGTGATACGGGGAGAGCGGGTTGCCCGCCGGGTCCGTCGCGAACTTCGGCGCGTTCGTGGGCCACTCCTCGTAGTAGCTGTGATCCACGAACTCCTCGAGGCCCGCGTTGATCTTCTGCAGGTCGGTGGTGCGGAACTCGCCGTCCACCACGACGCCGGGCGTGGCCCAGCGGCGGTTCCCCCACTCGTTCGCGTGGGCGTAGTCCGCGTCATAGCCCTCGTGGTATTCCCAGATGCCGAGGTCGATCATGCTCACGGGCCGCTTGCCCACATCGTGGAACCGCGGCTCGACCTCGTAGAGGAAGTCGAACACGTCGTTCCAGATGCTGATCATCTTCTTCGCGTAGTCGAAGAAGAAGTTGAGACGGACGCCGATCTCGTTCAGCGTCTGCGCGGTCACCGTCGCGCTGATGCCGCCCGGGACGATCGTCTGCGGGTGCGGGTACTTGCCCCAGACGAGCACGGTCATCTCGCGCGCCCGGCGCGTTTCCTCGAGGGCCTCGAGGTACAGCTTCCCGGTGAGCGGGTTGAGCGCGCTCATGATCTCGCCGATCGTCGCGAAGCCGTGGACGTCCTTGCCGCGGGCGCGGAAGGTCCGCGCGCGCTCCAGGATCTCGGGGTTGGTGGCGCCGACGACGGCCTCGGAGTAATCGGGGCCGGCCAGCAGGTACAGATGCAGCGGGTGGTCGTAGAGGAACTCCGCGGCCTGTCCGAGGTTCCGCACGACGACGCCCATCGGCGGCGGCGGAGCGGCGAAGGCCATCTCGATGGCCTCGGCGGAGCAGTTCGCGTGCACCCCGCCGCACACGCCGCACGCGCGGCTCGAGATGAAGATGGCGTCGCGCGGGTCGCGCCCCTTCAGGATGATCTCGTAGCCACGGAACAGGGTCGCCATCGAGTGCGCGTCCTCCACCCGGCGCTGCTGGAGGTCGACGACGCTGTGGAAGGCGAGCGCGCCGGCGACGCGCGTCACCGGGTCGATGCTCACCTCCTTGATGTGGCCGTTGCGCGCGAGCAGCTCCTTGATGCGGTCCTCACGCTCGGCCGCCGTCTGGGTGCGCGTCACCTTGTACGGATCGGTGACCCCCGCCCGCAGGAAGGCCTTCCCCTGGTCATCGAACTCGACGGGGAGGTTCTTGAAGCACATTCAGCTGGCCCTCATTTCTCGGCGCCGAGCAGCTGGGCCGCGGAAGCGAGATGGCGCTCCGCGGACGAAAGGCGCTCGGCGATGATCTTGGCGCCGTCGTCGAGTCCCTTGAACGTGTCGATGAGCGGGGGCACGTTGGCGGTGAGCAGGGCGGTCTCGCTCTCGATCGCACGGACACCCCACGAGATCTTCGCCATCGAACGGTTGATGCCCTTCAGCGCGTGCGTGATGGTCTGGACGCCGTACGAGACCACCGCGAGGACGATGATGAGCTCGATCCCGGTGAGCAGCGCGAGAAGGACATCCATCAGCGGCGACCTCCCGAGAGCGCACGGACGACCGCGCCGCCGTGACCGTGGATCCGCGCCGCGACACCGTCGATCGCGGCGGAGGTCGCGGCCAGCGCGGTGGCGTGGGCCAGCAGCGTGTCGAGGAGCGCGATGTTCGCGGTGTTCCCGGCCACGCCCTGCGCCGCTTTCAGGGTGATGCGCGCCAGCCGGTCGATCTCGCGGGCGTGGAGGACGAAGCGCGTGATGATCCCGAGCGCGATGACCGTCAGCACGAGCGCGACGGCGAGCGTGATCCACCAGATGACGATGATCGCCTCCATCAGGCCACACGCTCCTCTCCGCCGCTGGTGAGCGTGGCGAGCGCGGCATCCGTCGCGACGAGGTGGTCGCGAGCCGAGGAGAGCGAGCCGGCGATCGCGCCGAGGCCGGCGTTCGCCGCTCCGATCTTCTCGCCGAGCGGACGCGTGTGCCCTTCGACCGCGCTGAGGCCATCGGCGATGGCGCCGAGGGTCGTCCCGATGCGCCAGAGATAGAACAGGACGCTACCGACGGAGAAGGCGAGCACGAGCACGAGGATCGCGAGATAGATCCCGGTGAGCCACCAGAGCAGCGTGATCTGGTCCATCGGTCAGCCCTTTCCAAGGACCTGGGGCAGCTTCGCGAGGCGCTCGTCGATCGATTTCGCGCCGCCGGCGATGTCGAGCGCGACGCCGTGGATCGCCTTCGCCGTGGCGTTCGTCTCACCGAGCTGCCAGATCTGCACGGTGTTGCCCGCGATCTGCTTGCCCACGGTCCAGATGTCCGCCGCCGCGCGCTCGATGCGCCGGGCCGCCAGGATGATCGCGACGAGCAACGCCGCGACGACGAGCACGATGACCAGACCGAGGCCCAGGATCAGCCACCAGAACTGCGCGACCGTCATGTTCAGATCCATCTCATCCTCCTCGTTCAGGACCCGGCTTTCTTCGACGTACCGAACGAACCGCGATGACGTAGCCAGTCGTAGAACTTCTGGATGCTCTTGTCGACGACGCTCGGCTGTTCGGGCAGTCCCCACCCACTCGAGACGTCGCCCTCGCGATCCCAGTTCACCTGCCGGTTCATCTTGCGCTCGGTGATGCGCCGGAGCGGCCGCACGAAGCCGCCGATCATCCGCGATCCGGTGCCGGACACGAGCGTCCCCGGCGGGGCCTTGTAGAACGGGGCGAACTTGTCCGGGAACCCCGGCATGGTGCAGCCGATGCACACGCCACCCACGTTCATGCAGCCGCCCAGGTGGTTGATCGCGCCGCGGGAGGTGATGTTGCAGTCCACCACCGGCCCCCAGCAGCCGATCTCCACCAGGCACTCCTTGTCGCCGTAGCGCTTGGCGAAGGTGCCCTCCTCGTAGAAGCCGGCGCGAGTGCACGTCCGGTGCACCGTTTCGCCGAAGAGCCAGGCCGGGCGGCCGTGCATGTCGATCTCCGGAGCGGGGCCCAGGCCCTGGAGGAACAGCAGCGTCACCGCGACCGTCTCGGTGAAGTTGTCGCCCACCGGCGAGCAGCCGGGGATATTCACCACCGGTAGGCCGAGGGCGCTGCGGTAGTCCTTGCCCAGGCAGTCCGCCACGCTCATCGAACCGGTCACGTTGTTGATCGCGGCGGGGATGCCGCCCCACGTCGCGCAGGTCCCGATGGCGATGACCGCGGCCGCACCCGGAGCGAGGCGGCGCAGCCACACGGCCGAGGGCACCTGGATCTTGTCCCCCTGCCCGTCCAGCTCTTCGCCGATGGCCGACCAGTACCCGGAGCCGAGCTTGTCCTCGTCCGCGACGGAGCCCTCGTAGACGATCACGTAGGGATCCTCGAGCGTCCCCGCCGCCGCCTTGCGCAGGGGCTCCATGTAGGCCTCCCCCGCCTCCACCTGGATCGCGGTGTGGTGGAGCAGCAGCAGCGGAAGGCCGGGCAGCGTCCCGGTGAGCAGGCTCTCGACCGCAGGTGCGGTCGCGCCGAGCACGGCGATGCTGCAGCCATCGCAGCTCATGCCCGCGAGCCAGAACACGTGCACCCGCTCGAACGCCCCGCCCAGGCCGGTCGGCTTCCCGCGTGGCTCGATCGCCGCGCGCGCCCACTGCTCCTGCGAGGCCCCGGCCACATTGCCGGTCTGCTCGAACGGCGGCGCGCTCCGGGTGGCCCGCGACGGTGTCGGCTCGATGGTCACCGCCATGGCGTCCTCCTCTACCGCATCAGCTGACGGCCGAGCTCGCCGACGAGCCGGACCGTGCTCGACTCGGGTGCGTGATCGATGACCGCACGCCCGCGGCGATCGGCGTCGCGAACGTCTTCGTCGAACGGCAGCTCGGCGACGAGCTCGAGCTGGTGCGACGCGCAGTAGTCGCGGATGACCCGCGCGTCCTCGGCGTCGCGGAGCTTATTCGCGATGGCGAGGATCCCCGGGATGCCGAGCTCGCGCGCCAGCGGCGCCATCCGACCCGCGGTCTCGAGCGCGCGGTAGTACGGCTCCACCACGATGAGCAGCGTGTCGAGACCCTTGGGCGTCCCGCGGCCGAGATGCTCGATGGACGCCTCCATGTCGAGGAGGTTCACCTCGCTCTTCGCGCCGAGGAGCGCCCCCGCCACCCCGCGCACCGACCGGTGCGCCGAGCACAGTCAGCCGGTGCCGGCATGGTCGACGGTGGTGACCGCCATGAGCTGCACGCCGTCGGGCGCAGCGATGGCGTAGTCGCGGCGCAGCTGGTCGGCCGGGACCTTCAGCCAGGCGTCGCCGTCGCGCTGCTCGAGGAGGTCGCGGGGCACGCGCGGCTGGCGCTCCAGATCCGCGGCGGGGACACCGAGCGCGATCCCGAGGTTCGCGTTGGGGTCGCCGTCGATCGCGAGGACCGTGCGGCCCGCGCGCGCGAGCGATCGCGCGAGCGTGGCGGAGATCGTCGTCTTGCCCGCGCCGCCCTTGCCGGCCACGGCGAGCTTCATCGCTCCCTCCAGGTGATCGGCACCGCGTCGTGCGGGCTCGTCCGGCAGAGGCAGAAGGCATCCGTGCACCCGACGTCGCTCTCGGCCGCGAGGTCCACGAGCTGCTCGCGGGTGGCCCGCAGCTCGCCGATGCTCCGATCCACCTGCGCGATGCGTTCGCGCAGCGCCTGCGCGAACGCCTGATGAGCGTCGGCGCAGTTTGCGCGCTCCGCGATCTCGAGGACGCGCGAGATCTCCCGGAGCGAGACCCCCAGACGCGTGGCCCGACGCAGGAGCTGCACGCGCTCGACCGCATCGGGGCCGAAGAAGCGATACCCGTTGTCGCCGCGCTTGGCCGGCCGCAACAGCCCGATGTCGGCGTAGAACCTGACAGTGCGTGGCGGGACTTCCGCGCGCTTTGCCAGCGCGCTGACGCGGAGCAACGCTCCACCCCCCGACATGGATGTGAAAGGTACTACGAGTGATCGGGCTCTTCACACCCGCCGAGGCAGCGAGCGCGGGCGCGGTGAACCTGCCAGTGAGACTGTCGGGTCTTCCGGGCGCGCCTTACCCTATGCCGCCACTCGGCGCCAGCACACCAGGGAGGGGGAACGAACATGCCGGTCCGCCGCTTCCTCGCCTTCGCGCTGCTCACCGTCCTGCTCGCGATCGCGTGCGCCCCGCCATCGTCCGCGCCGAGCCCCTCGGGCGCGGCCACCGCGAGCGCGGCCGCCACTCCCCAGCGCGGGGGAACGCTGGTCGTCGCGGCCGGCGCCGACCCCGGGCACTTCAACCCGGCCATCACGACCGCCGGCGGCACGCACTTCGTCGCCGACAACCTCTACAACGGGCTGGTCTTCCTGGACGAGAAGCTCGAGCCGAAGCCGGACCTCGCGCAGTCCTGGACGGTCAGCGACGGCGGGAGGACGTACACCTTCAAGCTCCGCCAGAACGTGAAGTGGCACGACGGGACGGCCTTCAGCTCCGCCGACGTGAAGTTCTCCTTCGAGCAGGTGCTCCTCAAGTACCACGCGCGAACGAAGGCCGGCCTGGAGGCGGTCCTCGCGGGCATCGACACACCCGACCCGAGCACGGTCGTGATGCGCTTCACCCAGCCCTACGGGCCTCTGCTCCAGCGTCTGGACGTGGTCGAGGCGCCGATCGTCGCGAAGCACATCTACGAGGGGAAGGACCCCACCACGGCCGAGGCGAACCTCAAGCCCGTGGGCACCGGCCCGTTCAAGCTCGCGGCGTACACGAAGGGGGACGTCGTACGCATGACACGCAACCCCGACTACTTCAAGCCGGGCCTTCCCTACCTCGACGAGCTCGTGTTCAAGATCATCCCCCAGGCCGCGACCCAGGTGGCCGCGCTCGAGCGCGGCGAGGTCGATTACCTCTCCGGCGTCCCGGGGCCGGACCTCGCCCGGCTGCGGCAGAGCGACAAGTACACCATCACCAAGAGCGGCGCCGGGTCGGGCGGCTCGTTCTGCATCACCACGCTCATCTTCAATCTCGAGCGTCCGAACGTGAACAAGGCCGAGGTGCGTCAGGCGTTCGCCCACGCGATCGACCGGAACAAGATGCTCGCCGAGATCCAGTTCGGTCAGGGCAAGGTCGCAACGGCGGCGATCTCGAGCGCGATCGGCTGGGCACACAACCCGAGCGTCCAGCAGTACCCGCTCGACACGGCGAAGGCGAATGCGCTCCTCGATCAGGCCGGCCTCGCCAAGGGCGCCGACGGCATGCGCTTCAAGGTCACGTTCGTGCACGCGACCGGATTCGCCAAGTACGGCGAGCTCATGAAGGCCGACCTGGCGAAGGTCGGGGTGGACCTGCAGCTAGCGGCGCTCGAGGTGAATGCCGCGAACCAGCGGGTGTTCATCAAGCGGGACTTCGACCTGGGCTTCGCGTCGTACTGCAACGGCCCCGACCCCGAGATCGGCGTCCGGCGCATGTACGTGTCGTCGAACATCGGCCCCGTCCTCTTCTCCAATGGTGCGGCGTACCGCAACCCGAAGGTCGACGAGAGCTTCGACAAGGCGGTCGCCGCGGTCGAGAAATCCGACCGGGCGAAGGCCTACTTCGAGATCCAGGACCAGGTGGCGAAGGACCTCCCCTACCTCGGCCTGATCGAGACCGAGGGGTATCGCGCCTGGCAGAAGTCCTTCAGGGATCTCTACTACTGGAGCGGGAACCTCGCGGAAGCTGCCTCGCGGCAGTAGAACACCCTGAGCCGCTACGTCGTCCGGCGACTGCTCCAGGCGGTGCCGGTGGTGTTCGCGATCCTGGTGATCGCGTTCCTTCTGGTGCATCTTGCGCCGGGCGACCCGGTGACGATCTTCGCCGGCGAGTCGGGCGACGCGCGGTATTACGCCGAGATGCGCCGCAAGTTCGGCCTGGACCGGCCGCTCCTGGAGCAGTTCGTGGTGTATCTCGGCAACCTCGCGCGCGGAGACCTCGGCTTCTCCTACGCGCACCGCCAGTCTGCCCTCGAGGTCGTCGCCGATCGCATCCCGGCCACGCTGCTCCTCATGGTCACCGCCCTGGTCCTGTCGACCGCCGGTGGCATCGCGGCGGCGCTCGTCGGTGCGCGGCACGCCGACCGGCCCGCCGATCACGCGGTGACGATCCTCACGCTCCTCGGCGGTGCGCTCCCGGCGTTCTGGCTCGGACAGATGCTCGTCCTCGCCTTCGCCGTGACGCTCGGCTGGTTCCCGGTGCAGGGCATGGCCAGCGTGCGCACACCGCCCGACGGCCTGGGCCACGCCGCGGACATCGCGCACCACCTCGTGCTCCCGGCGGTCACCCTCGGCCTCCTGCAGCTGGCGCTCGTCGCGCGTCTCGCGCGGAGCGGCCTGCGCGACGCCATGCACGAGGACTACGCGCGCACCGCCGCCGCGAAGGGCCTCGCCGCCGCGCGCATCGTGAGCCGCCACGCGCTGCCGAACGTGCTCCTTCCGGTGGTGACCGTGGTCGGAGGCCACATCGGCACCCTGCTCACCGGCGCGGTGCTGACCGAGATCATCTTCGCCTGGCCCGGCGTGGGGCGCCTCCTGTACGACGCGACCCTCGCGCGCGACTACCCGCTGCTCCTGGCGATCTTCCTCATGGCCGCGGTCTCGGTCGTCGTCGCGAACCTCGTCACCGACCTCACCTACGCGCGTCTGGACCCGCGGGTGCGCCTGCGGTGAAGGGCGCGTCGTTCCCTCTCCTCGCGGGCCTCGGGCTGCTCGCGGCCATCGCGCTGCTCGCGACCGCTGGGGCGTGGCTCATCCCGACCGCGCCGGGCGCCACCGACGCGCGCGCGCTGCAGCCGCCATCGCCGGCGCATCCCTTCGGGACCGACGACCTCGGCCGCGATGTCCTCTCGGGCGTCCTCCACGGCGGCCGGGTGTCGCTCATCGTCGGGATGGTCGCCGCGCTGACCTCGGCGCTCGTGGGGGTGGCCGTCGGCCTGGTGGCCGGCTACCGCGGCGGCCTGGTCGACGACCTGCTGATGCGCCTGACCGAGCTGGTCCAGACGGTGCCGCGCTTCTTCCTCGCGGTGCTCGTCGCCGCGCTCTTCGGTCCGAGCTTCCTCGCGCTCACGTTCCTCCTCGGCCTCACGTTCTGGCCGCAGACCGCGCGCCTGCTCCGTTCGCAGGTCCTGTCGCTGCGCGAGCGCGAGTTCGTGCTCGCGGCGCGCGCGCTCGGCTGCTCGGACCTGCGCATCATCCGCGCACACCTGCTGCCGAACGCCGTCGCGATCGCGGTCACCAGCGCGGCCCTCCAGGTCGGCGCCGCCATCCTCGTGGAGGCCGGCCTCGCGTTCCTCGGCGTGGGCGACCGCAGCGTGGTGAGCTGGGGCCGGATGCTGAACGACGCGCAGCCCTTCCTGCGTCTGGCCTGGTGGATGTCGGTCTTCCCGGGAGTGGCCCTCGCCGCGACCGTGCTGGGCGCGAACCTGCTCGCCGACGGCCTCTATCGCGCGTGGGACCCACGCGCCCGACGGCGTTAGCCACGGTCCGCCGCGCGGACCGTCACAACGCGAGGCGGCCCTCGCGCAGCCGGCGCCGTACCTGCCAGGAGTCCGCGTTCGGCGCGATGAAGAGCGTCAGCATCGCGCCGTAGTACGGCAGGTGTCCGAGGAGCTCGAGCCACCCGAAGAGCGGCAGCGTGACGGTGAAGAGCACGGCGCCGATCGCCATGACCGGGCGGGTGAGCCAGCCACCGATGATCACCGCTCCGATGACCAGCTCCGTCGTGCCGGCCAGGTACGCGAACTGGCCGTCGGTCAGCCCGAGGGCCCGCAGGATGTTCAGCTCGGGTCGAGCGGCGAGGAGGGCCGCGGCGAGATCGGGCGCCAGGAGCTTCTCGGTGAGCGCACCGAAGGCGATCCCGAAGCCCATCGCCACACGGAGGACGAAGAGCGCCGCCTGGGGCGCTTCCGGATGATCGATCGAGCGGCGCTGGCCGAGGAGCCGGTCGAGCGAGATCGCCCCGCGTCCGGCGACGAAGAGGAACACCGCGGCACCGAGCAAGTGGACCTGCTCGAGGACGGACTCGAAGGTGAAGGGGACCATCGCGAGCACGCCGAGGAGCGCCAGAGCGACAGCCGCCGGCCGGGTGCCCAGGCCCAGGATGAGCGCGAAGCCGCAGGCGAGCTCCATCGCCAGGAGCGCCCGACCGGGCGTGTCGGGCAGGACGCGCAGCGACGGAACGAAGAGCAGGCCGAGGAGCGCCGCGGCGGTGAGCGCGATACCAACGTGCAGCCCCAGAGCGAGCGGGGCCACGCCGGCCGATCGCTCGAGCACGCGGACCGCGGCCGGCTCGTCGACCCGGTGCTCGATGAGGTACGCCACGCCGACCGCGACGAGCGCGAGCGCGAAGGCGGCGAGGACGGGCGGCGTGAGCAGCAGTGCGTAATCGGTGGTGTGGCCCGTCGGGTCGACGAACCACTTCACATGTGGACCCGGTGCGAGCCACATCTAGCGGGCGCGCACCTCGACCATCCCGTCCGCGAGGCGGACCTCGAACGCTGGTGCGTCGAACGTGGCCGGCCCGGCGGCGGCGTGGCCGTCCTTCACCGAGAAGCGCGAGCCATGCCACGGGCACTTGATGAGGCAGCGGTCGTCTCCGGTCCAGGTCCCCTTCGCGAGCGGCCCGCCGGCATGCGTGCAGGTGTTCGCGATCGCGTAGATCGTGCCGTCCACCTTGGCGACCATGAGCTCAAGGCCCTGCGTGGTCCTCGCGACGGCCGGCGTGCGATCCTCCAGATCCGCCGCGCGGATCTCGAGGCGCTGCCACTTCGCCGCGGGCTTCGTCCAGGCGTGCCGATTCACCTGCGTGCCGTAGCCGAAGACCTGCTCGCCACCGAGGTACGCGCCCGCCAGCATCACCAGCCACGCGACGATCGCCACGACGACCGCCGCCTCACGCTGCCCGCCGCCGCGCAGCGCGAGCGAGACGACGAAGCCCGCGGTCGCGGCGACCATGACCAGGCCGTGCAGCATCCCGTTGCGGCGCTCCTCGCCATACGTCTCGTTCCAGTCGGTGAGGCCGGAGAGCGCCGACACGAGCGAGGTGGCGAGGCCGAGGAGGAGGACGACGTCGGCCGCGCGGGCGAGCCCGGGCTCTCGCGCGACGAGCGTCAGGACATCGAGCAGGACCATCGCGGTGTACGCGCCGACGGTGATGTCGGTGACGGCCGGATGGAGCGGATGCCCAAGGGGCCAGGTGCCGTGCAGCAGGTCCTTGAGCGGCCGCGTCCCCGGCAACCGGTACAAACCGCCGACGATCTTGCCGAAGACGTCCGCGACGGCATCGAGCCACTTCGCGTCCTTCACCAGGGCGTGTCCGACCGTGTTGCGCGGATCGCTCATGCCGGATCCTCAGCAGGCGGCGGACCACACGGCCCGGACGCTCGGCGGCTCGTCCGGTCGTCGGACGGGGCAGCCGGCCATCAATGCGCGCCGTGCGCGATGGCGTGGCCGCGGCCGCGCGCGATGAGCCAGCGGTTCACCGGCAGGGCCACCGCGAACGCGACACCGAGACCGCCGACGAGGCTCGCCCAGAAGAGCGGGTGGGCGAGGCCGGCGTCCATCGCACCGGGCACCATCAGGATGACCGCGTTGTCGACGACCTCCATCACCACGATGGAGATCGTGTCGGCCGCGAGCGTCACCTGCGTCGCGCGGCCCAGCGCCATGCCGCCACGGATGAGCGGCACGAAGGTGAAGGCATAGCCGAACACGAACGCGAGCCCGACGCCCAAGACCAGCGCGGCCCCCTGCCCCACCCCGAGCGCCCCGCCGAGGAGCACCCCGAGGATCTCGCCGATCGCGCAGCCGGTGAGGCAGTGCCGCGTCGCGCTGAAGGCCAGCGCGTTCACCGAGGGCGCCGGTCGTGTCGAGGCGTGGCCCGCGTGGGGATTGTGGCTCACCCGCGCAGGAGCTCCTCGACGGCCGCGTACGGATCGACCGCGCGGTCGGCGACGCGTGCGATGGCCCGCTCCACGCGCTCCTCGCCCAACCGGTCGCGCAGGCGCTTCACCAGGGCGTCGCGCAGCAGGTCCTCCACCTCCACGCGGGCGGCGTCGCGCCGGCGCCGCTCGCGCTCGCCGCTCTCGGCCGCCCAGGCGCGATGGCGCGCGATCGCCTCGACCAGCTCGCGCACGCCGTCGCCGGTCGCCGCGACGGTCCGCACGATGGGCGGCTTCCAAGTGGTGCGCAGCTTGCCGAGCGTGAGCATCTGCGCGAGATCGCGCGCCGTCTCGTCGGCGCCGGGCCGATCGGCCTTGTTCACCACGAGCACGTCGGCGATCTCCAGCACGCCGGCCTTGATCGCCTGGATGTCGTCACCCAGGCCGGGGACGGTCACCAGACACACGCTGTCCGCCACGCGGACGACCTCGACCTCCTCCTGGCCGACACCGACCGTCTCCACCAGCACGACCCCGTAGCCGAGGGCATCGAGCACGTTCACCACGCGCGAGGTCGTGCGCGCGAGGCCGCCGGAGTGTCCCCGGCTCGCCATGCTGCGGATGAAGAGGCCCTCGTCGAGGAAGCGGTCGGTCATGCGGATGCGGTCGCCGAGCAGCGCACCGCCAGTGAACGGACTCGAGGGATCCACCGCGACCACCGCCACGCGCGTCCCCTCCTCGCGGTACGCGCCGGCGAGCCGGTTCACCAGCGTGCTCTTGCCCCCGCCCGGCGGTCCGGTCACGCCGACGATGCGCGCCTTCCCGGTGAGCGGGTACAGCTCGCGCAGCACGTCCGCCGCGCCGGGCTCGTCGTTCTCCACCAGCGACAGGAGCCGCGCGGTGGATCGGGTGTCGCCGCCGCGCGCGCGACTGACCAGCTCGGCGGCCGCGACGACCGTCACGCGGTGGCCTGCTGGACGAGGTCGCGCGCGATCACGAGTCGCTGGACCTCGCTCGTCCCTTCGCCGATCTCCATGAGCTTCGCGTCGCGCAGATGCCGCTCGATCGGGTGGTCGCGCAGATACCCGTACCCGCCGAGGACCTGGAGGCTCGCGTTCGCCGCGCGACTCGCGGCCTCGGAGGCGTACAGCTTGGCCTTGGACGCGGCGACGCCGAACGGCGCACCCGCGTCCGCCTGCGCCGCGGCGCGATGCACCAAGAGGCGCGCCGCGTCGAGCTCGGTGCGGCTTATCGCGAGCTTCCACTGGATCATCTGGAATTCCGCGAGCGCCTTCCCGAACTGCGTGCGCTGCTTCGCGTAGGCCGTGGCCGTCTCCACCGACGCGCGGCCGAGACCGATGGCCAGCGCACCGATGCCGATGCGACCCTTGTCGAGGACCTTCTTCACGTCGGCGAACGCGCCGCCATCGGTCCCGATGAGGTCGGCCGCGCCGACGCGGCAGTCCTCGAGGATGAGCTGCGAGGTATCGCTGGCGTGCAGGCCCATCTTGCGCTCGCGCTTGCCCGGACGGAGACCCACGGCGCCACGGGCCACGCCGAAGGCGCTCATCTTCCGCGGACCGCTGCCGACGTTCACCACGACCAGACCGGCGAGCGAGGCGTTGGTGATGAACTGCTTCGTGCCGTTCAGCACGTAGCCCTCACCGACGTTCCGCGCGGTGCTCTGCACCGCGATGGCGTCGGAGCCGGAGCCGGGCTCGGTGAGCGCCCACGCGCCGAGATGCTCGCCGCGGACGAGCGGCGGGAGCCAACGGCGCTTCTGCTCCTCGCTCGCCGCCACGAGGAGATGACCGATGCACAGCGAGTTGTGCGCGGCGAGAGTGAGCGCGATCGATCCGTCGCCGGCGCCCAGCTCCTCCATCACCATGGCGATGGTGAGCATGTCGAGCCCGGCGCCGCCGTGCTCGGGGGGCACCGCGAGCCCGAGCAGCCCGAGCGCCGCGAGCTCAGGGAGGAGCTCGAGCGGGAACTCCGCCGCGTCGTTCCAGGCGTCCGCGTTCGGCACGATCCGCGACCGCACGAAGTCGCGGACCGTGTCGCGAACGAGGAGCTGGTCGTCGCGATAGCGGAGGTCCATCTATGGACGCCGCGGATAGACCGCGACCACGCTCTGATCGAGCGTGGGCAGGATCTCGTCCACCATCGCCTGGTCGTCCTCCATGACGCCGGGATCCACCGCGAAGGCCTTGCGGCGGGCCTCGCCGACCACCTGGCGCTGCTCTTGGCTGAGCTGCGAGAACGCGATGATCCGCGCACGCGTCAGGCGCTTGCGCTCCTCACGGTCGGTCATCCGCGTGAGCTCACGGAGCTGTGGCGTGAGCGCGCCGACGCGCGCGACCTCGCTGCCCACCTGTGCGGTGAGCTCGAGGCGCTTCTTCCAGAACGCGACGGCGGTGGCCTCATCGCTTCCCCGGAGCTTCCCGAGGCCCTCGTCGACGGGGCGGGTGTCCTGCTTGTTTCCCCCAAAGATGGCCATGGCGCGTCTCCTTTCCTGCGAGCTCGCGTAGTCCTTCGCGATCTCGCTCTCCCGCGCCTTCCCTACCTCGCTCGCGACCGGCTGGCGGGTCAGCGGTCCGCCATCGAAGCTACCGGCCACTGACCGGTGCTCCGCGGCGCTTCCCCACCGCCTCGTTCAGGTACCGCACGATCTCTTCCAGCGAGGCGCCCGGCGGGAAGATGCGCTCCACGCCGGCCTTCTGGAGCCCGGGGACGTCGGCCTCCGGGATGATCCCGCCGCCGAACAGCAGCACGTCGTCCATGCCCTTCGCCTTCATGAGCTCGGCGACGCGCGGAAAGATGTAGTTGTGCGCCCCCGAGAGGAGGCTGATGCCGATCGCGTCGGCATCCTCCTGGAGCGCGGTCTCGACGACCTGCTCTGGCGTCTGGTGGACGCCGGTGTAGATGACCTCCATGCCGGCGTCGCGCAGCGCGCGCGCGACCACCTTCGCCCCGCGATCGTGTCCGTCCAGGCCGGCCTTCGCCACGACGACCCTGATCGGTCGCTTCACAGATCCACCCCCAGGTCCTCGTGCAGATGCTCCTCCCAGTGCAGGTATGTGTAGAACGCCACGATCCCGAAGATCCTCGGATCGCGCAGGCGCTCATCACCGAGCGCCGCGATCGCCTCGCGCACGCGCGCGTGGGACGTGTCGAGCTCGTCGAGCATCGCCTCGGCCCCGACGAGCCGGTGCGCCTCGACGGCGCGCTCGTTCTCGGCCTGGATCGTCTCCCGGCTCCAGGACCGCGGCGCTCCGGCGAGCTCGCTCACCGCGTTCTGCATCCAGTTCGCCGCGTGTGCGCACATGTCGCGGTACGACCAGCCCGAGGGCGTGGCGTCCATGAGCCGGGCCCGACCGACCTCGCGGATCCGTCCGCGGAAGCGCGACCAGGTCTGGTCGAACCGGCGGAGGACCGCCCGGGTGTCGGTGGGCACGAGCGCCTCGAGCTCGTGCAGATGCTCGGCGAAGTGGCCGTAGACGGTCGCGGCCACCAGACGCACCAGGTCCGTCGGCGCCGCGGCGTCGGCCGGCAGCGCCGTGAGCGCATCCAGGAGCGCGCGGTACGCGGCATCGAGCCGCGCGACGACCTCGTGCGCCAAGCGGCCCTCCGCCGCCGCGGCCTCGCGCGCGTTGTGCTCGACCGAGACCGGTGTGGGCCCGCGCGTGCCGGCGAGCCGGTTGGGGACCTCGCTCCGGCACCACTCCAGCCAGCCGGCCTGGTGCGCGAGCAGGGCCTTGCCGGTCCACCCCGAGGCCGTTGGTCCGCCGAGCGGCGCGAGGCCGGCACGCGCGAGCGCGCGGCGGTACGGGCGCCAGCCGTCGCGCAGGCGCTCCACGAGCTCGCCGCTCGTCTGCGGGACGCCGGCCTGGAGCTCGTGGTGATGCTCGGCGTAGTGGCCGTAGGTGTTCCCGGCGACGACCGCGATGGCCCACGCGTCGTGCGCGTGGAGCTGCTCCGGCGAGAGCTTCCCGATCTCCTCCACCAGACGCGCGTGCGCGGCGTCGAACTCCTCGAAGAGCTCGCGCGCGGAGCGACCCCGCGCGCGCGCCACGAGGTCGGCGTTGATCTCGTCGGCGGTGCCGCCCGGGCCGACCGGCTCGCCGGTCTCGCGCAGCGTCGCAAGGCGCGCGACGGTGAGCTCTTCCCATCCGATCACGTGGGCCAGCAGGTCCATGTAGGTCCAGCCGATCGGCGTCGGCCGCTCGATGAGCGGCCCGAGGGCCAGGAGATCGATCCGGAAGTCGATCCAGCCGCGCCGCACGACGGCGGCGAGCTCGGTCGCGTCGGTGATCGCGCTGCCGAGGTCACGGTAGTGATCGGGATAGTGACCTGTGGTGTTCCACTCGACGATGTCCAGCGCCAGCGCGGGGACGTCGCGGCCCAGGAATGAGCGGAGGACCTCGACCACGCGCTCGTGGACGGTGGCGTAGCGCGCGCGCAGGTGCTCCACCGTCGCATCCCTGGTCTCCTCGAAGACCCGCGCGTTGAAGCCGTCCACATCCTCGTACGCCGGGTCATCGCCCTCGCCGCGCAGCACGCGCTCCACCCGCGGCGGCACCGTCTCCTCCCACGCCGCAAGGTGCGCCACCATCTGGCGCAGCGTCATGCCGGACAGGAGGCGCGTGTCGAAGCGCTCCGGCCCGAGCGCGTCGATCACCGCGCGCGTGGCGCGGTAGCCGCCCTCGACCTGCGCGAGCAGCTCCCGCGGGCTAGTAGTAGCCCGGGTCTCGGTAGACACCGAAGACCTCCTTCAGCACCTGGACCTGCTCGCCCACGCTCGCGTAGGCGCGCGCGCATTCGAGGAACGCGGGCATGAGCTCCGCGCGATCGCTCGTCTTCGCCGCGATCGCGGCCTCGCGCAGCCGGTCCATCGACTCGCGCCAGCGGCCGCCGTCGCGCGTGCGGCGCACCTCGGCCAGCCGCGCGACCTGCTTCGCCTCGACCTCCGGGTCGATCTGGAGGAGCGGGATCGGCGGGTCCTGGTCGGTGGCGTACGCGTTGATGCCGACGATGAGCTTCTCGCGCTTCTCGACCTGCTCCTGGAAGCGGAACGACGCCTCGGTGATCTCGCGCTGCGGGTAGCCGCGCTCCACCGCCTCGACCATACCGCCCATCCCCTCGATCTCGGCGAGGTACCGCGCGAAGCCCTCCTCCATCCGCTGCGTGAGGTGCTCGAGGTAGTACGAGCCCGCGAGCGGATCGACCGTGTCGGCCACCCCCGACTCGTGCGCGATGATCTGCTGCGTCCGGAGCGCGAGCGTCACCGCCTCCTTCGTGGGGAGGGCGTAGGTCTCGTCGAGCGAGTTCGTGTGCAGCGACTGCGTGCCGCCGAGCACCGCGGCGAGGGCCTGGAGCGCCACGCGGACCACGTTGTTGTACGGCTGCTGCGCCGTGAGCGAGACGCCCGCGGTCTGCGCGTGGGTGCGCAGCTGGAGCGCTCGCGGGTTGGTGGGGTGATAGCGGCGCTCGATCTCGCGCGCCCAGATGCGGCGCGCGGCGCGGAACTTGGCGATCTCCTCGAAGAAGTCGTTGTGGACGTCGAAGAAGAAGGACATGCGCGGGACGAACTCGTTCACGTCCAGACCGGCGCGCACGCCCCACTTCACGTACTCGAGGCCGTCGATGAGCGTGAACGCGAGCTCCTGGAGCGCGGTCGCTCCGGCCTCGCGGATGTGGTACCCGGAGACGGAGATGGTGTTCCACTTGGGGACCTCACGCGCCCCGAAGCGGAACGTATCCACGACGAGGGCCATCGCCGCGCGCTCCGGGACGATCCACTCGCGCTGCGCGATGTACTCCTTGAGACAGTCGTTCTGGATCGTCCCGCCGAGCGCCGTGAGCGCGATCCCGCGACGCTCCGCCGCCGCCAGGTACATCGCCCAGATGATCGACGCCGGCCCGTTGATGGTCATGGATGTCGTGACCTCATCGAGCGGGATGCCGTCGAAGAGGATCTCCATGTCGCGCAGCGTGGAGACGGCCACACCCTCGCGGCCGACCTCGCCGCGCGAGAGCGGATCGTCCGCATCGCGGCCCATGAGCGTGGGCATATCGAACGCGGTCGAGAGTCCGTTCACGCCGTGCGCGAGCAGGTAGTGGAAGCGCTCGTTGGTGTCCTCGGCCGAGCCGAATCCCGCGAACTGGCGCATCGTCCATAGCCGGCCGCGATACATGGTCGGATGGATGCCTCGGGTGTACGGGAACTCGCCAGGCGCACCGAGATCGCGCGTCGGGTCGAAGCCGCCCAGATCCTCGGCCGTGTACAGCGGCTCGACCGGCTCGCCGGAGATCGTGGTGAACCGCTCGCGCCGCTCCGCGCGCTTGCGCACGGCCGGCCCGTACACGTCCTCGAGCCAGCGCCCCTTGTCCGTCCTCGCGATCTCCGTCATGCCGCGCCGAGCAGCGAGCGCGCGATCACCAGCCGCTGAACCTCGCTCGTCCCTTCGTAGATGGTGGTCGCGCGCGCATCGCGTGCGTAGCGCTCCACGCCGTACTCGCGCATGTACCCGTATCCACCGAAGACCTGCACCGCGGCGTAGGTCGCGCGCTGCGCGACCTCGCTCGCGTACAGCTTGGCGATCGACGCCTCGCGAGTGAAGGGGCGGCCGAGGTCGCGCAGCCACGCGGCCCGGTGCGTGAGCAGGCGCGCGGCGTCGATCTCGGTGCGGGCGGTCGCGAGCGAGAAGCGCGGCATCTCGAACTCCAATATGGACCGTCCGAACTGGGCGCGGCCGCGCCCGTAGGCCACGGCCCGGTCCACCGCGGCCCGCGCGATGCCCACGGACTGCGCGGCGATGCCGATCCGGCCGCCGTCGAGGCCGGCCATGGCGATGGCGAAGCCCTTCCCCACCTCGCCGAGCACGGCGTCGGCTGCCACACGCACGTCGTCGAGGACGAGCGCGCTCGTGTCCGAGGCGAGGAGCCCGGTCTTCGCCTCGGCGGCACCGACCCTGACACCCGCGGCGTCGGCCGGGACGATGAACGCGGTGACGCCGGCCTGTGGGCGCGCGTCAGCGGGCTCCGCCGCGCTGTCACGCGCGAGCACGATGAAGAGCGGTGCGTAGCGCGCGCTGGTGATGAACTGCTTCTGCCCGCTGATGCGCCAGCCGTCGCCGTCGCGCACCGCCGTCGCACGGAGCGACGCCGCGTCGCTGCCGGACGCCGGCTCGGTGAGCGCGAACGCGCCGAGCCCGCGGCCGTCCATGAGCGTGGGCAGCCAGCGTGCGCGCTGCTCGCGGGTGCCGTAGCGGACGATCGAGCCCGCGACGATGCCGCTGTTCACGGAGACTCCCAGGGCAAGCGACGGCCAGCGGTGCGCGAGCTCCTCGAGGACGAGCGCGAACGCCACCGCGGACGCGCCCAGGCCGCCGTCGGCCTCAGGGACCGTCATGCCCAGGACGCCAAGGTCCCCGAGCTCGCGCACGACGTCCAGCGGGAGCGTGCCCGCCTCCTCCGCCGGCGCGATGCGCGGGTCCAGGCTCGCCGCCCAGGAACGCACCGCGAGCGCGAGCTCGCTGTCGGTCCGGCTCGGGACGAGCTTCATCGGCCCGACCGCCGCGGTGACCGCTCAGCCACGACCCTTCACCTTCTTCACCGCCTCGGTGAACGCTGGGACGAACTCGAAGAGGTCGCCCACGACGCCGTAGTCGGCGATCTTGAAGATGTCGGCGTCGGGATCCTTGTTCACGGCGACGATCACCTTGGACGCGGTCATGCCCGCCAGGTGCTGGATGGCGCCCGAGATGCCGAGCGCGATGTACAGGTCCGGCGTCACGGTCTTCCCGGTCTGGCCGACCTGCTCCTCGTTCGGCCGCCACCCGGCGTCGGTCACCGCGCGGGATGCGCCGGTCGCCGCGCCGAGGACGTCGGCGAGCTCCTCGACCATCTTCCAGTTCTCGGGCCCTTTGAGCCCGCGTCCGGCAGACACGATGGTGCGCGCCTCGGCCAGCGTCACGCGCTTGCCGCCGCTCGATGTGGCCTCGAACCGAACGAACGCCACGCGCGGGTCGTCCGCGGCCGCGTCGATGTCGACGATCGCGGGCGCTGCGGCGCCGCTCGGGAGCGTCCACGCGCCCGGCCGCACCGAGATGACCGCGGGAAGCGCGACGCGCACGGTCGCGCGGATCTTGCCCGCGTACATCGCGCGCTTCGCGACGATGGATCCATCCTCGACCGCGACGTCGGTGCAGTCGGCCGCATACGACCACCCGAGCTTCGCCGCCAGACGAGCGGCGAGGTCGCGCCCGTCGAGCGTCGCGCCCACGAGCACCACCTTGGCGCCCGAGGCCCGCGCCTTCTCGGCCACGGCGGTCGCGTGGGCCACTGGCGAGTAGCGCGCCTGCTCCTTCCCACCCGGGGGATCCACTGCGACGACCTCGCACTCGCCGAGCCCCGCGGCCTTGGCCGCGATCTCCAGCGAGACCCGGCGCACCTCGCCGGACCGGCGTTCCGCGACGACGAGGATCTTCATAGGACCTTCGCCTCCTCGTGGAGCGCCTGCGCGAGCGTCGCCGCGACACCAGCGGGGTCGCCGTCGAGCTTGAAGATCTTGCCGCCGCCACGCTGCGGCGGCGGCTCCATGGAGACGACGTCGTCCGTCGGACCATTGGCGGTCACACCGAGCGACTCCAGCGTCTTCTCCGGGATCTCCTTCTTCTTCGCCTTCATGATCCCCGGGAGGCTCGGGTAGCGCGGCTCCTTCTCCGACTTGTGCACCAGCCCGACGACCGGCGGTGTGGCGCGCCACACCTCGTGTCCGCCCTCGGCCTCGCGCCAGAGCTCGATCCCCTCGGCACCCGGCACGAGCCGGGTGAGCATGCCGACGTGCGGCCAGCCGAGCGTCTCGGCGAGGGCCGGCCCGACCAGACCCTGATCGTCGTCCGAGGCCTGCTTGCCGCAGAGGACCACCTCGGGCCGGAGCTCCTCCACGATCTTGGCGAGCGCCTTCGCCACGTCCAGGCCGCCGAGCGGCACCTCCGCCAGCACCAGCGTCGCGTCGTCGCAGCCCATCGCGAGCGCCTGGCGCAGCGCGTCGCGCGAGCGCGCCGGCCCCACGGTGACGACGCTCACGACAGTGGTCGGGTCAGCGTCCTTGCGCTCGAGCGCGAGCTCGATGGCGTACTCGTCGTACGGCGAGATCGACCAGGTCACACCCTCGGTGGCGATCGAGCGGCCGTCGGCGCCGACCTTCACGCGCACCGTCGAATCGGGGACCTGCTTGAGGCACACCAGGAATCTCATCTCACGCGATCTCCTTGTCGCTGCGTTGGGCCGAATGCTCCGCCGGCGCGGCCGCCACGAGGCGTGCGGCGACGAGCTCCAGCACGTCGACCGGCTTGATCTGGTCCTGCACGCCCCTTGCCCCGACGCCCTCGTCGAGCATGATCAGGCAGTAGGGGCAGCCGCTCGCCACCTTGGTGGCCCCGGTATCCGCCATGACCAGCTGCTCGACGCGCCGGTGGTTCACCCGCTGACCCATCTTCTCCTCGACCCACATCCGGCCGCCGCCGGCGCCGCAGCAGAAGCCACGCTCGCGGTGGTGCGGCGCGATCTCTTTTCGTTCCACGCCGGGGATGGCGTCGAGCACCGCGCGCGGCTCGTCATAGATGCCGTTGTGCCGGCCGAGGTAGCAGGGGTCGTGGTACGCGACGATGTCGGCCTCGCCATCGCTGAGGGTGATCTTCTTCTCCGCGATGAGCCGCTGCACGAGCTGCAGCGCGTGGACGACCTCGTACCGGCCACCCAGCTGCGGGAACTCGTTGGCGATGGTGTTGAAGCAGTGCGGGCAGCTGGTGATGACCTTCTTCACGCCGTGCCCGTTCAGCACCTCGATGTTCTGCTGCGCCTGGATCTGCCAGAGGTACTCGTTGCCGAGCCGGCGGGCGGGATCGCCGTTGCAGGTCTCCTCGGCGCCGAGGATCGCGAACGAGACGCCCGCGGCGCGCAGGATGGTCGCCAGCGAGCGCGCGACCTTCTGGTTGCGGCGGTCGTACGAGCCGGCGCAGCCGACGAAGTAGAGATACTCGGCGTCGGGTCTCTCGGCGAACGTGGGGATGTCCAGGCCGGCGGCCCACTCGCCCCGGGCGGCGCGCGGCTCGCCCCAGGGGTTCCCGGCGCGCTCGATGTTCGTCATGGACCGCTGCGCCTCCGCCGGCATCGCCCCCTCCATGAGGGCGAGGTTGCGGCGCATGTCCACGATCTTGTCGATGTGCTCGATCGTGACCGGGCACGCCTCCACGCACGCGGCGCAGGTGGTGCAGGCCCAGAGCTCCTCCGGCTTCGTCGCGCTCCAGTGCGCGGGTGCGGTCGTGGCCGCCGCCGGGTCGGCGAGCAGCTTCGGACCCTCTCGGAGCAGCTGGTCGCGGATGTCCAGGACGATGCGCTGCGGGTCGAGCGGCTTGCCCGTGGCGAGCGCTGGGCAGTTGTCCGAGCAGCGGCCGCACTCGGTGCAGGTGTAGCCGTCGAGAAGCTGCTTCCACGAAAAGTCGCGGATCGTCGCGGCGCCGAAGGTCTCCCGCTCCTCGATGCCCTCGATGAGCGCGAGCGCGCCGCGCGGGCGCTGCGAGCGGAAGAACACGTTGGGCAGCGTGGTGACGATGTGCAGATGCTTCGTGCGCGGCAGATAGACGGCGAAGCCGAGCACGGTCACGACGTGCGCCCACCACGACCAGAAGAAGACGGTGGACGACGAGGTGCCGGGGAACAGCTCGCGCATCGCGCCCGCGAGCGGCGGCGCGGCCGCGCCCGGCTCGAGCATCCCCGCCGCGACGCCCGCGCCCTCGAAGGCCAGGAGCGTCAGCATGAGGAACGCGATGAGGCCGAGGATCAGGTAGCCCTCGCGCGCGATGTGCATGTGCGCGGGATGGAGCACGGCACGCCGATAGAGCGCGATGACGATCGAGGCGAGCACCGCGATCGCGAAGAGATCGAGCGACCACGCGTACAGGCCGCTGTCGGTCAACGGCAGGTGCCAGCCGAGGATGCCGCGCAGTAGGAGGTCCGCGCTGCCGTAGGTGATGACGAGGAAACCCCAGAAGATGAGCGCGTGCCCGAGCCCGCGCAGGTAGTAGGGGCGCGTGAGGAGCTTGCGCTGCCCCAGGTAGATGACCAGCTCGTCACGCACCCGCCGCCAGCCGTGGTCCAGCCGGGTCTCGTCGCGGCCGAGCCGCAAGAGGCGGTACAGGTGCCAGACCCGCAGCCCGAACGCACCGAACGCCAGGAGCGTGAGAACGAGCAGGATCGCCCCGCCCCAGACGAAGCTGCCCGTGGGAGCGGTCACGGAACGCTCACTCCTCGAGCATCTCCTCGGCGATGACCAGCTTCATGATCTCGCTCGTCCCTTCGTAGATCTCGGTGATCTTCGCGTCGCGGTAGTGACGCTCGGCCGGGAAGTCGGTGAGGTAGCCATACCCGCCGAAGATCTGCACGCAATTCCGTGCCGCCTTCATGGCGATGTCGCTGGCGAGGAGCTTCGCCTGCGCGGCTTCCATGCGGTGCGGCTCGCCGCGATCGCGCATGGTCGCGGCGCGCCACACCAAAAGGCGCGCGGCGTCCACCTCGGTGGACATGTCGGCGAGCATCGCCTGGATCGCCTGGAAGTCCGCGATGCGCTTGCCGAACGCCTCGCGCTCCTTCGCATAGGCGAGCGCGTCCTCGAGGCAGGCGCGGGCGATGCCCACCGCCTGCGCTGCGATGCTGATGCGGCCGCCGTCGAGCGTCGCGAGCGCGATCTTGAAGCCCTGGCCGACCTCGCCGATGAGGTTCGCGGCGGGGACGCGGCAGTCCTGAAAGACCAGCTGCGCGGTGTCCGATCCGCGGATCCCGAGCTTGGACTCGAGCTTCCCCACGCCCAAGCCGGGCGTGCCCTTCTCGACGACGAACGCGGCGATGCCCTTGTGCCGCAGCGCCGGATCCGTCTGCGCGAACACGATGGCGATCCCGGCCTTCGAGCCGTTGGTGATGAAGTTCTTCGTCCCGTTCAGCACGAAGACGTCGCCCTCGCGGCGCGCGGTCATGCGCATGGCGGCGGCGTCGCTGCCCGTGGCCGGCTCGGAGAGCGCGAAGCAGCCGAGCGTCTCGCCGCGCGCCATGGCCGGCAGCCACTTGGCCTTTTGCGCGTCGGTGCCGAAGCGCAGGATCGGCTCGATCGCCAGGCTCACATGGGTGCAGAGCGTCACGCCGGTGGACGCGCAGGCGCGGTTGATCTCCTCCACCACGAGCACGTACGTGAGCGAGTCGAGCCCGGAGCCGCCGTACTGCTCGGGCACGTCGATCCCCATGAAGCCGAGGCGCCCCATCTCCGTGACGAGCGCCGCGGGCACGTCCTTCTGCTCGTCGATCTGGTGCGCGAGCGGGAGCACCTTCTCCTGCGCGAAGTCGCGCGCGGTGCGCTGGACCATCGCCTGCTCGCTGGTGAGCTCGAGGTCGAACCCCGCGGACGGCTCAGTGCGCGTGGTCGTGGCCATGGTGCTCCTCCAATGCGTAGAAGCCGACGAACCGGCCCTCGGGGTCCTTGGCGTAGAAGAAGTCGCCGTGGAACTCGCCGATGGTCGCACCGGCGGCCTTGGCCCGCTCGTACACCACGCGCACATCGTCCACGCCGAGCCAGACGACGAAGGCCTGCTGCCCGCGGACCTCCGCCGGCGTCTGGCGGTCCGCCGGATCGTGGATCGCGAGCTTCGCGTCGCCCGTGTCGAACCAGGTCACCTCACCGGCGTCGTCCGGCGCGAGCCCCGCGACGTCGCGATAGAAGCGCACGACCTCGCTGCGCCGGGCGCTGAAGACCGTCACCGGCCCGAGGCGGCCGGGGTGTGTGGCACTCATCGGTAGGTGTACACACCCGCGCCGCTCTTGCGGCCGAGCCGGCCGGCGGCGACGTGCTCGCGCAGCGATCTCGCGGCCGCGTACTTGTCGTCGCCGAGGTCGCGCTCCAGCACGCCCATGACCGCCAGGCAGACATCGAGCCCGATGAGGTCCGCCAGCCGCAGCGGACCGATGGGGTGATTCATCCCGAGGGTCATGACCGTGTCGATGTCCTCGGCCGAGGCCACCCCCTCCTCGAGCGCGCGGAACGCCTCGTTGATCATCGGCATGAGGATGCGGTTGGCGATGAAGCCCGGGCGGTCGGCGGAGACGACCGGCGTCTTGCCCAGACGGCGCGCGAGGTCGCAGATGGTGGCCACTGTCTCGGACGATGTCCGCTGGCCCTTCACGACCTCCACGAGCGTCATGAGCGGGACGGGGTTCATGAAATGCATTCCGGCCACGCGCTCGGGCCGCCCGGTGCGCGCGGCGAGTGCCCCGATCGAGATGGAGGACGTGTTCGAGGCGAGGATGACCTCCGGACGCGTGACCCGGTCGAGGGTGGCGAAGAGCTCCTTCTTCACCGCGGGATCCTCGTAGGCGGCCTCCACCACGAGACCGGCATCGGCGAGCGCCGCGATGTCGGTGCTCGTGCGGATCCGTGCGGCGATCTCGGCCGCCGCCGCCGGGAGCTTCTGCTTCTCCTCCAGCTTGGCCAGCGATGCCGCGATCGCGGTCATGCCGCGCTCGAGCTGCGCCGCGCCGACGTCCACCATGGTGACCTCGTGGCCCGCGGTGGCGAATGTCTGCGCGATGCCGGCACCCATGGTGCCGGCACCCACCACGCCGATGCGCTCCATTTACGCGATCTCCACCGCGAGGGCGACGGCCTCGCCGCCGCCCAGGCAGAGCGAGACGATGCCACGCCGCTTCCCGCGCGCGCGCAGCGCGTAGAGGAGCGTCACCAGCAGGCGGGTGCCGCTCGCGCCGATGGGGTGGCCGAGCGCGACCGCGCCACCGTTCACGTTGAACTTCGCCTCGGGGATGTCCAGCTCGCGGCGCACGCACTCCACGCCGCTGAAGGCCTCGTTCACCTCGAAGAGATCGGTGTCCGCGACGGTCCAGCCGGCCTTCTCGAGCACGCGCTCGATCGCGCCCTTCGGCGCGGTGAGGAACCGCTCCGGCTCGTGCGCGAACTGCCCCTGCGCCACGACCCGCGCGAGCGCCGTCGCGCCGAGCTCGCGCGCGCGCTCGCGCGACGCGACCACCACCGCGGCCGCCCCGTCGTTCAGCTTCGAGGCGTTCCCCGCGGTCACGGTGCCGTCGCTCTTGAACACCGGTCGGAGCGCGGCGAGCGTGGCGAGCGTCGTCTCGCGCGGCGTCTCGTCGCGGCTCACCACCGTGACCGCGCCCTTGCGCCCGGGCACCTCGACCGCGGCGATCTCGGCGTCGAACGCACCGCTCTGCTGCGCGGCGAGCGCCTTCTCATACGACGCGAGCGCGAAGCGGTCCTGGTCCTCGCGCGAGAGTCGGCACTGCGTGGCGGTGAGCTCGCCGCCCAGACCCATGTGCCCGTGGCCGTACGCGTCCACCAGGCCGTCGGTGAGATTGGCGTCCTCCATGGCGTGCTCGCCGAGCGAAAGGCCGGTCCGCGCACCACGCATGAGGTACGGCGCGTTCGACATGCTCTCCATGCCGCCGGCGACCAGCAGCTGCGCCTCACCCGCCGCGATCTGCGTCGCCGCGAGCATGACCGTCTTGAGCCCCGAGCCGCACACCTTGTTCACGGTGGTGCAGGGCACGCTCGTAGGGATCCCCGCGCCGAGCGCGGCCTGACGCGCCGGCGCCTGACCGACGCCGGCCTGGATGACGTTGCCCATGAAGACCTCGTCCACCTGATCCGGCCGCACGCCGGCGCGCTCGAGCGCGCAGCGGATGGCCACCGAGCCGAGCTTCGGCGCGGCCAGGGGCGCGAGCCCGCCGAGGAAGCCGCCGATGGGTGTGCGGGCGGCGCCAAGGATGACCACCTCAGTCACTGGCCCTCTCCTCGAGCAAGCGTCGAGCCACGTGCTCGCGATACGAGCGGATCTCGTCGCGCAGCGCGCCGAGCTCGCTCATGCGCTCGTTCAGCCGGTCGAGGTGCGCGTCGAGCAGCTCCATGAGCCTGGGCAGTACCGCGCGGTTGGAGCGGTGCCGGCGGTACATCGTCTCGAGCTCGGCCATCTCCTGGAGCGAGAGTCCGAGCGTCTTCAGCTTGCGGATGTAGCGCAGCCGCCGGACGTCGTCGTCGGTGTACACGCGGACGCCGCCTTCGAGCCGCTTCACCGACTCGAGGAGGCCGAGCTCCTCGTAGTAGCGGATGGTGCGCTCGGTCAGCCCCACCCGGGCCGCGAGCTCACCGATGCGGTAGTGCCCGACCGCTGTGGCCACCACGCCTCCCCGCGCCGGAGGGATCCCCGGCTGCCAGTCAGTCTGTTTTGTGCCATGTCTGCCAGTTCACGTCAACTGGCAGACAGCCGCTCGGGCCGGGCGACCCCGCTGCCTCAGGTCGTCGCAAGCTCCTTGATCGCCCGCGCCAGCGCGTCGGTGCCAAGGGCCGCATCGGCAGTCGCGGCGAACTCGGTCGGGGTGTGACTACCCCCAGTAGAGCGGACGAAGATCATCCCGGTCGGCACACCTGCGAGCGCCGGGTTCTGGGCGTCGTGGCCCGCACCCGAGACCAGGACCGGCGGCTCGATCCTCGCGGCGCTGTGCACGGCGCTCGCCAGGATCCTGCGGATGTCGCGATCGAGGGGCGTGACCGGCACGCGGTTCACCTGCTCGGTCGAGATCCGAACGTCCCGTGCGAGCATCACGCGAGCCATCTCCGCCTTGAGCTCGCCCAGCACGCCATCGATCGCATCCTCCCGGGGAGCACGGATGTCGAGCGAGAAGACGCACTCGCCGGGCACGACGTTCTTCGCGCCTGGCCGCACCGCGATCTCGCCCACCGTGCCCACCGCATCCGGGACGGCCGAGGCGATGCGCTCCAGCGCTGCGACGAGCTCCGTCGCCGCGACCAGCGCGTCCTTCCGCGCGCCCATGACCGTGGCGCCGGCGTGGTCAGCGCGTCCCCGCACGCGCACGCGCGCGTGGAAGATCCCGACGATGTCGCTCACCACCCCAAGGGGCACGCCGGCGCGCTCCAGGCGCGGGCCCTGCTCGATGTGCAGCTCGAGGTAGGCGCGGATCCGCGTCGGGTCGCGCGCCGCCTTCGTCGGGTCCCCCGCCTCGCCCATCGCACGAAGAGCATCACCGATGGACACTCCGTTCCTGTCGGTCAGCGCGGCCGCGCCAGCGGGAAGCCTCCCGAACGCCGCAGACGACCCGAAGAGGCCCACACCAAAACGCGCGCCTTCCTCGTCGGCCCAGGCGACGAGCTCGACCGGACGCCGGAACCGCACCCCCGCGTCCTTCAGTGAGACGAGGGCCTCGGCGGCGCAGCAGACGCCGAGGGCGCCGTCGAAGCGGCCGCCCTCGGGCACGGAGTCGATGTGCGACCCGACGAGCACGCACGGCTCCAGGTCCTGCTCGCCGGCGAAGTGGGCGTAGAGATTCCCTGCGGCGTCGCGACGGACCGCCGCGCCGACGCCGCGGCACCAGTCGGCGACCAGCTGCCGGGCCTTCGACTCCTCAGGCGTGAGACCCAGGCGAGACACGGACGTGCCGTCGCCGCCGATCCTCGCCAGATCGTCGATGCGCTTCTGAAGGCGCGCGATCTCGGTCAGCGCGGCGCTCCAACGTGTGCCGCGAGCTCGGCCGGCAGCAACGGTAATCCCGCGAATACCTCGCGCTCGATGCCATGCGCGATCGGGATCGCACGAGCGATCGCGTCCGCGTACTTGGGGTGCCGCCCGGCGGTGTCCGCCGCGCGCTCGGCGATCGACTGGACCGCCATCCCGCCGCGGCGGTCGGCGATGAACACGATCTTCTCCTCCATCGTGCGCGGTGTCGTTCCGGGGTCGAGCACCGCGTAGATCGGGTGGCGGCGCGCGAGCTCCGCGCAGGCGTGCAGCCCCTCCGCCGCAAGGATGAGGGCGGAGAGCTCGTTGTGCTCGCGGGGATCGCCGGAGACGAGTGGCGAGCGGCCGATGTCGTGGAGGTACGCCGCGAGGACCACCGTGTCGGCATCGAGACGGTCGCCGGCCGCGGTGCGGGAGGCGACGAGGAATTCCGCGATGCTCCCCACGATCCGCGAATGGTCGCACAGCCACTGCGGGTATCCGTACCTTTCGAAGTAGCGCGCCGCGGTCGTGGATAAGTCGCTGGTCATCGCGTTGACACGCCTCCGCACGGTCCATACGTTCGGCGCCGGGGGAGAGTGCTGCGCATGAGCCGCCCGGACGTCGACGACCGCATCATCGCGCACCTTGGCTTCGCGCGGGCGGTCGCGTCGCGGACCATCGATCCGCGCTGCCGTGGGGCGGACCGCGAGGATCTCATCGCCTGGGGCGTGGTGGGGCTGGTGCAGGCCGCGCACCGCTTCCGCGGCGACGTCGGCGCGCCGTTCGGGCCCTACGCCGCGCGGCGGGTCCGCGGCCGGCTGCTCGACGCGCTGCGCGAGCGGGACCCGCTCACCCGGACCGAGCGCCGCGCGTTCCGGGAGGCGCAGCGCCAGGACGCGGATATCCCGCAGCCGGTGGTCGAGGTGTCGCTCGAACGCCTCGCCGAGCTCGCTGAGGGCGATCTCCCCGCGCCGCCGCGCGCGACCGACCTGCGGGACGCTCGCTGGCCGACCGTGGCGGATGCGCTCCGCCGTCTCGCGCCGCTCGAGCGGCGCGTCCTCGTGCTCGCGTACGCGCGCAGGATGACGCTCCGCGAGATCGGCATGGAGATCGGGCTGTCGGAGTCGGGCGCGTGCCGCGTGCGGTCGCGCGCGCTCCGGAAGCTGCGCGAGCGCTACGCCACGGCGGAGGCGGCGTAGCCCGGCGCGGCTACCGCCTGCCGGCCTCCGCGGGCGCGTCCTCCAGGAGCTGCTGCTTGAGCTCCGCCATGCGCGTGCCCATGTCCTCGAGCTCAGCCTTCGAGAAGATCTTCCGCACCTGGGGGAACATCTTCCCCTCCTCCTCCTCGAAGGCGTGGTGCTCGATGTTCTCCATCATCACCTTGAACTTGGCGCCCCACTCCGCGGCGTCGAACGGGGTGCTTTCGATCTCCGCCTTGACGGTGTCGACGAAGTGGTGCTCCTCGAACGACTCGGTCACCATCTCCTCGAGCTTCTTGGTCTTGGCCTGCGCCTTCACCTCGGGGTAGAAGATCTGTTCCTCGATCTGCTCGTGGATGGTGAGCTCCTGAACGAGCCTGGCGAAGAGCTCCTCGCGAGTCTTCACGCCGCGCTCGGTCGTCTTCTCGATCTCACCCATCAGCTTCTTGACCTTCTGGTGGTCCTCCTGGAGGAGGGTCAGGGCGTCCATGCGCATCTCCTTCTGTCGCGTGTCGCCGTCGTCATGAGCAACGGCGATGCCAGCGGCTAGAGTCAGCGCGTGTCCGACCTCAAGCGCGCGCGCTTCGCCCGCCTGGTCGCTCGCGCGCTCGACGGCCTGCCGCCGTTCTTCGTCGATCGCATGCGCAACATCGAGATCGTCATCGACGACGAGCCGAGCGACGACCAGCGACCCGACGATGGATCCGATCTCCTCGGCCTCTATGAGGGCGTGCCCCTGACCGGACGCGGGGCGGGCGAGCCCTATCTGCCGGACCGCATCACGATCTTCCGCCGGCCGATCGAGCGCATGACGAGCTCGCCCAGGCGCCAGGCCGAGATCGTGCGCGACACCGTCGTCCACGAGATCGCGCACCACTTCGGCATCGGCGACGAGCGCCTACGGGAGCTCGGGCTCGGCGACGAGGACTGACGGCGCCGCGCTAGGAGCGCACGTACGGCGCGATCGCCTCGCGCACGGCCGCCGCATACGTATCGAGCTCGCGCAAGACGCCGTCGGCGCCCGGCTCGCCGGCGACCGCTCGTGCCAGATGCTCGCGCGCGAGCCGCAGGCCGATGGCCACCAGCCCGGCACGCACGAGCGGTGGGATGGCGACCGGCTCGTTCGCCGACGCGCGCTCGGCGAGCGAGGCGAGCAGGCGCGACCGCAGGACGTCGTCCGCCGCGATCGCGTCGAGCGCGACCGGCAGACCGCGCGCGATGCGGTCGGCCAGGAGCTCGCGGCGCTCGGCGGCCGTCGCGCTGTCGGCGCTGGTAGAGCGCGCGGCCTCCTCGACCAGGGCGCGGACGATCTCGGGCGCGGCGCGGCGCACGAGGATCGAGAGGCGCACCCGGTCGGCATCCATCGACGCGATTTTCAGCGCGCGGGCGGCCCCGCGCGCGCGACGCGCCTATACCTGACCGCGTAGCACCCTGTTGAACTTCCCCACAGCCGCGCTGACCCCGTCGGGGTCCTCGAACACGGCGGAGCCGGCCACCAGGACCGTCGCACCCGCGTCGGCGACCCGGCGGGCGTTGTCCACCTTGATCCCCCCGTCCACCTCCAGCTCGGCGGCGAGGCCACGCTCGTCGAGCGCCCGACGCAGCACGCGCACCTTGTCCAGCGCGCTCTCGATGAAGCGCTGGCCACCGAAGCCGGGCTGGACGCTCATCACCAGGGCGAGGTCGACCTCGCCCAGGTACGGGAGGAGCGCCTCGACCGGCGTGGCTGGGTTGAGGGTCAGCCCCGCGCGGCCGCCCTGCTCGCGGATGCGGGCCAGGGTCCGCCGCGCGTCCTGCACCGCCTCCACGTGCACGACGACGTACGCCGCGCCCGCCTGGACATAGCGGTCGACCCAGTCATCCGGCCGCTCGATCATGAGGTGGACGTCGAGCGGCAGGCTGGTCGCCCGACGCAGGTCCGCCACCATTTTCGGCCCGAATGTGAGATTCGGCACGAAATGGCCATCCATCACGTCCACGTGCACCCAGTCGGCGCCGGCACGCTCGACCGCCCGGACGGCCTGGCCGAGATCGGCGAAATCGGCCGACAAGATGGACGGGGCGAGCTTCACGCTGGCATCATGCGTCGAGCACGTCCCGAGGAGAAATCACCCGTGTATCGCCCCCAGAATCTCCGGATCCCCGGACCGACCGTCGTTCCGCAGGCCGTACTGGCCGCGTCGGCCCGGGCGATGATCAACCACCGCGGTCCCGAGTTCGCCGCGCTGCTCGCCGCCCTGACGCGCGCGCTCCAGGACTTCCTGCGCACCCAGGGCGACGTCCTCCTGCTCACCTCGTCGGGCACCGGCGGCATGGAGGCCGCGGTCGTGAACACGCTGTCACGCGGTGACCGGGTGCTCGTGTTCGTGAACGGCTCCTTCGGCGAGAAGTTCGTCACCGCTTGCAAGACGTACGGCGTCGACGCCCGCCGCGTCGACGTGCCGCTCGGGCGCGCCGTCGATCCTGACCTGGTCCGCGACGAGCTCGCGAAGGAGCGCGGCAAGGACGGCGCGAAGGCCGTGCTGCTCCAGCACAACGAGACCTCGGTCGGCGTGCTCAACCCGCTCAAGGAGATCAGCGAGGTCGTGCGTGAGACCGACAAGCTCCTCATCGTGGACAGCATCTCGGGCGCCGGCGCGGCCGAGCTGGAGATCGACGAGTGGGGCATCGACGTCTGCGTCAGCGCATCCCAGAAGGCCTGGGGCGCGCCGCCCGGCGTCGCGATCGTCACCATGAGCGAGCGTGCCTGGAAGGCGTACGAGCGCTCCGACCTCCCGAAGGCCTACTTCGACCTCATGAGCTACAAGACGTCGCTCGAAAAGGGCGCGACCCCCTCGACGCCGGCGATCGGCGTGATCATCGCGCTCCAGGAGAGCCTGCGCCTCATGGCCGAGGAGGGCCTCGAGTCCATCCTGCGCCGCCACCGCGACATCGCCCGCGCCACGCGGCGCGGTCTCCAGGCGGTGAACCTCTCGCTCTTCGCCGACGAGGCGCACGCATCGCCCGCGGTCACCGCGTTCCGGCCGCCGACACGCGTCGATGCGCGCAACCTGATCCGCGTGCTGCGCGACGACTACGACACCATCGTCGCCGGCGGGACCGGCAAGCTCGATGGCCAGCTCCTCCGCGTGGGCCACATGGGCTTCGTGACGATGACCGACATGGTGGCCTTCTTCAGCGCCCTCGAGCTCGCGCTCAAGGACTTCAACCAGCCCGTCGAGCCCGGTCAGGCGATCGCCACGGCGCTGCGGGCGTACGCGGAAGCCAGCGCACCGCCCGCGAAGGCAGGCTCGCGTGTCACGGCGCGCGCGGAGACGGTGGCGAGCCGCCGCTAGCCGGGCCCGCTCAGACCGCGACGAAATACGTCTCGCAGGAGAGCCGCACGAGCTCGGGCGTGAGCTCGGCCGGCTTCTTCAGGAAGCGGGCGCACGCGCGGAGGTGGGCGACGAGATCGCGCGGGTGACACGAGCGGAGCACGATGCCGCGCTCGTCGCAGTACTGCGCGATCCAGTCCGCGGCCTGCGGATAGAACGTGATCCCCTCGGTCGCGCACACGCGGCGCAGGATCTCGGAGAACTCCTTCGACGTGGGCGCCTTGACCTCGATCTTGTACTGGATGCGGCGGAGGAAGGCCTCATCGACGAGAGACGACGGCGTCCGGTTGGTGGAGAAGATGAGGAGCACGTCGAAGGGGATCTCGATCTTCCGCCCGTCGGCCGTGGTGAGGTAGTCGACGTCGCGATCCAGCGGGACGATCCAGCGGTTCAGCAGCTGGTCCGGTGAGACGCGCTGGCGTCCGAAGTCGTCGATGAGCAGGACGCCGCCGGCGGCCTTCATCTGGAACGGTGCCTCGTGGACCTTCGTGGCCGGATCGAAGACGAGGTCGAGGTCCTCCAGGACGAGCTCTCCGCCGACCTCGACGAAGGGGCGCGCGACGGGGATCCAGCGCCGGTCGTACCGCGCGTCGAGCTGGACGAGCGCGTGGTGCCGCGACGCGTCGTACACGCGGATGATCTGCTGACCCACGATCACTGCGTACGGGACCACCATGCCGCCCTGGAGCAGCGAGGCGAGGGCGTTGGCGATGGACGATTTCCCGGTCCCCGGTGGACCGAACAGGAAGATCGATCGGCCGCTGTTGATGGCCGGGCCGAGCTGCAGCAGCGTCAGGTCCGGGAGCACGAGGTGCTTCAGGGCCTCGCGGAGCTGCTCGTGCGAGACCTCCAGGTCGCCGATCGTCTGCCGCTTCACACGGGCCACGTACGCCTGGAGCGGCACCGGCGCGGGTCCGACGTAGCCGTTCTTGGCCATGGCCTCGCGCGCGCGCTCGCTGCCCTTCGAGGACAGGACGTACTGATAGGTCGCGGCCGCGACACCCGCGCCGCCCTTGACCTCGACCTGGTGCTCGGCCTTCAGGAAGTCGAGCACCGGCTGGAGGATCTTCCCGAGCGGCAGGCAGAGCGCGTCGCTCAGGTCCTGCGCGGTGGACTGCCCCTTTTGGTACAGGAGCTTGAGCGCGAGCTCGGCGATGAACGGCGGCGTGAGGCCCGTCTCCTCCACCGCGGCCGGCGCGAGCGGAGCCGCCTGCTCCGGCTTGGGTGCCCAGACGTTCTCGGGTGCCGCCGCGCTCGTCACTCCCCCACTCCCAGCCTGAGATTTCGCGTGGCCGCTGAGTCTAGGTCGCCCAGGCCCCTTCGCGCATCACCCTGCCGCGGTCACGATACAGTCGAGGGAGATGGAAGCAGCGCGTTTCGAGCGGACGCTCCGCACCGAGTCGAGCGAGATCTTCACCGTCTATGGCGGCGCGCGGCGTATCGGCCGTGTGGACATCCATTACGGACGCTTCGAGGTGCACGGCACGCTCATCCTCGACGTCGCGCTCACCGACGACGAGCTCCAGCAGCTCATCGACCAGCTGGACGAGGAGCTCGTCCAAACGCACGACCCGGAGCGTGAGGACTTCCTCGTCACCGTGTTCAAGGGCGAGGAGCTCGGGTTCTATTCGGACGAGTTCGAGTCGGACGACGAGTCGGACGACGACGAAGAGGAGCGCTGAGGGCCGGGCGGACGACCACCGGCGGTCGGCGCGTACGTGTCGGCGAGACCGGTCCGCAGGTCGCGGGGTGCGTAGCCGAGCTCCGCGCGGGCCCGTGCATCGCTGGCCCAGAACGTCACGTCCCTGGCCGATGTGATGACCTCGCGCAGCCGCGGCCGCAGCAGCGCCGCGAGCTCGAGGAGCGCCGGCGGAACGCTCCACCGCGGCGCCGGACGACCGAGCACGTCGGCGAGCGTGGCGACCGCGTCACCGACGCGGACGATCTCGCCGCCCAGCACGTAGCTCCGCCCGAGCGTCCCGTGGTCGAGCGCGCGGACGATGCCGTCCGCGATGTCGTCGCGGAAGGCGAGGTTGAGGCCGAGCTCCGGGAACGGCACCGCCGGAAGGCGGCCGCGCGCGACGGCCGAGAGGAGACGGCCGAACCCGGAGTGGTCGCCCGGTCCGTAGACCTGGCCCGGCTGCACGATGACGAGCGGCAGGCCGTCGGCCGCATACCGGAGCGCGACGTGATGCGCGAGCACCTTCGTCTCTTCGTAGTACGAGGTGTACGTCGGGTCGGTGCGCACGAACGTCTCGTCCACGATGGCACCGCGGGTGTTGCCGAAGACGGCGATCGTGGATACGTACACGGCGCGGGTGACGCCTGCGGCCATGGCCGTGGAGAGCACGCGCCCGGTGCCGCGCACGTTCGTCTCGAGCATCGCGCGCCGGCGCGCCGGGCCGACACCGATCTCGTAGATCGCCGCGCCATGGATGACCGCGTCCACACCCCGCATCCCCGCGCGCAGGGCGTCCTCGCTCGTGAGGTCGCCGTACACCAGCTCGGCGCCCTCGAGACCGCTCGCGCGGCGCGCATCGCGCACGAGAGCGCGCACGCCATCCCCGCGCGCGATGAGCCGGCGGGCGACCGCACCCACCACGAATCCGGTGGCCCCGGTGACGAAGACGCGCATGATGTGAGGGTAGGCGCCGCCGCTGCCGTGCGCGCGGGCCGGACCTACACGGCGACGTCCTGCACGCTCGCCCCACTCACGCGCACGAGCTCCGCGGGCGCGACCGCGAACACCGCGTCGTCGAGTCCGGCCGCCGCCCAGACCTCGTCGTGCGCCAGCAGGCGCGGGTCGCAGATCACGCGGCACGGCCGAACGTGCGCGAACGGCGGGACCCCGCCGATCGCGTAGCCGGTGGCGTCCTTCGCCTCGCCGGCGGTGGCCCGGCGGACCGCACCGGCTCCGAGCGCGCGCGCGAGCTTGGCCTCGTCGACGCGGGAAGCGCCCGAGCACAGCACGACGACGGTCGCAGCGTCCGCCACGAACACGAGCGACTTCACGATGCGCTCCACGCTCGTGCCGATCTCACGCGCGGCATCCTGCGCGGTGCGGGTCGATGCGCCGAAGCGGACCACGCGGATGGCCAGGCCGCGCTCGGCCGCGTGAGCGACGACGCGAAGGACGCTCGGATGCTGCGGCGCGCCGGTGGCCATGCCTAGGGCGCGAGGCGCGCGATGAACGACACGAGCCGAGCCGGCACCAGTCCGAGGAGCGTGCGGGCGAGGCGCCGCCAGGCCGAGAGTGCGCGCGCGGTGTCGTCCGCGGTCGCGCCGCCCGGCGCGTACCGATCTCGGACGCGCGCCTCGGCGATGTCCTGGATCGGCCCCGCGGCATCGGGCACCGCCTCGCCCAGCATGCGCGCGTACTCGTAGGTGGTCTGCGCGGGGCTCGGCTGGTACCCGGCGTAGCCGGCGAGCAGCCGCGCCTTGCCCCACGCTGCGTCGATGGGACGCTGCCCGCGGAACCGCACCTGGAACCGTGCGAACGCGAGGGTCCCCATGAGGAGGAGGGCGAGCAGCGCGAGCAGCAGCGGCCTCGGGTCGAGTCGCTGCGCCAGCGGGACGTCGCTCGGCGACCCGTCGCCCCCGTCGAGCTCCCGCGGCTCCAGGCCGGCGCGGTCGCTCGCGTTGGGATTGTCCGGGTCGTTGATCAGGCTCGCATCGCCGTCGCCGGGCAGGGAGGCTCCGCCGGTGAGATCGCTGTCCACGCGCAGGAACGGCGCCTGCGACGGCGTGGGCTCGAACTCGATCCATCCGTAGCTCGGGAAGTAGACCTCGACCCAGGCGTGGGCATCGAGCTCGCGCACCACGAACTTCCCGCTGTTCGGATCGAGGGTGCCGGTGGTATAGCCCTCGACCAGCCGCGCTGGGACGCCGAGCTCGCGCAGCATGACCACCATGGCCGAGGCGAAGTACTCGCAGAAGTCCTCCTTGAGGTCGAAGAGGAAGTAGTCCACGGGGTCGCGTCCGGCCGGCGGCGCCTTCACCTGGGGCGCGTACTTGTATGTCGTGCGCAGGTACGACTCGATCCGCTCGGCCATGTCGTGCGGGTTCGGCTCGGTCCCCGCGACCTGGCGCGCGAGATCGCGGACGCGCTGGGGCAGCGTGGAGGGCAGCTGGAGGTACCTCTGCCGGATCGGCTCCGGATAGACGGTGGACGCGACCCGCAGCGCGGCCTTGTCCGCGACCGACGCGAACGAGGTGACCGTGTAGCGCTGCGCCGCATCGCCGCCACGCAACGCGCGCAGCGACGTCGAGAAGGTCCTGTCGGCGCCGGCGTTGAACTGCACCGGGATGCTCGCTCGCACCGGCTCGTTGGCCGCGAAGAGCAGGGTCTGCTGCGGGACCTTCATCTCGAAGGTCGCGTCGAAGCGCTCGCGTCCGAGGACCGGCGGGGTGACGCGGTCGACCTTGTCGCTCTCGGTCGTCCGCCATCCGTTCCCGGTGTAGAAGTCGTAGGCGATCGCCCGCCAGAAGCGCCCGCTCGCGGCATCGACCGTCATGACCACCCGATCGGACAGGTTGGGTGATTGCCCGAGCCGGAACACCTCGCTGAAACCCTCGCCGCGAAGCCGGCTGGGCCCGGTCACGCCGGCGAAGAACCGCTGCCATTCGGCCTCGACGGACTGATAGGGCGCCTCGAAGACGTCGTAGGCACGCCCCAACACCTCCGCCGCGCCCACCCGGGGTGTGAAGAACGCCATGAGCACGAGCACGAGGGCCCAGGTGAGCCCGCCACGGAGGAGGCGCCAGTCCATCTCGCCGCTGGGCACGATGTTCTGCCGGCGCCAGCGCTCCTGGAGCGCGACGATGTGCAGACGTACGAGCAGCACGAGGCTGCCGAGCGTGAACACGACGAGGTCGGCGAGCAGGCTCGTGAGCGCCATCGACACGTTCACCACGAGGCAGAAGCCCACGAAGACGAGCGCGTCCCACGGACGGCCGGTCCGCGTCAGTGCGAACGTGCCGGCGAACGCCGAAGCCCAGACCGTCGCGCCGAGAAAGAGGATGAACGCGGTCGGGTCGGTGGCCGCCTCGCCGGCGAGCACCTGCGTCAGCCAGTTGTTCACGTTGATCGCGAGGGCGATGAGCTTCTCGCGCAGGATGACGCCTTCGGACGCCGCCGCCGTGGAGATCACGATCGCGATCGCACCGAGGAGACCGGAAAGTACGACCGCTCTGGGCGCAGACGTCCGGCCATTGCCGATGAGGATGCCGGCGACGATGGCGAGGATCGCCAGCCAGCTGAAGTGGTCGGCGGTGCGCACCCATTCGGCCTGCTGGAGCGACAGCGGATAGAGCAGGACGAGCAGCACATAGATGGGAAGTGCGAAGAGGCCGCCACGGAACCGCAGCCGCTGACCCGACATGGGAGGGAAGAGCGACCGCCAGGTGCGCGCGAGCCAGGCGGCGATCGGCCCGCGTGGGGCCGCAGCGCGCCGGGACACGCTCCGATCAGGCAACGGCGCCAGCCGCATCGCGGAAGAGATCGGAGATCGAGGCACCCGGTGCGAGGTACGTAGCGGTCACGCCGGCGATCGCGAGCTCGCCGAAGAGCTGGAGGCGTCGCGCGCGGTCCCGCTCGTCGGATTGCGAGGGCGCGGCGACGATGACCGCCTGCGTGGCGATGGAGGCTTCGCGCAAGGTGCTGGCCGGGCGCACCCACGCACGGTCGAGCGAGGGCGTGATGAGCACGCAGGCCGACCCACGGCGCAGGCGCGGCAGCGTCTCGACGAGGGTCTCGGCGAGCGTGCGCGACCCGGACACGCGGATCTCGGCGAGGTACTGCATGAGCTTCCCGAATTGCTTGGTGCCGCGGTCCGGCTGGAAGACCTCGGCGCGAGCGCCGCTGGTGATCAGGCCCACGTTGCGGTGCTCGTCGAGCGCCTTGCGCACGATCGACGCGGCCACGGTGACCGTACGCTCTTCGGTGGAGTCCTCTCCCTCCCCTCGATGCCAGTGGCGCTCGAGATCGAGGTAGATCCACAGGTCGGCGGTCTTGTCGAGCTCGAACTCCTTCACGTGGAGCGTGCGGTGGCGCATCGACGATGGCCAGTGGATGCGGTTCATCGCGTCACCCGACCGGTACTCGCGGATCCCCATGACCATCGAGGTGGACTGGAGCGAGCGTTGGCCCGTGAGCACGCCGCCCTCCAGGACCGAACCCGGCAGGCGCCAGTGCGGGAGCGGGACGACGCGCGGATACACCAGGAGCAGGGCGACCGTGGGGACACGCGCCTCGCGCGGGAAGAGGCCAAAGGGATCACCGCTGCGCAGGACGATGGGTCCGAGCTTGTAGCGACCACGGCGGATCGCCTTCGCGAGCACCTTCCACTTGCGAGTCTTGCCGCCACCCCCGATGGACAGGACGCGGCCGGGCAGTGGCTCGGGCCAGTTCGACTCCTCACTGATCTCCAGCCAGAGCTTGCCGAACGACGACGTGTTGCGGAGCTCGTAGACGAGCTCGAACGTGTCGCCCAGGTGGGCGTACGTCTGCGAGAGCGCCCGGGTGACCGAGAGCCCGTCGAGCGTCAGCCGCGCCTGGACCCACATCGCGACGCCCACGAACAGCAGCAGGTACGCGAGGTAGCTGAGGAGCTCGAGTCCCGTCGACGCGGCGACGATGAACAGGGCGATCCACAGGATCGCCGCGTGCCACGTCCTCATCGTCCGGTCCGCTAGGCGCGCGCAGCGGTCGGTGAGAGCTCCACCGGCACGCTCGCGAGCACCTCGGCCACGACGGTCGTCGACGCGAGGTCCTTCAGACGCGCCTGCGGCTGGAGGATGAGCCGGTGCGACAGCGTCGGCGCCGCCAGCTGCTTCACGTCGTCGGGAAGCACGAAATCGCGGCCCTGGAGCATCGCGTACGCCTGGGAGGCGCGCGCCAGGGCGAGCGAGCCACGCGGCGACGCGCCCAGGTACACGTCCGGATGCGAGCGGGTCGCGCTCACCACGCCCACGATGTACGCCTTCACCGGCTCGGCGATGTGGATGTCCTTCACCTCGGCCTGCGCCGCGAGGAGCTCCTCCGCGCTCAGCACCTGCTCGATCGTCTCGAGCGGATGGACGACGCGCTGCGCGTCGAGGATCGCGATCTCCTCCCGCTCCTTCGGATACCCGAGCTGGAGCCGGATGAAGAACCGGTCCAGCTGCGCCTCGGGCAGCGGGAAGGTGCCCTCGTACTCGATCGGGTTCTGCGTCGCCATCACCAGGAAGGGCTCCGGCAGCTGATAGGTCACTCCGTCCACCGTCACCTGATGCTCCTCCATGGCCTCGAGGAGCGCGGACTGGGTCTTTGGCGTCGCGCGGTTGATCTCGTCTGCGAGGACGATCTGACTCATGATCGGCCCGGCGCGGAACTCGAAGGCGTTGTTGCGCTGGTTGAAGATCGAGACGCCGGTGACATCCGAGGGCAGGAGGTCCGGCGTGAACTGGATCCGGCGGAACGAGCATCCGAGCGAGCGCGAGATCGCTTTCGCCAGGACGGTCTTGCCCGTGCCGGGAACGTCCTCGACGAGGATGTGGCCGCGACAGATGAGCGCGACGAGTGCGAGCTCGACCTCGTGGTGCTTGCCGAAGATGACCTTCTCGACATTCGCCACGACGCTCGAGATCCGCGTCGCGAGCCCGGTCCTATCCATCGTTGCTCTTCTCCATGCAGAGGTGCCGTCGCGGGCGTCCCCTCTGGCCATGCTAAAGGCGCAGACCCGTCACCGGAATGAACGCCTGAGGCGTCCTCTTGGTTCAACGGCCGAGTGCGGCCTGCATCACCCTCCCGCCCAGCGGTGCGGCGTCCACACCGCCCTGGCCCGCGTTCTCGATGATCACCGCGACCGCCACCACCGGCGCCTCGGCCGGCGCGAAGCCGACGAACCAGCCGTGCGGCGAGCCCTGGGGGTTCTCCGCCGTGCCGGTCTTGCCGGCGACATTGACGCCCTGGATCTTGGCGCCGAAGGCGAACGCTCCCGGGCCGGACACCGCCGCGACGAGCATCTGCGTGACCCGCGCCGCGGTATCCGGACGGATGACCTGCCCCGCGGCCCCGGGGGCGATCGTCCGTATGGTGTTCCCGGCGGCGTCGCGGACCTCGGTCGCGTAATGCGGCGTCGGCATCACGCCACCCCGCCCGATGGCCGCCGCGACCAGCGCCATCTGGAGCGGCGACGCCAGGAGCTCGCCCTGTCCGTAGGCGGTGTCGGCGATGAGCGTCGGACGATCGAGCGCACCCGTGCCCGAGAGCTGTCCCTTCGCGGCGCTGATGTCGCACCGCGGCGCCGCCCCGATGCCGAAGCGCTGCGCGTACTCCCCGAGCCGCTGGCCGCCGATCTGGAGGCCGACCTTCGCGAAGTAGATGTTCTCCGACAACCGGAAGGCGTCGCTCATCGTGAAGTCGCCGTGGGCGCGCGACGCGGAGCGGACGTGGTACGGACCCCAGGAGGGGTCGGCCTGCCAGGGGTCGTCCACCCGGACCTTCGCATCGGGGTCGACGCCGCTTTCGAGCGCGGCGGCCCCCGTGACGATCTTGAAGGTCGATCCAGGCGGGTAGAGGCCCGAGCGCGCACGGTCGATGAGCGGACGATCGGCGTTGCCGTTCACCTGCTGCCAGGCGACGTCCTCGGTCGCCGGATCGACGATCTGGTTCGGGTCGAAGTTCGGCAGCGAGGCCGACGCGAGGATCGTCCCCGTGCGCGGGTCGAGCGCGACGATGGCCCCGCGCCGGCCGGTCGCGGCGAGCGCGCCTGCCGCCGCCGCCTGGACCTTCGGATCGATCCCCAGGACCACCGCACCAGGGGCATCGCGCTCGCCCAGGTACCGTGCGCGCCAGCTCGCCAGCGGGTCCGCGGGGTCCTGACCGACGAGCGAGTCGGAGTACGCCGCCTCGATGCCGGCGGTCCCGTACTTGAACGAGGCGTAGCCGACGACGTGCGCGAGGGTCCGGTCCCGGTACCGGCGGACGTAGCCGTTGCCGCTCTTCACGCTCTCGGCGAGCACGCCACCGGCGCTGTCCACGATCGCACCACGGGGGCGGTCGCGGATCGCAGCGACCAGACGCGGGTTGAACGGATCGCTCCCGAGCTCCTCTGCGGCCACCAGCGTCCAGTAGCCGGCACCGAAGGACGTCACCAGGAACGCCAGCGCGATGACGAGCGTGAGCCCGCGGATGTTCGCGCCGATCCCGCGCGGGCTCACGGCGTGCCCCGCACGCGCGCGGTGATGTCGGACACGCGGATGAGGAGCGCGACGAGCATCCAGTTCGTGACCAGCGAGCTGCCGCCGTACGCGACGAACGGGAGCGTGACGCCGGTGAGCGGGATGAGCCGCAGGTTGCCGCCCACGATCACCAGCGTCTGGAAGGCGATGATGAACGAGAGTCCGGCGGCCAGCAGCTGAAGGAACGGCGTCGGCGCCTTGATGGCGATGAGCATGCCGCGATAGACGAACACCAGGTACAGCGCGAGGAGCGCGATCGCGCCGGCCAGGCCGGCCTCCTCGGCGAACGCGTCGAAGACGAAGTCGCTCCACACGATGGGGATGCGATGCGGCATCCCGTTCCCGAGGCCCGCCCCGAAGAGCCCGCCGTTCCCGAGGGCGAAGAGCCCCTGGATGATCTGATAGCCCGCCCCGAACCGCATCTCCTCGTGGAATGGATCGAGCCAGGTGTCCACGCGCACCTGCACGTGGCCGAACGTCTGGTAGAGGACGTAGCCGCCCAGCGCGACGAGGGCGATGCCGATGAGCGAATAGAAGGCCTCGCCCGTCGCGAGGTAGAGCATCGCGAGGAAGATGCCCAGGAAGAGGAGCGCCGCACCGAGATCCTTCTCGAAGACGACGATCGCCATGGCGATCGCCCACATGGCCAGCATGGGGAGGAGGTACGGGACCGGGGGGACCGGGATCGGGCCGATGCGCCGCGGACGCGCGATCACCTCGCGGTACTCCTCGAGGTAGGCCGCGAAGAACACGACCATGAGGATCTTCACCGCCTCCCACGGCGCGAAGTTGAACCGTCCCAGGCCCACCCAGATGCGCGCGCCGTTGATCTCGCGGCCGATGACCGGCAACAGCGGCGAGACGAGGAGCGCGACGCCGAGCAGCGCCCACATCCACTTGAAACGGCCGATCGTCGTGAGGTCCCGCGGGATGAGCATCGTGGCGGCGAACGCGCCGCAGGCCACGATCATCCAGGTGAGCTGCTGCGCGAGGAGCGGGGTGTCGTCAGGCTGGAGGCGCTGCATGAGCACCAGCCCGATGGCCGTGAGCGCCGACGCGAGCGGGAGCAGCAGCTGATCGCCGCGCACGCGACGAATGGCGAGGAACGCGTGGAGCGCCACGGCGAGCGCGACGAACACGACCGGGATGAGGAGCTGGCGCCGGTCGAACGACGTCGCCTCCGCCGCGGCGACCGCCACCGAGCCGGTCGCCACGAGGGCGGCGACCCAGACGAGGAGGCGCATCTCATCCGCGCGGCGGAAGAGGAGCGTCACCGGTCGAGCCGCAGGGCGACGCGTCCGATCGCGATCTCGTCGCCGGCGCGCAGGCGCTCGCGGCCATCGATGCGTGTGCCGTTCACCAGCGTGCCGTTCGTGCTCCCGAGGTCCTCGATCCACCACTCCGTCCCGTCGTGCTCGAGCTTGGCGTGGCGCGCGGAGGCGGCCTCGTCCGGGAGCGTGATGTCGTTCCCGGCATCGCGTCCGATCGAGTTCATCGCGCGGAGCGGCAGGCGCTCTCCCACGCGTGGGGTGCGCGCCGGGCTGCGCTCGACGACGAGCGTCCCGAGCGGACGACCCTCCACGCGCTCCGCCGACATGGCGCGATGGAGGACGCCGAACGCGCGGATGAGGAACAGGTAGAGCAGCAGCAGGAAGGCGATGCGTACGGCCCACAACAGGACCCCGAAGGTGAGCTCCACGGCTACTCCGCGGCGCGGAAGACGACCTCGAGGCCGCCGACCGAGATCTTGTCGCCGTCTTCCAGCACCTTCTCCGCGACGCGCCGTCCGTTCACGTACGTCCCGTTCGTGCTCTGCAGGTCGTACAGGGTGTACCTGCCGAGCCGCAGGCGGATCTCGGCGTGCTTCCTCGACACGCGGCGATCGTCGAGCACGACGTCGTTCTGCGGGTCGCGCCCGATCAGCACCGGCTCGGGTCCGAGGGCCACGCCCGGGCCATCGGCGCGCTCGAGGCTGGCCTTGGGGGCGCGCGGCCGGTCGCGCAGCAGCGCCTCGCGGTCGAGGACCATGGTGTGACCCGATTCGACCGCGCCGAGGCGCTTGGGATCCGCCTCGACCTCCTCGCCGGACGCATCGACGAGGGCGCAGGAGACGCGGATGTCACCAGGCGGAAGATCCTCATCGCGCTCGATCTCGACGGTCGGGTACGCCAGGAGGGTGTAGCTGCGCTCCCGCGCGGCTCCCAGGAGCGTCTCCGCCAGATCCCGCTCCAGGCTCCGCCGGTACTGCTCGAACTGGGTGAAGTCGGTCGGCGAGAGCGAGACCACGTAGGAGTTGGGCACGAACGTCTTGGACAGGCTGATGGTCTGATGGCCTTCCATCGCCCGGATCAAGCGCTTGGCGATCTGGACCGGCTGGAGCTTCGCGCCGAAGAGCCGGGCGCTCCACCCTTCGATCATGCGGCTGACGAAGGCCTCGACCCGCTCCACTAGGACAGCGCTTCCATCGTCGTCACTCCGCTCAGCCTGAGCACGGCCGATACCAGGACCGCCGCGTGGCCAGCCCGGTGCGGCCGACCGCCTACGACGTCGCCTCGCTCTTCGCCGGGGCCGCCGGCGCTGACTTGGGCGCGGCCGCCGGCGCGTCGCCCCCCGCGGACGACGTACCGCTGCCCTCCTTCGCGGTCTCTGGCTTGGAGGCGGGCGCGCTCCCACCCTCGCTCTTGGGTGCGCTGCGGCTGTCGGTCTTGTACCAGCCGGAGCCCTTGAAGACGACCGCCGGCGCGACGAGGAGCTTGCGGGGCCGCTTGCCGCAGCTCGGACAGACCTCCACCGCCTTGTCGGTGAACGAGAGGACGACCGAGAAGGCGTGTCCGCAGTGGTCGCAGCGATAGTCGTAGATCGGCACGCTGGATATCATCGCCGAAGGTGTCGGGAGGGGCTATCGCCACGGACCAGCGAGCGGCCTCGCGCCGCCGCCGCATCCTCGTCGACAGCGCCTGGGCGTACGCCTTCCTGGTCCCCGCGTTCCTGCTCCTCTTCGTCTTCAAGATCCTCCCGGCCATCTACGCCCTGTACATCTCGCTCTATCGCTGCGCCGTCTTCTGCCCGTTCACGCCCCAGGACTTCCGTGGGTTGACCAATTACACGGACATCCTGTTCGGGGCGCGCGCCGAGGCCTTCTGGCGATCGCTCTCGACCACCTTCACCTACGCCGCCATCACGATCCCCTTCGAGATCGCCTTCGCGCTGGTGATCGCCTATGTGCTCTTCCAGAAGATCCACGCCCGCAGCGCGTACCGCACCATCTACTACCTGCCCTACGTCACCTCGACGGTGGCGGCGGCGACCGTGTTCAACTGGGTATTCCACCCCAACTACGGGCCCGTGAACGCGGCCCTCGAGCGCGTCGGCATCGGCGCGCTCACCTGGTTCGACGAGCCGAACGGCGTGTTCGCGATGATCGCCGACCGCTTCGGCGCCACGCTGCCCGACTGGGCCGGCGGGCCGAGCCTGGCCCTCGCGTCCGTCGCCATCTTCTCGATCTGGCACTTCCTCGGCTTCCAGATCGTCATCTTCCTGGCCGGTCTGGGGAACATCCCGGCGGAGTACTACGAAGCGGCGAGGCTGGATGGCGCGTCGCAGCGTCAGCTGTTCACGCGGATCACGCTGCCGCTCCTCTCGCCGCAGATCTTCTTCGTCTTCACGATCGCGAGCATCGGCGTGCTCCGCGCGTTCAATGAGATCTTCGTCCTCACCAACGGCGGCCCGCTCGATACGACCCGCACGGTGTCCATGCTCGTCTTCCGCACGTTCTTCCAGCAGGGGCAGATCGGCCTTGGCTCCGCCATGGGCGTCCTGCTCACCGTGATCATCCTCATCTTCACGCTGGTGCAGTTCCGCGTGCTCGAGCGCCGGGTGCACTACGGATGACCCGGGCAAGCATGACGACCCTCCGATCGGGCCTTTCCAAGCATCTGTTCCTGATCGTCGTCGGCGTGCTCGTCACCTACCCCTTCTATTACATGCTCACGACGTCGCTGAAGACGTTCGGCGAGGCCACCGCCATTCCGCCGACCATCTTTCCGCTGGAGCCGACGCTCGAGAACTATCCGGAGGCCTGGAGCAAGGCCCCGTGGCTGCGCTACTTCGCCAACACCGTGTTCATCGCGGTCGCGAGCACGCTCGGCGAGCTCGTCACGAGCGTCCTCGCCGCCTACGCGTTCGCGCGCATGCGCTTCAAGGGCAAGTACGTCCTGTTCGCCGTCCTGCTCGCGACGTACATGATGCCGGCGGAGGCGACGCTCATCCCGAACTTCGTCATGATGAGCAAGCCACCCGCGAACGGGAACGCGTTCTTCCCGATCCTCCGCCTCGGGCTGTACGACTCGTATGCCGCACAGATCCTGCCCTTCGTCGCCTCGGCGTTCTCGATCTTCCTCCTGCGCCAGCAGTTCCTGTCGGTGCCGCAGGAGCTCCAGGACGCCGCGCGCATCGACGGCGCGGGGCACATCCGCTTCCTCTGGTCCATCGTGCTGCCGATCTCCGTCCCCGCACTCGTCACCGTGGCCATCATCTCGTTCTACGGCAGCTGGAATTCGTTCCAGTGGCCGCTCATCGTCACCTCGAATCCGGATATCCGGCCCATCCAGGTCGGCCTGAACGCGTTCCGAGGCGAGGCTGGCTCGCAGTACCATCTGCTCATGGCGGCGGCTTCGTTCGTCGTGGCACCGGTGGTACTGCTGTATCTCGTGGGCCAGCGCTACCTGGTGCAGGGGATCGCGAGGACGGGCATCCGTGGCTAGCATTCACGCACCGCTGACGTAGCGTTCATCTGCCCGACGCAGAGTCGTGTGGAAGGTAGGAGGAGGACAGAGCCCATGCGCAAACTGAGCATCCTCGCGGTCATCGCGCTGCTCATCGCGGCCTGTGGCGGGAGCACGCCGGCGGCGTCCCAGGCGCCGGCGGCGACGACCGAAGCGGACCTCGACATCACCGGCCCGGTCACCATCACGCTGTGGCACGCGCTGACGAGCGACCCGCAGAAGGGCGCCCTCGAGGCGGCCGTGAAGAAGTTCAACGAGACCAACGGCAAGGGCATCACCGTGGAGGCCGTGGTCCAGGGCAACTACACGCAGCTCTATCAGAAGACGCTCGGCGCGATCCAGGCCGGCGCGCTCCCGGACCTGGTGCACGCGTACGAGAGCCAGGTCGCCGACTACACCAGGGCGGAGGTCGTCATCGATCTCGATCCATACCTGGCGAGCAAGAAGAACGGCCTCGACAAGGCCAGCCAGGACGACATCTACAAGGGCTACTACGACACGAACCGCTTCCCCCAGTACGGCAACAAGCTGCTCTCGTGGCCGTTCACCAAGTCCCTCGCGGTCATGTACGTGAACGAGGACATGCTCAAGGCGGCCGGCAAGACGATCCCCAAGACATGGGCCGAATTCGAGGAGGCCGTTGCCGCCACGACCAAGAAGGGCGCCGACGGCAAGGCCACCCAGTGGGGCTTCGCCTTCAACTCGGATGCTTCGTACTTCAACGCGCAGGTCTTCGCGCGCGGCGGCAACCTCATGGCCGCAGACAACAAGACCGTCGCGTGGAACGGTAAGGAGGGTCTCGCGGTCCTCCAGATGTACGACAAGTTCAACAAGGAAGGGACCGGGTACAGCCCCAAGGGCTTCGACTTCCAGGACTTCTTCGCCCAGGGCAAGCTCGCGTTCTTCTTCTCCTCCACTTCGTCTATGCCATTCGTGAAGGCCGCTGCCGATAAGAGCGGTGCGAAGTGGAGCGTCGCGAACCTGCCGCAGGCCGACGCCGCGAAGGCGAAGACCGTCCAGTTCGGCGCGAACGTCGCCGTGCTGAAGACCACCCCCCAGAAGCAGCTCGCCTCGTGGCTCTTCATCAAGTGGTTCAGCGAGAGCGCACAGACCGCGGACTGGGCGACGAAGTCCTTCTACATGCCGGTCCGCAAGTCCGCATCCGACTCCGCGGTCGTGAAGGAGTACTGGAGCAAGGTGCCGCAGGGCAAGCAGGGCTTCGACCTGATCGGTGTCAGCGCTCCGGAGCCGAACGTCCGCGGCCAGCAGGACATCCGTGACGTGGTGTCCAACATGATCACCGAGGTCCTCACGGGCAAGGCGGCACCCGATGCCGCCATCAAGACCGGCGGCGACAAGGCCAACCAGATCCTCAAGGACGCGCAATGAGCCCCGCCGCCTGACGGCGGAGGCGACCGAACCCAGGACGATCGAGAGGCCCCCGGAAGACCGGGGGCCTCTCCAATTTCGTGCGGCGACCGCGCCGGTCGCGAGCCGCTAGGCGAGCCGAGCGATCTCGGCCTCGAGCAGCCGCACGCGCTCCTCCCGCTCCGCGAGCTTGGCCCGCTCGTTCGCGATGACGGCGGCCGGAGCCTTCTCCGCGAAACCCGGACGCGCGAGCAGCTCGCGGGAGCGGGCCAGCGCGTCACGTGCCTCGGCGAGGTCGCGCTCCAGGCGCGCTCGATGCCCCGCGGCGTCCTGCTCGATGCCAAGACGCACCTCGACCGCTCGCACGACCACCGCCGGACCGGCGCCGCCACCGAACGTGACGGTCGTCTGCGTGAGGTGCGCGATCGCATCCGCCAGTTCGCGGATGGCGCCGGTCTCGCCGCCGAGCGTGACCGCAAGACGCTGCCCGGGCCGCGCGCCCGCCGCCTGGCGGAGGTTGCGGATCGCACGGACCACGTCGACGAGCACCGCGAAGCGCTCCTCGAGCGCGAGGTCGCGCGGTCCGGCGAGCGGCCAGCGAGCCACCACGAGCGACGGGGCGCCCTCGTCGGTGGGCAGAGCGCGCCAGAGCTGGAGCGCGAGCGTGTCGGTGATGAACGGCATGCTCGGATGGAGGAGCCGCAGGACACGGTCGAGCACGTACGCGAGCGTGCGCGCGGCGCCATCCGCGCGCCGCTCGTCACGCAGGCTCGACTTCGCGAGCTCCAGGTATACGTCGGCGAACTCGCCCCAGGCGAACTGCTGGAGCGCCGCGACGTACTCGCCGAAGTGGTAGGTCTCGAGCAGCCGCGTGGCCTCGGCGATGGCGGCCTCGGTGCGTGAGAGGATCCACCGCTCCGCCGGTCCGAGCGCCGCATCGTCCACGGGCCGGCGGTCGGCCGCCCAGCCCGTCTGCGGGCGCGCCTCGAGCGTGCGCAGGACGAAGCGACCGATATTCCACAGCTTGTTGGCGAACTCCCGCGCGTTCTGGAGCTTGCCCTCGGAGAGCTCGCTGTCGGCCCCCGCGGAGACGCCGTTCACGAGCGCGAACCGCAGCGTGTCCGCGCCGAGCTCCTGGATGACGCCGACCGGGCTCTCGACGTTGCCCTTCGACTTGGACATCTTCTGCCCGCCGATGCGGACCAGACCGTGCAGGTACACGGTGCGGAAGGGGACGTCGCCCATGTTCTCGATGCCCATCATGATCATGCGCGCGACCCAGAAGAAGATGATGTCGTAGCCCGTCTCGAGCATCGTCCCGGGGTAGAAGCGCGCAAGATCCGCCGTCCGCTCGGGCCACCCCAGCGTGGTGTGCGGCCAGAGCGCCGAGGAGAACCACGTGTCGAGCACGTCGGGGTCCTGCGCCAGATCGTTGCTCCGGCACTTCGGACACGCCGTCGGATCGGGAGCATCCTCGTCGGGCACGACGATCTCGCTGCAGTCCCGGCAGTACCACGCGGGGATGGAGTGGCCCCACCAGATCTGGCGGGCGATGGCCCAGTCGCGGATGTTCTCCATCCATTCGAAGTAGATCTTCTCCTGATACGCGGGCACGATCTGGATCTTCCCGCTGCGCACCGCCTCGATGGCCGGCGCGGCGAGCTCCTTCATGCGCATGAACCACTGACGCATGACGAGCGGCTCTTCCACCGTCTGGCAGCGGTCGTGGATGCCGACCGCGTGTGTGATGGGCTCCTGCCTCACGAGGAGGCCACGCTGCTTGAGCACCTCCACCGCCCGAGCGCGCGCGGCGTCGCGCAGCTCTCCGGAGAGGATGCCGGCCTGGCCGGTCATCGTGCCGCTCTTGTCGATCGCGCTGATGATGGGCAGCGAGTGGCGCTGACCGATCTCGAAGTCGGTCTGATCGTGGCCCGGCGTCACCTTCAGCGCGCCGGTCCCGAACGCCGGATCGACGGCCTCGTCGGCGATGATCTTCACCCGGCGCTCGACCAGCGGCACGAGCACGTCGCGTCCGATGAACGGCTTCCAGCGCGCATCCTCGGGATGCACCGCCACCGCGGTGTCCGCGACGATCGTCTCCGGCCGCGTCGTCGCGACGATCACGTCGGGCGTGCCATCCGGCATGGCATCGGCCCAGGGGTACCGGACGTACGAGAGCTGGTCGGTCCGCTCCACGTGGAGCAGCTCGAGGTCCGAGAACGTGGTCTGGCAGGTGAGGCACCAGTGCACGATGCGATCTGCGCGGTACAGACGGCCGCGCTTGTACAGGCGGATGAAGTGCGTCCGCACGCGCTGCTGCATGTCGGGGTCCATCGTGAAGTGGACGCGCGACCAGTCGAGACTGCACCCCAGCATGCGCAGCTGCCCGTAGATACGCGGCTGGTAATGCCGCATCCACTTCCACATCTCGCCGAGGAACTGCTCGCGCGTGAGACCCTTCTTATCCGTCTCCTTGGCGAGCTCTTTCTCGACGACGATCTGCGCGATGATCCCGGCGTGGTCGGTCCCGGGCAGGTACAGCGTGGCGTCCCCCTGCATCCGGTGCCAGCGCGCCATGAGGTCCTCGTAGCCGCCGAAGCCCAGCGCGTGGCCCATGTGGAGATCGCCCGTCACGTTCGGCAGCGGGAGCATCATCACGAAGGTCTTCTCGCCGGGAGCCGGCGTCGCCGGCGGTGCGAAGAAGCCCGACCGCTCCCACCAGTCGTACAGCTCGCCCTCGACGACCGATGGACGGAAGTTCTTCTCGCTGAAGGTCAGCACGGCGTCGGGCGGTGCGATGCTCGCCTTGTCCATCGGTGCTCTCCTTCTTCGCTCGTTCACGGGAAACAAAAAGCGCCGCTCGTCCCGGGACGAACAGCGCCGTGGTACCACCTGGGCTTCGCGCGGCCTTCGCCGCGCCTCAGCGACCTCTAACGCGGTCAGCGATCCGGCTCACGGGCGACTTTCCTGCTTGGTGTCAGGCCTTTTCCCGGTCAGCGCCAGCTGCCGCCATTGTACCGACGGGCGCGCCCGCTCTGCGCGGCGCGGACCCGCGGCGCGACCCGAGTGAGCAGTCGGCTACATCGGGCGGCCAGAGCGGCGGTAGGCCGCCGCGGCATCGGCGCGCGCCCGCCGTGTTTGCGGCGCGCGAGCGGAAGCCGCCGCGGCCTCACGACGCGGATCAGGCGGTCGAGGCGCGCGCCCTTGTCTTCGCCTTGTGCCGGTACATGGCGCGGTCGGCGGCGTCCACGAGCTCGTCGGCGGTGAGGGTCTTGGTGGACGCGTCGGCGACGCCCCACGCGATCGTCGGCAGGCGCTTGCCATCCGCGACGGTCCCCTCGGCGACGGACTCGGCCAGCCGTCGCATGACCCGCTCGGCGACGAGCTGCGTCGCGCCGGGGAACAGGACGGCGAACTCATCGCCGCCCATGCGCGCGACAACGTCGCCATCGCGCACCCCGGCCGCGAGGAGCTCACCGATGCGCATGAGCGCCTCGTCGCCCGCGGCATGCCCGAATTCGTCGTTGCGCTCCTTGAGACCGTTCACGTCCAGCACGGCGACGCTCAGTGCGGCGTTGGGGTCGCGCGCGAGCTCAGCCCGCAGCCGCTCGAAGAACGTGCGCCGATTCGGCAGTGCCGTGAGCGGATCGGTCGCCGCGGCGTGCTTGGCGGCCTGGTGCAGCTTCGCCACGCGGAGCGCCGCCGCGACCTGATGCGAGACCGCGGCGAGCAGCTCCTCGTCCTCACGACCGAACGCATGCTCGCGCGGGCTTTCGATGCCCAGGACACCCACGCGCTCCTCGCCCAGCTGCAGCGGGACGGCGAGGACCGTATTGATGTTGGGCGGCCCGAAGAAGCGCTGATCCTTCTGCGCGTCGCTGACGTGCTGGGCCAGGCCATGCTCCACCACCCACCAGCTCACGCCGGTCCCCTGCGGCAGCACCTGGCCGACGTACGGCTCGGACGGGCCCACCGCCGCACGCACCACCAGACCGCCCTTTCGGTCGTCGAGCGTGAGCAGGAACCCGTTCTCGTAGCCCATCGACTCGCACACGATGCGCAGAAGTCGTCCGGCGAGCTCGTCAATGTCCAAGACGGCGCTGATCTCGGACGCCAGGCGCTGCAGGATCGCGAGCTGCCGCCCGTGGGCGTGGGCCGACGCGGCGAACTGCTCGAGCACCCCGCCCGGGCCGGGCACGTTCTCGATCTCCTCCTGCTCGATGGCGCCGATGCGGCGAAGGTAGCCCGCGCCCTGCTGGCGATCCCGCTCGACGACCCGGAGGAACGCGTCCACGACGCCGGGATGGAACTGCGCGCCACGATTCTTCACGAGCTCGGCACACGCGAACTCCACGGTCTGCGCCTGCTTGTACGCGCGACGGCTCACGATGACCTCGAATGCGTCGGCTGCCGCCACGATGTGCGATTCGATCGGTATCGCGTCGCCCGCGAGACGCTCTGGGTAGCCCTGGCCGTCATAGCGCTCGTGGTGTGTGCGCACGATCGGCACGAGGTCGCGCAGCGGCTCCACCGCGGCGAGGATCGACGCACCGACGGCGGGGTGCGTGCGCATGAGCACCCACTCGTCATCGGTGAGCGGGCCGGGCTTGTTCAGGATCGCGTCGGGGATGCCGATCTTGCCGATGTCGTGCAGCAGCGCTCCGAGCTGCACCCGCCGCAGCGTGTCGGCCCCCAGACGCATCTCCTCCGCGACCGTCCGTGCGAGCGCCGCGACGCGGGCGGAGTGGCTGCGGGTGTAGGGGTCGCGCGCGTCGACCGCGGCGGCGAGCGCCTTCACCGACGCGAGATAGAGCTCACGGCTCTGCTGCATGTGCTCGGCGTTCTCGAACGCCGTGGCGACGAGGTTCGCCAGCGACTGGAGGACGACCAGATCCTCGTCGTCGAACGCACCGATGGTGTTCGCCTGGCTCGACAGCACACCCACGAGCCGGCCGCGGCTCTTGAGGGGCACGTGCGCCTCGCTCCCGGGAGCGCGCACGCGGTGGACCTCGCCCGTCAGGACCACCTGGCTCGCCGGACCGTTGCCCAGCGGATACCGATCGCCCCGCCACACGTCGTCGCCATCCGACTGGAGGATGAAGTCGAATTCGCGCTTGTCCGGGTCGTAGCGCGCCACGTAGAACGCGTCACGCGGCAGGAGCTCTCCAGCAGCGGCCCATGCCAGCCGCGCGATCTCGTACGCCTCGTGCACGGCGGCCAGCTGCCATGCGAGGACGTTGAGGGTCGAGAGCCGTCGGATGCGCTGCTCGCGATCTTCGCGCACCTGTGCGGACCGCAGCGCCGCGCCGGCGATCTGCGCGAACGCCGCCAGACCCTGCAGGTCGATCGCGTCGAACGAGCGATGGGGATCGCTCGTGCCGACCATGACGGTCCCGACGACGTCACCCTCGACGATGACCGGCGCGCCCATGACCGCGTGGAGGCCGATCCGGTCGGCGATGGCGACCGCCGGATGCGCATCCGTGCGCATCTCCGCGGCGTAGTCACGCAGCACGATCGGCTCGCGGCGCGCGATGACGCGGCGCGCGAGCGGGCCGGGCGGCGCGAGGAGCGGAGCGGTCACGTCGTCGACCCCGACCTGCGCCAGCATCCTGGCCTCTTCGCCGATGAGGCGCGACACCGTGACGATGCCCGACTCGTAGGCCGCGGAGATCTCCGTCGCGACCCGGCGCATGACCGCATCGAGCGCGCCGGTCTCCGCGGCGACCTCGCGCGACAGCGTCTCGAGGCGGCGTGAGAGCTCGAGGAGGCGCGCGTTGCGGAGGGCGATCGCGGCGTGGCTCGCGAGTCCCTCGAGCGCGCGTTGGTCCTCGGCGTCGAAGGGACGGACCTCGAGCCGCCCCACGGCGAGGACGGCGACCACCTCACCCTGGACGAGGATCGGCACGCTGATCAGCGAGCGGATGCCGAGCTCCTTGATCGCCGGGATGGCCACATCGCTCTGGGCGTAGTCGTCGAGCGCGACCGCGGCGCGGCGCTCCACGACCAGCCCGACGATCCCCCGCCCCTTCGGTGAGCGCGTCCCGACGACGCGCTCCCCCGTACCCGCGCCGGCGACGATCCAGTACTCCTCGCCGCGGCGCTG
>DASSPF010000040.1:0-50132 GCA_035699805.1 Candidatus Limnocylindria bacterium | reverse complement strand
TGCTGCTCCTCGACACGCTCGCCGCCCTTGCGGCCGAAGCTCGGGAGCATGCGGCCCTGCCGCACCACCTCGCGCTTGTGCTCGGTGCGCACCGGCTCTGTGGCGACCGGCGCCGGACGGGCCGGGGCGACCGCAGGAGCGGTCGCGACGACGGCCTGCGAGGGAGCGAGGACGCCGCCGAGCCAGCCGCCGAAGATCGCGGCGAGGAACCCGAGGATCGCGCCGAAGCTCACCGCGTTGCCGAGCGAGTCGATGTTGAGATCACGCACACCGGGCACGATGTCGGCGAGCGAACGGATGCCCGAGCCTGCGAAGAGGCCCGCGTCGGCGGCCGCACCGAGCAGCAGCACGACGAGGACGACGAAGAGCGAGAAGAAGGCGGTCATCATCCCGTGCCAGCTGGTGCGATACCCGGCCATGCGCCCGGCGATGTACCCACCCACCAGATACGAGAGCAGGAGCCCCAGGACGACCGGGACCGCGAGTGCGAGATCCGAGGCGGCCTGCGCGCCGACGGCGGCGACCAGACCCGCGACGAGCGGCGCGAAGAGCACCGACGCCCCGATGGTCGCGACCCAGCCACCGAGCACGGCACCCCATGCCGTGGCGGCCGGTCGTACGACAGTGTTCGTGTTTGCCATCAGTCCACTCCTCCATTCGAAAGGCGTGCTGATGGCGTGCATGCAAGACGTGCGCCCGTCCGCCTGTCGCCTGGCTGCTAGGCGAGCGCCGCCTTGGCACCGACCGCCCGCGCGAGCGCGGGGGCGAGATCGAGCCGCTCCCAGGGCAGGTCGAGGTCGGGCCGGCCGAAGTGCCCGTACGCGGCGGTCTGCCGGTAGATCGGGCGGCGAAGGTCGAACCGGTCGATGATCATGCCCGGTCGGAAGTCGAAGCTCTCGGCGATGAGTTGACGGATGCGATCGTCGCTCACCTCGCCGGTGCCGAACGTCTCGACGTTCAGCGAGATCGGCCGCGCGCCGCCGATCACGTATGCGATCTGCACCTCGAAGCGCTTCGCGAGGCCCGCCGCGACCACGTTCTTGGCAACGTAACGCGCGGCGTACGCCGCGGAACGGTCGACCTTCGTGGGGTCCTTCCCGCTGAACGCGCCGCCGCCGTGGCGTGCGTAGCCACCGTAGGTGTCGACGATGATCTTCCGTCCGGTGAGGCCCGCGTCGCCCATGGGCCCGCCGATGGTGAAGGCACCCGTGCCATTCACGATGTACTTGGTCTTGGCGTCGAGCCACTGCGCCGGGATCGCGGCCTTGACGACGATGTCGCGGATGTCGTTCACGATGCGCTCGTGCGCGACGTCGGGATCGTGCTGCGCGGCGACCACCACGGTGTGCACCCGCTTGGGTACGCCCTGGTCGTACTCCACCGTCACCTGGCTCTTGCCGTCCGGGCGGAGGTACGGGACCGTGCCGCTGCGCCGCGCCTCGGCCAGCTCGCGCGCCACGCGGTGCGCGAGCGTGATCGGCAGCGGCATGAGCTCGTCGGTCTCGTTCACGGCGAAGCCGAACATCATTCCCTGGTCCCCGGCACCGAGCTCGTGGGGGTCGGTGCCTTCGCGCGCCTCGAGCGACTCGTCGACGCCCTGAGCGATCTCCCGGGACTGCTCCTTGATCGCCGTGAGGATGCCGCAGCTCTGGTAGTCGAAGCCGTAGGCGGCATCGATGTAGCCGATGTCCTTCACCACGCCGCGAACGAGCGTGGGAACGTCGACCCACGCGCTCGTGGTGATCTCGCCACACACGACGATCGTGCCGGTGGTCGTCGCGGTCTCGCAGGCCACCCGGGAGTTCGGATCCTGGCGCAGGCACTCGTCGAGCATCGCGTCGGAGATCTGGTCGCAGAGCTTGTCGGGGTGACCCTCGGTCACCGACTCGCTGGTGAAGAGGACGCCGTTCGTCGACATGAAGGAGCTGGCCACGCTAGGTACCCGCCTTCCACGAGGTGGAGTAGACGCGCTGCTGTTCGGTCATGGTGTCGATGCGCATGCCCATCGCCTCGAGCTTGCGCCGGGCGATCTCCTCGTCGAGCTCACGCGGGACAGGGTAGACCTGCGGCGCCAGCGTGCCGGCGTTCTTCAGCAGGTACTCGATGGAGAGGGCCTGGTTCGCGAAGGACATGTCCATGACCGCCGCGGGGTTCGCCTCCGCCGCGACGTGGTTCACCAGCCGGCCCTCGCCCAGGACGTAGATCTTGCGGTCGGCGAGCGTGAACTCCTCCACGAACCGGCGCACCTCGCGCCGCGCCGTCGCCAGCTTCTCGAGCGCGGGGAGCTCGATCTCGTCGTTGAAGTGCCCGGAGTTCGCGAGGATCGCGCCGTCCTTCATCGTCGGGAAATGCTCCCCGGAGAGGACGTTCACGTTGCCGGTCGCGGTGATGAAGATGTCCCCCACCTTCGCGGCCTCGGCGATGGGCATGACCTGGTAGCCGTCCATCGCGGCCTCCAGGCCGCGGAGCGCATCGATCTCGCTGATGACGACGATCGCGCCCATGCCGCGGAAGCGGTGGGCGACGCCGCGACCGACCCAGCCATACCCGCAGACCACCACCGTCTTGCCGGCCAGGAGGATGTTCGTGGCGCGCAGGATGCCGTCCACCGTGGACTGGCCGGTGCCGTACTGGTTGTCGAACATGTGCTTGGTCTGTGCCTCGTTCACCGCGACGATCGGGTAGGCGAGGACGCCTTCGGACGCCATCGCGCGGAGGCGGATGACACCGGTCGTCGTCTCCTCGGTCCCGCCCTTCACGTGCGCGAGCAGATCCTTGCGCTCGGTGTGCAGGAGCGTCACGACGTCGGCACCGTCGTCCATGGTGATCTGGGGCTTGGTCTCGAGGATCGCGTTGATGTGGCGGTAGTACGTGTCGCGGTCCTCCCCCTTGCGCGCGAACACGCTGATCCCCGCCTGGACGATGGCCGCGGCGGCGTCATCCTGGGTGGAGAGCGGATTCGACGCGCAGAGCGCCACCGAGGCGCCGCCGTCCCTGAGCGCGAGCGCCAGGTTCGCGGTCTCGGTCGTCACGTGCAGGCAGGCCGCGATGCGCAGACCCGCGAACGGGCGCTCCTTCGCGAGACGAGCGCGGATCCCGCTGAGCACGGGCATCTCGCGGCCCGCCCACTCGACCCGCCGGGTGCCGCTCTCGGCGAGCTTCAGGTCGACGACATCGTGCTTCGGCAGTGTGGCTGTGGTCATCGCATCCTCCCAAGTAGCCGGTCCCAGGTCGACCGGCGGACCGCTGGTCCTTCGATGAATGGCGCGTGCACGCGGTAGCCCAGACGCTCGTACACCGCGATCGCCGGGGCGTTCTCCTGCCGGACGTTGAGCACGACGTCGGGGTGCTCCTCCAGCGCGGCAGCCGTGACCGCGGAGGTGACCGTGGTGGCCATCCCGCGATCGCGGTACGCGATGCGCGTGAGCACGTTGCCCACGGCCGCCAGACCGGAGCGGTGCGAGCGCACGTGGGTGCCCGCCGCCGACACCAGCGTGCGGTCCACGTAGATGCCGTAGTAGATCTCGCGGGCCAGGCGGTCGGCGGTGAAGTACGTCCGCGAGGCGTGCCCGTACAGGTCGATGACGTCCTCGAGATCGTCCGGCCCGAGCCGCGTCACGCGCTGCGTGACACGCGGCCGGAAGGACGCGATGTCCACCACCATGCGATGCATGCGGTCGACGCGCTCGAGCCGGTAGGCCGCTTCCACCGCGATCCGCCCGCTCGGCTGCGTCGAGACGACCAGGCGCGGCTCGCGGATGCCGTCCCGGAAGATGGCCGCGAGCGCCTCGGTCTCGCCGAACGCGAAGCAGGGACGGAACGCGAGCGCCTCCACGAGCACCGCGGCGGCGACGTCGCGGCCGTCGCGGCTGGCGAGCCACCAGCGGGCGCGCTCGATCTCCGCGGCGTCGAGATCGGCGAGGGCGTACGCCGAGAGCAGCCGGTCGTGTCCGAGGAACGCGCGGACGCGCTCGGCGGGGACCTGTTCGGCGATCTGGAGGTCTGGCAAGAGCGGCGCCGCGGTCATCGGTCCTCCTTTGATGAGGGACCAAGCGGGGCTCCGCCGGTCACGCGTCCGGTGTGCCCCGGGCGCTCAATACGAGATGAGTGTAACGACGTCGTAGCCGTCGAGCTTGTCCCGCCCGTGGAGCGCGGTGAGCTCGATGAGGAAGGCGCACGCGACGATCTGGCCGCCCAGCTGCTTCACCAGCTCGATCGTGCCGGCGACGGTGCCCCCGGTCGCGAGCAGGTCGTCCACGACGAGCACCTTCGCGCCAGGCTTCATGGCGTCCTTGTGCATCTCGAGCGTGGCGGAGCCGTACTCGAGGTCGTACTCGACGCTCACCACGTCGGCCGGGAGCTTGCCGAGCTTGCGGACCGGCACGAAGCCGACGCCGAGCTGGTAGGCGATCGGCGCGCCGAAGATGAAGCCGCGCGACTCCATACCCACCACCACGTCGACGTCGCGCTTCCCGATGCGCTCGAGCAGGCCGTCGATGGCGAGGCGGAACGTGTCGCCGTCCTTGAGGATGGTCGTGATGTCCTTGAACAGGATCCCCGGCTTGGGGAAGTCCGGGACGTCGCGGATCCGGGCCGCGAGGTCCTTGAGCGTCGTCGCCACGGCGGAAGGGTACTCCCGTCAGCGTGCGGCGTCCGGCAGATGCGCGCCGTCGAACAGCCGCTCGACGCGGCCCGTCGCGCCGTCGCTCACGATGACGGTCACCGCGGTGTTCGTCTGGGGCGAGGCGTCGAGCCGCGGGAGGATCCCGAGGTAGTGCGAGACGAGGATGCGCGTCACCCCGCCGTGGCCGATAACCAGCACCGTGCCGCCCTCGGTCTCGCGGTGGATCCGGCGCAGCGCGCGCAGCGCGCGCTCGAGGACCTGCTCGAGGGTCTCGCCGTTCGGCCAGGCGACGAAGCCATCCTCGCGCCAGCTCGGGAGGCCGCGGATCTCGTCGAACGTCGCGCCGGTCATGTCGCCCACGTCGATCTCCGCGAGGTCGGCGACCACGTCCACCGGCATCTTCCGGCGCCGCGCGATCTCGAGCGCCGTGTCCAGGGAGCGCGCGAGCGGCGTGGCGACGATCCGATCGAAGCGCACGTCCGCGAGCGCCGCGGCCACCGCGACCGCCTGCGCGCGGCCGCGCTCCGTGAGCGGGACGTCGAGCCTTCCGGAGAAGCGGTGTGCGACGTTCGCCTCGCTCTCGCCGTGGCGGACGAAATAGAAGGTGGTCGGACTCATCGCGCCATGAGGATGACCGTCGTCGACCGCGTCACACGCCGAGGAGGTGGGCGACCTCGGCCCAGCCGGTCACGCGCGTGATGCGCTCGTGCGCCACGTCGCGGTTCCAAGGGTGGTCGAAGAGCAGCACGCGGACCCCGGCCTCGGCGAGCGAGCGCGCGATCGTGACATCGTCCTCGCAGAAGACGTCCAGGCGCAGCTCCTGCGCCAGTCGCGTCTTGTAGCGAGCCGATCCCTCGGCGTCGTAGCGGCCCCGCGGCGAGTCGGGACGGAACTCTCCGTACGGCTTGAGGTGCACGGCCTTCGCGTGATCGAGGATCCGCTTCTCGCGCAGCCACGTCTCCGTCACCAGGCGCCGCTTCTCGGTGCGCGCGGTGATGAAGTAGATCTCGTGGCCCTGCTGCACCAAGCGCTCGAGCACGATCGGGCAGTCCTCGTAGATGTCGAGCTCGCTGAAGAACGTGCCGTCGTACAAGCGCAGGCGGAAGCGGTCGCGCTCCTCCGGCGACACGTGTGGATCCATCTCGCGCAGGAGATGCCAGCCGATCTCCTTGTCGTCGGGCAGCTCCACGCCGTACTCCTGAGCGAACTTGCGCAGGTAGGGCACGGCGCAGATCGCGATGACGTCGTCCAGATCGACGCCTATGCGCATCGTCCGCGCTCCCTTCGGTCCGCGGGCATCAGGCCACCAGATCCAGCATGCGGGTGAGGGCGTCGCGCCAGTCGCCGCGGAGGTCCAGGACCGATAGGCGCACCTGGCGGGTTCCGAGCTGGATCCGCGGGAAGGCCCGCGAGAGCGCGGCGCGCTTCTCGGGCGGAAGGTCGCCACCCAGGACGAGGCGCAGCTCCGGCCCGCGAGCGCGGACCTCCGTCGCGCCGGCGCTCACCGCGCGCAGCTTCACCTCGACACCGTACAGAAGATTGCGCACGGGCTCCGGCGGCGCGCCGTAGCGGTCGCGCAGCTCGTCACGCAGCGCGCCGAGGTCCTCGAGCGCGCGCAGCCCCGCGATGCGACGGTAGAGCTCGAGCTTGCGCTGTCGGCTGGGCACGTACTCGTCGGGGATCGCCGTCGACAGCGCCAGGTCGACGGTCACGTCGGGCAGCGCGGCCGCGCGCGGCGCGCCGCGCTCCTCGTTCACCGCCTCCTCGAGCATCTGCGTGTACAGCTCGAACCCGACCGCGGCCACATGCCCGTGCTGCTCCGCGCCGAGGATGTTCCCGGCACCGCGTATCTCCAGGTCGTGCATCGCGATCTTGAATCCCGCGCCGAGGTCGGACGCGTCGAACACGGCCTGGAGGCGCTTGCGCGCGTCCTCGGAGAGGCGCTCCTGCTTCCCGTGGAGGAGGTAGGCGTATGCCTTGGCGGCGCTGCGCCCCACCCGTCCGCGGAGCTGGTAGAGCTGCGCGAGCCCGAGCTGGCCGGCGCGGTCGATGATGATCGTGTTCACGTTCGGGATGTCCAGACCGGACTCGATGATCGTGGTGCAGACCAGGACGTCGTGTTCGGCGTCGGCGAACTCCACCATCACGCGTTCGAGCCGGCGCTCATCCATCTGGCCATGCGCGACCACGAACCGGGCGCGCGGGACGAGCGCGCGCAGCCGCTCGGTCTCGTGCTCGATGCCCTGCACCCGGTTGTGCACGTAGTAGATCTGCCCGCCGCGATCCAGCTCCCGGAGCATCGCCTCGCGCAGCACGTCGTCGGTGCGCTCGACGACGTGTGTCTCGATCGGCTGGCGCGACTCGGGCGGCGTCTCGATGACGCTGATGTCGCGCACGCCGGAGAGGGCCATGTGCATCGTCCGCGGGATGGGCGTTGCGGTCATGGACAGGACGTGCACCTCGGTGCGCATCTGCTTGAGGCGCTCCTTGTGCTTCACGCCGAAGCGGTGCTCCTCGTCGATCACCAGGAGGCCCAGGTCGCGGAAGCGCACGTCGCTCTGGAGCAGGCGGTGCGTCCCGATGACCACGTCGACCTCGCCGGTCGCGATGTCGGCGACGACCTCGCGCTGCTCGGCGGGTGTGCGGAACCGCGAGAGCATGGCGACGCGCACCGGGAACGTCTCGAGCCGCTCGACGAACGTCTCGTAGTGCTGCTGCGCCAGCACCGTGGTGGGTACGAGGACCGCGACCTGCTTGCCGTCCTGCACCGCCTTGAACGCGGCGCGCAGCGCCACCTCCGTCTTCCCGTAGCCGACGTCGCCGACGACGAGCCGGTCCATGGGCCGCCCACGCTCCATGTCGCGCTTGGTGTCCTCGATGGCCTGCAGCTGATCGGGCGTCTCGGTGAACGGGAAGGCGTTCTCCATCTCGATCTGCCAGGGCGTGTCGCGGCCGAAGGCGTGAGCGCTCACCGTCTCGCGCGCGGCGTAGAGCTTGATGAGCTCCCGCGCGATCTCCTGCGCCGCCTTCTTCGCCTTGCGCTTGGTCGCGGCCCACTCGCGTCCGCCGAGCGCCGAGAGCGCCGGCGGCGTGCCGCCCACGTAGCGCGTGACCCGGTCCACCCGCTCCGTTGGGAGCGCGACCACGTCGGTGCCGGCGAAACGCAGCTCGAGATACTCGCGGACGACGCCCGCGACTTCCTTCGTGACGAAGCGCTCGAACCGGGCGATGCCGTGCTCCTCGTGCACCACGTGGTCGCCGGGCCGCAGGTCCGACAGCAGCGAGCCCATCGCCACGCGGCGCCGGCGGCGCTCGGGGTGGCGAGGCTTGCGGAATCCGAAGACCTCGGCATCGCTGAAGACCCGCAGACCGATCTCCGGGACCGCGAACCCCTCGGCCAGTCCGACGCGCACAAGGACGAGCGATCCGGCCGCGGGCGCGTCCGCCACCGTGTCGTGCGGTGTCGCGGTCACGGCGCGGTCCGCGAGCAGCTCGGCCAGACGAGCGGCCTGCGGGGTGGCGATGACGGTCACCTCAGCGCGCCTCTCCCACTCCGTCGCAGGCTCCCCCGGGCCCGCGGAACGAGCGACCTCGCTGAGGAACGCGTCGAGGCGGCCGGCGTATGAGGTGACGCCGGTCCAACCCAGACGCAGCGCATCGGGCGCCGGACGGACACGCACGACGCCGCGCGCCTCGGCGGCGCGCTCGATGTCGGTGCGGCCGGCATAGGGCGGTGGGAAGACCGCGACCGGCAGGCCCTGCGCGCCGAGCTCCTCCCGCCGCTCCTCGGCCTGGGCCTCGTGCGCGTCGTGCGCGAGGTCGAGCTCGACCGAGTCCTCGAACACCACGCTCGACCGCTCGGGGAGGTGGTCGAGCAGCGTGGCGCTCGCGCCGAGCGCCGCTGCGAACGCGTCGAGCCCGGGCGCGTCGCGTCCCTCACGGAGTGCCTCCGCGAGCGCGACGTATGGTCCGAGGTCCTCCACGCCGTCGCCGCCGACGAGCCCGTCCCAGCCTGCGGCGCCCAGACGGTCCGCGAGCTCCATGCCGCGCTCGAGCGAGTACTCGCGGGCCGGGAGGATGTCCACGGCGGCGAGCCCCTCCTGCGACCGCTGGGTCACCGGATCGAACGAGCGGAGCGTCTCGATGTCGTCCCCGAAGAGCTCGATCCGCACCGGCATGGCGGCGCTCGCGGGATAGACGTCGAGGATGCCGCCGCGCCGCGAGAAGGTCCCCGGTCCGCTCACCTCGGCCACCGGCTCGTAACCGAGATCGAAGAGCCAGGAGGCGGTCTCGCTCCAAACAACGCTGTCGTGAACTCTCAGGGTCCTTCCCCGTCGCGCGAGCTCACCCGGCGTGATGGTGTGCTGCATGAGCGCGCGCAGCGACGCCACCACGGCGAGCGGCTCGGCCGCGCCACGCAGACGCCAGAGCGTCAGGAGCCGCTGATGGACCGCCCCGGCGGAGGATGCGCCGATCTCGAAGGGCATCGTCTCGCGCTCCGGGAACGGCAGGACGCGCTCCTCGCCCAGCCAGGCCACCAGCTCCGCGCGCCAGCGGCGCGCCCGCTCCTCCGATGGCGCCACGAGGAGCAGCGGATGGCGGGCCACGTCGACGAGCGCGGACCACGCGTACGCGCGGGCGCCGGCGGTGGCCTCCACCAAGGAGACGCTCGCGCGATCCTCCAGACGCCGCGCGAGCTCGACGAACGCCGCGCTCTGGGCGGCCCGCGCGAGCAGACCCCCGAGCCGGGCGCTCGAGCGCGCGGGCGCGGCCTCAACCATTGAAGCGGTCCATGGCGCGTCGCAGACCGTCCCGGATCGCCACCTCGAGGGCCTCCGCGGCGCGCGTCGCCGCGTCCTCGGCGAGCGGGCGCTCCTCCGCCGAGAACGGCGCCAGGACGTAGTCCGCGAGGTCGGCGATCTCGGCCGCCGGATCGGAGGGCGCGACCCCGACACGCACTCGGGGGAACCCCTCGCCCACCGCGGCAACGATCGAGCGCATGCCGTTGTGCGTCCCCGGGCCGCCCTTCTCGCGGATGCGCACCTTGCCGAGCGGCAGGTCGACGTCGTCGTAGACGACGATCATCGCGCTGGGATCGATGCGATAGCGGTCGAGCAGCTTCCGCACCGCGGTGCCGCTGTCGTTCATGAAGGTCTGCGGCCGCGCGATGGCGATCCGCGTCGTGCCGAGCGTGCCCTCCGCGATACGCGACGCTCCCGCCTTCACCGCGAATTCCAGGCGCGCGCGCTTGGCGAGCCGGCCGGCCACCTGGAAGCCCACGTTGTGCCGCGTGGACGCGTAGGCCTCGCCGGGGTTCCCAAGCCCGACCACGAGGATCTCGGCGCGCGGGGACGGCGAACGGTCGAAGAGGCGTGCGAGGCGCACCAGCTCCTACTCCTTGCCAAACGCCGAAAAGGGGCGCCACCGGAATGACCGGGGTGCCCCGCACGACGCGTATCGAGGATCGAGTTTAGCGTGGTCGCGTGCGCCTCGCGCTCGTCGGCTTCGGTCACGTGGGCCGCGCGCTCGCGCGGATGCTCCTTGCGACCGGCGCACCCTTCACGGTGACCGCGATCGGCACGGCGCGGCACGGCGCGGTCATCGACGCAGCGGGGATCGAGCTTGAGACCATCCTCGCGGGCACCGATCTGCCGCTCCGAGCGCTGCCACCCATCCGCGATCTGCCCGCCGACGTGCTCATCGAGATCACCACCCTGGACCCGCGCACCGGCGAGCCCGCGCTCACGCACATCCGCGAGGCGCTCGCCGCGGGCATGCACGTGGTGACCGCGAACAAGGGACCGATCGCGCTCGCCCACCGCGAGCTCGAGGCGCTCGCTCGGACGCAGGGGCGCCTCCTACGCTTCGAGGCGACGCTGGCGGATTGCCTGCCGGTGTTCACCCTGCGCCGGGCTGCGCTCCCGCTCGCGCGCATCGACGCGATACGCGGGATCGTCTCGAGCACCTGCAACTACATCCTGTCGCAGTGCGCGACCGGCGCCTCGTTCGCCGACGCGCTCGCCGAGGCGCAGCGCCGCGGGATCGCCGAGGCCGATCCGCGCAATGACCTCGAGGGGCATGACAGCGCGGTGAAGGCGGCCATCCTGGCGAACGTCCTCATGGACGGCGGCATCACGCCCGCGGACGTGGAGCGGCATCCGATCGACCCCGCGGCCGGCGACGCGGCGCGCGCAGCGGCCGCCGTCGGCGCGCGCGTCCGGCCGGTCATCGACCTCGAGCGGCGCGGCGGACGCATCATCGCGTCATTCCGGCCGCGGCGGCTCGAGCCGCTCGACCCGCTCTACGCCGTCGAGGGGTTCTCGATGGGGCTCGTCTACGAGACCGACCTGGCGGGCCGGGTCGCCGTGCAGCTGCACGACCCGCAGGTGGACCAGGTCGCCTACGCGATCCTCACCGACCTCCTCGAGATACGCGGTACGATTCCGCGACCGTGATGGGCATGAGCTCGCGCGAGACGCGCTCCCTCTTGACCGGACTGGCGTATCTCGCCCCGTCGCTCATCCTGTTCGTCGTCTTCGTCTTCTACCCGCTCGGTCAGTCCATCTATCTCAGTCTGTTCAACACACGAGCGACCGGAGCGATCACGACCTTCGCGGGACTCGACCACTATCGCGAGCTGCTGACCTCGCCCGCATTCCGCACCGGGCTGGTCGCGACCGGCCTCTTCGCGATGTACACGGTGCCGATCGGCATCACGCTCGGACTGGTCCTGTCGGTCATCCTGAACCAGCGTCTTCGTGGGATCAACGTGTTCCGCACGATGATGTCGAGCACGATCGCGATCTCCGCGGCGGTGGGGTCGCTCATCTGGCTCCTGCTGTTCAACCCCAGCCTCGGACTGCTCGACTACGTGCTGTCGCTGGTGGGGATCCAGGGACCCGACTGGCTCATCCAGCCCTCGACGGCGATCATCGCCGTGTCCATCACCACCATCTGGCTGACGCTCGGGACGAACATCATCGTGCTGCTCGCCGGCCTCCAGAGCGTCCCCGAGGAGATCTATGAGGCGGCGCGCCTGGACGGCGCGCGCGGCCTCCGCATGTTCACCAGGATCACCGTCCCCATGGTCTCGCCATCGCTCTTCTTCCTGCTCGTGGTCGATACGATCGGCGTTCTGCAAGCCTTCACGCAGATCCACCTGCTCACGCGCGGTGGGCCGGTGGATGCCACGAACGTGCTCGTGTACAGCATCTACCTCGACGCGTTCCAGAACTTCCAGTTCGGCTACGCGAGCGCGCAGGCGGTGATCCTGCTCCTGCTCGTCATGGCGCTGACGCTCATCCAGTTCCGCTTCGTGGAGCGGCGGGTGCACTATCAATGAGTGAGGGCGGTCGCAGCCGGCGCCGTCCGTTCCCGCTCCACGCGATCGGCAGCTACGGGCTGCTCACGATCGGCTCGATCCTGGTGGCCTTCCCGCTGCTGCTGGCGCTCTCGTACTCCCTCATGACCGAGTCGGAGATCGCGACGTTCCCGCCACCCGTGCTGCCGGCGCAGCCATCGCTGGACAACTACGCGCGCGTGCTCGCCACGATCCCGATCGGGCGCTACCTCTTGAACAGCGTCGTCGTGTCCTCTGCGGTCGTGATCGGTCAGCTCGTCACGGCGAGCCTCGCCGCCTACGCGTTCTCGTTCCTGGTGTTCCGCGGCCGGCAGGTGCTGTTCTTCATCTTCCTCAGCACGCTGATGATCCCCTGGGAAGCCACGATCATCCCCAACTACATGACCATCCGCACCATCGGCTGGATCGACACGTACCAGGGTCTCGCGGTGCCGTTCATGGCCACCGCCTTCGGGACGTTCCTGCTGCGCCAGGCGTTCCTGCAGATCCCACGCGAGCTGTGGGACTCCGCGCGGATCGACGGCGCCTCATCGTTCCGGTTCTTTGTGTCAATGGTGCTTCCGCTCTCACGACCGATCCTCGGCACCGTGGCGATCTACGGCTTCCTCTCGACATACAACCAGTACTTCTGGCCGCTGCTGGTCACCAACCAGACGCTCATGCGTACGACGCAGGTCGGGATCGCCCAGCTGCGCTTCGAGGAGTCACTGCGCTGGGGCCTGGTCATGGCCGGTGTCATCATGGTCGCGGTACCCACGCTGGCTCTGCTGGTCCTTGGCCAACGGCAGCTCATCCGCGGTCTCACCGCCGGCGCCGTAAAGGGGTAGCGTGGTCAGAGAACATAGGGAGGGAACGATGCGCAAACTCGCAACGCTCGCGCTTACATTCACGTTCATCGCGGCCGCCTGTGGCGGGGGTATCGGCGGAGGCGACAGTAGCGCCCTCGCGCCGGGCAAGGACGTCAAGCCCGCGGCGAAGATCACGTGGTGGCACGCCATGGGTGGCGTGAACGGCGAGGCGATCAACAAGATCGTCGCCGCGTTCAACGCCAGCCAGAGCAACACGAAGGTCGAGGCGATCTTCCAGGGCAACTACGACGACCTGCTGGCCAAGCTGAACACGGCCATCGCCTCGAACGCGGCGCCCGCGCTGGTGCAGGTGTATGACATCGGCCAGGCGTACATGCGCGACGGCGGCCAGGTCGTACCGATGCAGGCGTTCATCGACCGGGACAAGTTCGACACCAAGGACTTCGAGCCCGCGGTCATCAACTACTACAAGTACCAGGACAAGCTGCAGAGCATGCCGTGGAACGCGTCCTCGGCGATCCTCTTCTACAACAAGGACGCCTTCAAAGAGGCCGGCCTCGATCCGGAGAAGCCGCCGGTCACCTTCACCGAGGTCGCCGAGGCGGCGAAGAAGCTGACGAAGAAGGACGGGGGCACGACCACGCGCTACGGCTTCGGCCCTTCGATCTACGGGTGGCTGTTCGAGCAGCTCATGGCCACGTCGGGCGCGCTGTACGCCGACAACGGCAACGGCCGCGACAACCGCGCGACCAAGGTGCTGTGGAACAGCGCGCAGGGCAAGGCGATCCTCGACTGGTGGAAGGCCGGCGTCGACGGCGGCTACTTCTACAACCCGGGGATCGACAACGCGGGTGCCACCAACGCGTTCAACGCCGGCAAGACGGCGATGTACATCGAGAGCACCGCGACGCTGCGCAACACCATCAACGTCGCGAAGTTCCAGGTGGGGACGGGTCTGTACCCGCGCCCCGACAGCAAGCCCAAGGACGGCGGCAACATCATCGGTGGCGCCTCGCTCTACATCATGAAGAGCCGCCCCGCCGAGGAGCAGCAGGCCGCATGGGATTTCGTGAAGTTCGCGATGACCCCGGCCATCCAGGCGCAGTGGCAGGCGGACACGGGTTACTACCCGGTGGTCAAGGCGGCGTACAACGAGGGCCCCAGCAAGGAGTGGGCGTCGAAGTACCCGCAGTTCCTCACCGCGGTCAACGAGATCCGTGACTCCCCGCAGAACCGCATGACCAACGGCGCGGTGCTCGGCGTCATGCCGCAGGCCCGCCAGCGGACACAGAAGGCGATCGAGGCGGTCCTGCTCGGCCAGGCCACCTCTCAGGCCGCGCTCGACGCGGCGGTGGCGGACATCAACGCGCAGATCGAGAAGTACAACAAGGCGAACCCATAGTCGGGCAGCCGTGCTGCCCTCCTCTGCAGGCGTGACGCTTCGCCACGCCGCAGTAGCAAGAGACGAGACGGTGCGGTCGCTCGGCGACCGCACCGTCGATCTCCTCATCATCGGCGGCGGCATCATCGGAGCGGGGATCGCACGTGACGCCGCCACACGCGGCCTTTCGGTCGCGATCGTCGATAAGGACGACTTCGCCTCCGGGACGACCTCCCGCCCGACCCGGCTGATCCATGGCGGCCTGCGCTATCTCGAGCTCTTCGATTTCGGCCTGGTGCGCAGCGACATGCGCGAGCGCGAGATCCTCCTGCGGATCGCTCCACACCTGGTGTTCCCGCTCGCCTTCCTGCTACCCCTGTACCGGCCGAGCCTCTGGTACCAGCTCAAGCTGCGCATCGGGATGCAGCTGTACGACTGGCTGTCGCTCGACAAGAGCCTGCCCAAGCGCAAGAAGCACGGCCGCGCCGCCACGCTCGAGCTCGAGCCGACGATCGAGGCCGACGGCCTCGCGGGTGCGTGGCGCTTCTACGACGCGCAGGTGCCCCTGGTGGAGCGGCTCGTGGTCGAGAACGTCGCCGACGCGGAGGCGCATGGCGCCCTGGCCCTGAATCACGCGACGGCGACCGGCTACCTGCGCGAGGGCGACCGGGTGGTGGGCGCGACGGTGCGCGACCAGCTCGGCGGGCGCGACCTCGAGCTGCGCGCGCGCCTGGTGGTGAACGCGACGGGGCCGTGGCTGGATACGACCATCGCGCCGGTGCGGCGCTCGCCGAAGCCGCTCCTCCGCCTCACCAAGGGCATCCACCTGGTGACCCCGCGGGCGACCGAACGGGCCCACGTGCTCTTCGCGAAGAGCGACGGGCGCCTGTTCTTCGTCGTCCCCTGGCTCGACTACACCATCGTGGGCACCACCGACACCGACTACCAGGGTGACCCCGGTGAGGCCGCCGCGACCGAGGAGGACGTGCGGTATCTGCAGACCGAGGCGCGCCGTGCGTTCCCGGAGGCCCCGTTCGACCGCATCCACTACACCTGGGCCGGCGTGCGCGCGCTCGTGCGTGTGGAGGGCGTGAGCGAAGGTGAGGTCTCGCGGAAGCACGCGCTCCACGATCACGAGCGCAGCGACGGCGTCAGCGGGCTCCTGTCGGTCGTCGGCGGAAAGATCACCGCGTACCGCGACATCGCCGAGGAGGTGACCGACGCCGTGATGCGCCGGCTCGGGCGCCGCGCCGGCTCGACGACCGCCGCCGTGCCACTGCCCGGCGGCCGGCCCGACGACCTGCGCGCACAGGCGCTCCGAACGCTCGCCACCACGGAGCCCGCGCTCGCCGCGCCGCTCTGCCAGCACCACCGCGGCACCGCGGCGGAGCTCGTCTACGCGGTGCGGAACGAGTGGGCGATGACCATCGGCGACGCCCTCCTGCGCCGGACCACGCTCGGGCTCGCCTCGTGCCAGGGCCTCGACTGCCTCGACGCGGTCGCGGACCGGATGGCCGCGCTCCTCGGCTGGGACGCCGCGCGCCGCGAGCGGGAGATCGCCGCGTACCGTCGCGAGATCGCGCCGATGCGCCGCTTCAGCACCGCATGACCGCCGTCCTCGCGCTCGATCAAGGGACGACCGGCTCCGCCGCGCTCGTCTTCGACGAGCGTGGGGTCGTGGCCGGGATGGCCGATCGCGAGATCGCCCAGCGCTATCCGGCATCCGGCCACGTCGAGCACGACCCCGTGGAGATCCTCGAGACGACCGTCGCGGTCGCGCGCGAGGCGCTCGCGGCCTCGCGGACCGCTCCCGCGCAGATCGCCGCGATCGGCATCACCAACCAGCGCGAGACGACCGTCGTGTGGGAGCGCGCGAGCGGCCGGCCGATCCATCCGGCGGTGGTGTGGCAGAGCCGCGCGAGCGCGGCGATCTGCGACGACCTCAAGACACGCGGCCTCGAGCCGCTGGTGCGCGAGCGGACCGGGCTCGTCATCGACGCGTACTTCTCCGCGACGAAGGTCCGCTGGATCCTCGACCGGGTGCCCGGCGCGCAGGCGCGGGCCATGGCCGGCGAGCTCCTCTTCGGCACGATCGACACGTGGCTCATCTGGCGGCTCACCGGGGGCCGCGTGCACGCGACCGACGTCTCCAACGCCGCGCGCACGATGCTCTTCGACATCCACCGCGGCGAGTGGGACGACGAGCTCCTCGGTCAGCTCAGCATCCCGCGCGCGATGCTCCCAGCGGTCGTGCGCTCGAGCGGTGTGGTCGGCGAGACCGATCCCGCGCACTTCGGCCGCGCGATCCCCATCGCCGGCGTCGCGGGCGACCAGCAGGCCGCGCTCTTCGGCCAGACCTGCTTCCTGCCCGGCGAGGCGAAGAACACCTACGGCACCGGTTGCTTCCTTCTCGCCAACACCGGGAGCGAGGCCGCGCCGGTGGCGCGGACCGGCGGCCTGCTGACGACGATCGCCTGGGACATCGGTGACGGTGTGCGCTACGCCATCGAGGGCAGCGCGTTCGTCACGGGGGCCGCGGTGCAGTGGCTCCGCGACGGCCTGGGCATCATCGCAGACGCCTCGGAGACCGACGCGCTCGCCGCGGGTCTTGGGGGGAACGATGGCGTGTACTTCGTCCCCGCCTTCACCGGTCTGGGCGCGCCGCACTGGGACCCGTATGCGCGCGGCCTGATCATCGGCGTGGAGCGCGGTACGACGCGCGCGCACCTCGCGCGCGCGGCGCTCGAAGCGATCGCGTACCAGGTGCGCGACCTCGTCGAGCTGATGCAGCGCGCCGGACGCGCACCCGAGGTGCTCCGCGTGGACGGCGGCGGAAGCGCGAACCGCTTCCTCATGCAATTCCAGGCCGACCTGCTCGGCATCCCGGTGGAGGTCAGCGCGACGCGCGAGACGACCGCCATGGGCGCCGCGTTCCTCGCGGGACTGGCGACGGGCGTGTGGCCCGGCACGGCGCAGCTTCGCGAGCGGCGCGCGGTCGCCGCGCGCTACGAGCCGCGGATGGGCCGCGACGAGCGCGACGCGCTCTACGCGCGCTGGCGCGAGGCGGTCGGCCGGGCGCGCGGCTGGGCCGGCGGCTAGCCCTTCGGGACGCGCTCGGGGTGGTCGGACATGATCCCGTCCACCCCCCACCCGGCGAGCGTCGCGATCTCGGCGGGATCGTTCACGGTCCAGGCGTTCATCACGAGGCCGGCGGCGTGCGCCGCCGCGACACGCTCCGGCGTCACGTACCAGTGCTCGGGATGGAGCGCCCAGAGCTCGAGCGCGCGGGCCTGCATGAGCAGGGCATCCATGTCCGGCGCCGCGCCAAAGACGAACGCCCGCCGCACCGCCGGCGCCGCCGCACGGGCGGCGGCCAGCGCCGGGTACCAGAAGCTCGACACGTAGACATCGGCGTCGGCGCGCCGCCGCAGGTGTCGGGCCACGCGCTCCCCGCTGACCGCGGCCTGGGCGTCGCTCTGGCCGCACTTGAGCTCCACGTTCACCGCCATGCGCCCGCGGCAGAAGTCGAGGACGTCGTCGAGGGTGAGCAGACCCGCCACCGACGCGGGCCGGTCGTGGCTGATGACGAGCGCGTCGCCATCCATGAGCCACACGTCGGTCTCGATCTCATCGCAGCCCAGGTCGAGCGCCTTCTGGAACGAGGCGATGGTGTTCTCCGGCGCGTGGGCCTTCGCGCCCCGGTGACCGATGCGACGCACGGTGCGAGCCTACCCGGTCGGCGTATCTTGCCGTGTGTGAAGTTCCCCACCTTCGACATGGAGCGGATGCAGTCCACCTGGGAGCACCGCGTGAAGTACGACCTGTCGGAGTCGGGCGTCGAGGCGATGACGCTCGAGGAGGCCGCGCGCGATCCGCGCGAGCTCCTGCGCACGCGGCTCGGCTATGCCGAGGGTGTGGGCCGCGAAGCCACCAGGGCGCTGGTCGCCGGATTCCACGCGGGCACCGGCGCGGAGAATGTGGTCCTCACGACGGGCACGAGCGAGGCGAACTACCTCGCCATCACCACGCTCGTGTCGGCCGGCGATGAGGTGGTCATCGTCATGCCGAACTACATGCAGCTCCACGGCCTCGCGACCGCGCTCGGGGCGCGGGTGCGCGAGGTGTGGCTGCGCGAAGAGCGCGGCTGGAGGATCGATCTCGACGCGCTCGCGGCCGCGGTGAACGGTCGCACCAAGGTCATCTGCGTCTGCACACCGAACAACCCCACCGGACAAGCGCTCTCGCGCACGGAGACCCTGCGCGTCAGCGAGATCGCGGCGCGCCACGGCGCCTGGATCATCGCCGATGAGGTCTATCGCGGGGCCGAGCTCGACGGCGTGGAAAGCGCATCCTTCAGCGGCACGGGCGAGCGCGTCATCGTGACCGGTGGACTCTCGAAGGTGTACGGGCTGCCGGGGCTGCGCGTGGGCTGGCTCGTCGCACCGGAGGCGCGCGTGCGCGCCGCACTCGAGCTCAAGGACTACACCACCATCGCGCCGGCGACGCTCTCCGAAGTCCTGGCGGAGGTCGCGCTCGAACGGCGGGCCAAGCTCCTGGAACGTGCGCGCTACCTGCTCAGCGAGCGTTGGCCGGCGCTCGAGGAATGGGCCGGGACCCATTCCCGCGAGCTGCACTGGACGGCACCGCAGGCCGGCGCGATCTGCTTCTTCAGCTATCGCTTTCCCATCGACTCGCTGCCCTTCGTCGACCGGCTGATCCGGGAGTACTCGACGATGGTCGTCCCGGGGGCGCACTTCCGCGCCGAGCGGCACCTGCGCATCGGCTTCGGGATGGAGCCCCGGCTGCTCCACGCCGGGCTCGCGGCCATCGACCGGCTCCTCTCGGCACTGAGCGACTAGCCCGCGGCACGCGGCCTGCATGGCCGGTGGGCATACGAACGAACGGAGGCGTCAATGACCATCACCTTCCTGCTGGCCGTCATCGCGCTCATCTGCGGCATCCTCCTGCTGGTCTCGGGCCGCTGGAGCAAGTTCCCCCTCACCGCGATCGCCATCATCTGCCTGGCGCTCAATCAGAGCGGTCTCATCAAGTAGCCGGGCGGCCGGCCCGCGAGACTGGGGCTAGTCGCTCGCACGCCTGACGGGCTAGCATGCGCCCGGAAATGGCGGCTCGTCCGCTCCACCTGTTCGAGGCCGGTGTGGTCACGGAACAGCGTTTCGCCGGCCTGGTCTCCGCGCCCGCTGCGCTCGCGGAGACCTTCGTCCACCTGCTCTCGCCGGACAAACACGTGCGCGTGCCGTTCAACCCCCGCGATCGCTGGCTGACCGCAGCGCGCGAGTCATGCCGCACGCTCGCCGACGCCGTCGCCGCGTCGCTCCGCGGCGGGGCGCTCTGCGGCGTGCTCGGCGGCGAGTGCACGCTCGTCGCGGGCACGCTCTCCGGAGCGCTCGCGGTGGAGCCCGACCTCCAGCTCGTCTACATCGACGCGCACGGAGACTTCAACACGCTCGCCACGACGCAGACCCACTACGTGAGCGGCATGTGCCTGGCGCACGTCTGCGGCCGGTCGATCGCGCCGCTCCTCTGGCCCGGCGCGCGCAGGATCGCCGAGGAGCGGGTGGCGCTGGTCGGCGGCCGCGCGCTCGATACCGGCGAGCGGCAGAACCTCGAGCGCTCGCATCTGACGCACATCGCGTTCGAGGCGGACCACGAGGACATCGCGCCGGTCATCGCGTGGGCGCGCCGCAAGAAGCTCTGGCTCCACGTCGACGTCGACGTGCTCGACCCGATGGACGTGCCGGCGGTGGTGTTCCCCGCCCCCGGCGGCGTCCGCGCCGCGGCGCTCACCGAGCTCATCACGCAGCTGGTCACCGTCGCGGACGTGCGCGGCTTCGAGGTCTGCGGCTACGACCCGCGTCAGGACGAGCGCGGGCGCCTCCCCCAGACGATCGCCGATCTCTTCAGCGTGTACGCGCGGGCGCCGGTCGCGGGCTGATCAGTCGCCGTCGTGCGTCCGCGCGACGGCGAGATCGCGCAGCCACTCTTCGAGCGCGCGCCCGCGAAGGTCCTTCGGCTCCCGCGCGGCCTTCGAGACGTGGCGATGGCGGGGAGGCTCGGGCAGCGGCAGGTGGATGCGCCTGGCGGGCCCCGGACCGCGCCAGCGGGTGATCTCCGTCATGCCGACCTCCTTCTGATGGCCACAGCATCAGCGAGCGCCATGCCGGAGGTGAGCGGGCCGAGGTGCCGGTTCGGTGACGGAACGGTGGCCACGGCGCGCACCGAAGCAGAACCGTGATGGCGCCGTCCCGCCGCTGACCACCGGTCGCGGCGACGGCAGGCTACGGCCATGGAGAACATCTCGAGCGGCGACACCGCCTGGCTCCTGGTCTCGTCCGCGCTCGTCATGCTCATGACCCCGGCGCTCGGCTTCTTCTACGGCGGCCTGGTCCGCAGGAAGAACGTCCTCGCCACGATCATGCACAGCTTCTTCATCCTCTGCCTCATCAGCGTGCAGTGGGTGCTCTGGGGCTACTCGCTCGCCTTCGGCCCCGATATCGGCGGTCTCATCGGCGGCCTCGACTGGGCGGCACTGCGGGGGGTCGGCCAGGCGCCGAACCCCGACTACGCACCCACGGTGCCGGCGCTCGCCTTCATGACGTTCCAGATGATGTTCGCGGTCATCACACCGGCGCTCATCACCGGCGCGTTCGCGGAGCGCAAGCGCTTCAAGGCCTTCGTCGTCTTCACGCTCCTCTGGGCGACCCTGGTGTACGACCCGGTGGCGCACTGGGTCTGGGGGACCGGTGGCTGGCTGCGCACCCTCGGCGCCCTCGACTTCGCCGGCGGCACCGTGGTGCACATCACCAGCGGCGTGTCCGCGCTCGTCGCGGCACTCGTGCTCGGGCGGCGGCGCGGCTACGGCGAGGAGCCCATCGAGCCGCACGACGCCACCATGACCGTGCTCGGCGCGTCGCTCCTGTGGTTCGGCTGGTTCGGCTTCAACGCCGGGAGCGCCATCGGCGCGAGCGGGCTGGCAGCGAACGCGTTCGTCGTCACGAACACCGCCGCGGCGATGGGCGCGCTCACCTGGATGACCGTGTCGTGGCTGCACAAGGGCGCTCCGAGCGTGCTCGGTGCCGCGGCGGGCGCGGTCGCTGGCCTGGTCGCGATCACCCCGGCCTCCGGCTACGTCGATGCGTCCGCGGCGATCCTCATCGGCCTCGGCGCCGGGACCTTCTGCTACGTCGGGATCCAGCTCACCAAGCGCCTGCGCGTCGATGACGCGCTGGACGTCTTCGGTGTCCACGGTGTGGGCGGCGTCTGGGGCGCGCTCGCGACGGGGATCTTCGCCTCGGCCGCAGTGAACGCGGCCGCGCCCGACGGCGCGGCCTTCGGCAATCTTCAGCAGCTCGGCATCCAGGCCGTCGCCGTGCTGGCGGCCGTCGCGTACAGCGCGGTCATGACGTTCGCGATCCTCAAGGTGATCGACCTCTTCGTCGGTCTGCGTGTCGGCGAGCACGAGGAGGTCCTCGGACTCGACGCGTCGCAGCATCGCGAATCCGCGTATCAGGTGTAAGGAGGCGCAGCATGGACCTTCTCGCGTTCGCATCATTTGCGGTCCTCGTCGTGGCGTGGCTCGTCGCCCCCACCCAGGAGCGCGCGGCCGCCGAGGTCCTGGAGGAGCGCGCGGCGGCCTGACGCGGTGCTAGGCTTGTGCTGACAACTTCATACGACGGGGGAGCGCCCGGCAGCGGGGCGCTGAGAGTGCGGTCGAACGCAGACCCCAGAACCTGATCTGAGTCATATCAGCGTAGGGAGTCGGAATCGCGATGACCCGAAGCTGCGGCGCGAAGAGGCGCCGCATTTTCATGTCCCGATGATCGCCGCTGTGGTCGCGCACGGTGACGTCGTCCCGTCGGATCGCGACCTCGCCGCGGGCGCCGACCTGGTGATCGCCGCCGACGGCGGCGCGCGGGCCCTCGAGCGCTGGGGCATCCTGCCGCACGTCGCGGTCGGCGACATGGACTCGCTCGGCGAGGAGGGGGCGCGGCTCCTCGAGGCGCGCGGGACGCGGATCGTCCGCCACCCGGCGACCAAGGATGAGTCCGACCTCGAGCTCGCGCTCGGCTATGCCCTGGCGAACGGCGCGTCCGAGGTGGTGCTGCTCGGCGTATTCGGCGGCGCACGCCTCGACCACGCGCTGGCGAACGCGATGCTCCTCGCCGATCCGCGGTACCGCGACCGCGGCGTGCGCGCGGTGCACGGGACGACGACCGTACGCGCGCTCTTCTCCGGCGAGCGCCTCGCGCTCGACGGCCCGGTGGGCTCGCTGGTGACGCTGCTCCCGGTCCGCGCGGACGCCGCGGGCGTCCGCACGGGTGGTCTCGGCTACCCGCTCGGCGGCGAGACGCTGCGCTTCGGACGCTCGCGCGGCCTGTCGAACGTCGTGTCCGCGACGCCCGCCTGGGTCTCGCTCGTGGAGGGCTCGCTCCTGGTCATCGAGATACGCGAAGGAGGCACGTGATGGGTCAGACATCATCCTGGCGAACGGTCGACATCGTGGTGACCGCGGCGATCGCGGTGGCCTTCGGTGTGGTCATCTGGGGCTGGAACCTGCTCTGGGCGGCGGCCGCGCCGCTCTTCGCCGCGCTGCCGCCGGCGCAGAACCTGATGTATGGCGTGTGGCTCGTGCCCGGCGTGCTCGCGGGACTCGTGGTGCGCAAGCCCGGTGCGGCGTTCTTCGCCGAGGTCCTCGCCGCGGTCGTCTCGCTGCTGCTCGGCTCGCAGTGGGCGCTCGACGCGGCGCTCTCGGGCGTCTTCCAGGGCGCCGGCGCGGAGCTTGGCTTCGCGATCTTCCGCTACCGCGTGTGGAGCGCCTCGTCCGCACTGCTCGCCGCGGCGCTCTCGGCGGTCGGCGCGTGGATCCACGACATGCCGCTCTGGTACCCGGACCTCGGGCTCACCGATCAGCTCATCATCGGCGTGTTCATGCTCGTCTCGGCGCTCGTCATCGCGGGCTACGGCGCGTGGTGGCTCATGCGCGCGCTCGCCGAGACCGGCGTGCTGGCGCAGCTCCCGTCGGGTCGCGCGCAGACGCGCGTCTAGCGGGCATGAGCCCCCCCGCGATCCTGGCCCGCGGATGGGGGTGGCGCCATGCGGGCCGGCGCGCCTGGGCCATCCGCGGCCTCGATCTGCGGATCGACGAAGGCGAGCGGGTGCTGCTCCTCGGCGCATCGGGCGCGGGCAAGAGCACGCTGCTCCTCGGCATCGCCGGCCTCCTCGAGAGCGGGGCCGGAGAGAGCGAGGGCGCGCTCGAAGTGGACGGCCAGCGTCCGGAACGGGCCCGCGCCGCCACCGGGATCGTCTTCCAGGATCCCGAGTCGCAGCTGGTCATGCCACGCGTCGGCGACGACGTGGCCTTCGGCCTCGAGAACCGCTGCGTGCCGACCGCCGAGATATGGACGCGGGTGCACGCCGCCCTCGCACTCGTCCGCTTCCCCTACCCGGCCGACCGCCGCACCGACGCGCTCTCCGGCGGTGAGAAACAGCGGCTCGCGCTCGCCGGAGTCCTCGCGCTCGCGCCGCGCATCCTGCTCCTCGACGAGCCGACGGCGAACCTCGACGAGGAAGGTGCGGCCGGGGTGCGCGAGGTGCTGCGCGATCTTGGGCGGGATCCCACGCGGACGATGGTGCTCGTCGAGCATCGCACCGCGGAGGCGATCGAGCTGGTGGATCGCGTCGTGGTGATCGAAGCCTCGGGCGGCGTCATCGCCGACGGCGCCCCCGCCGAGGTCTTCGCGCGCGATGGCCGGCGGCTCGCCGACCTCGGTGTCTGGGTGCCCGACGCAGCGGACCCGACGCCGCGGCGGCGCGCCGTGCCCGGCGCGGCCCTCGCGAGCGCGCGCGACCTCACCTTTCGCTATCCGGCGAGCGCCTCGCAAGCGCTCGCCGGCATCGATCTCGAGGTCCGCGGCGGGGAGTCGGTCGCGCTGGTCGGGCGCAACGGATCGGGGAAGTCGACGCTCGCGCTCCTCGTCGCCGGGCTGCTGCGTCCGGCGAGCGGCACCGCGCTCCTCGGCGACGCCGTGGCCTGGCGGCTCCCGGCACGTCAGCTCGTGACGCGCGCGGGGACGGTGTTCCAGGACCCCGAGCACCAGTTCGTCGCGTCGTCGGTGCGCGACGAGCTCGAGATCGGACCCCTACGGGCGGGACGCTCAGCGGCGGAGGCGCGGCGCGCGAGCGACGAGCTCCTCATGCGCCTGCGCCTGGCGCATCTGGCGGAGGCAAATCCCTTCACGCTCTCCGGCGGCGAGCAGCGCCGGCTCTCCGTCGCGACCGCGCTCGCGACCCGACCACCGCTCCTGGTGCTGGACGAGCCAACGTTCGGGCAGGATCGGCGCACGTACATCGAGCTCGTCACGCTCCTCGCGGCGCACCGCGACGCCGGCGGCGCCTCGCTCTTCGCGACGCACGACCACGATCTCGTGCGCGCCCTCGCGGACCGCACGCTCACGCTGCGCGAGGGGCGAGCCGCGTGAGGCTCCTCACACCGCTCGTCGCCGATCCGTCGGCGCCGCTCGCACGACTCCATCCGCTCGCGAAGATCGCCGCGGCGCTCGTCGTCATGCTCGGGCTCTTCCTGAGCGTGGACGCGGTCACGAGCGCGCTCGTGCTCGCCGCTCTCGCCCTGGCCGCGACGCAGAGCGGGCTCTCGCTCGGGCCGCTCCTGCGCCGCGTCGCGCCACTCCTCGTCGGTGCCGCGGGGATCGGCACGTTCAACGCGCTCGTCGGCGGGACGGGGATCGCCGGCGGCCTCGCGGTCGGTCTGCGCGTGGTGGGCATCTCCTTCGCCGGCATCCTCGCGGTCGCGACGATCGAGCCGACCGAGCTCGCCGACGCGCTGGTGCAGCATCTTCGCGCTCCGTCGCGCTTCGTCGTCGGTGCGCTCGCCGCGTTCCGGCTCTTCCCGCTGTTCTCGCGCGAGTGGGACACGCTCGGCCTCGCCCGCCGCGCGCGCGGCATCGAGGCGGACCGCGCGATCGGTGACCGGCTCACGGCATTCCCGGGGCGCGCGCTCGGTCTGCTCGTCGCGGCGATCCGCCGCGCGACCCGCCTCGCGCTGGCCATGGACGCCCGTGGCTTCGGCGCGCTCGGCTGCCGGAGCATCGCGCGTCCGCGCGACATCGGCGCATCCGACCTCGTCCTGGTCGCCGGTGCCGCGCTCCTCGTGGCGCTCGCCACCGTCGCGAGCATGGCGCTCGGCGTATGGCGACCCCTGTTCGCTCTCTAGCCACCCGCCTATGCTCCGGGCGATGCAGCCGGTCATCCGGTACGGAGCCGCTGTCGCCGCGGTGGCGGTCGCGCTCGGGCTGAAGCTCCCGTTCAGCAGCCTGGGGGTCGGTCATCCGTTCCTCCTGCTCCCCGCGGCGGTCATCGTGGCCTCCTGGTACGGCGGCCGCGGACCCGGGGTCCTTGCGGCGCTGCTCGCCGCGGTCGGCACGGACCTGCTGTACATCTCGCCGTTCGAGATCGAGACGACGCCGGGTGAGGTCGTCGCGCTCGTCGTGATGTTCGCCGAAGGGCTCCTCATCGTGTGGATCACCGACGGGCTGCGGCGAGCGCGCGAGCGCGCGCGTCATGAGGCCGAGGAGGCCGACCGCGCGCGGCGATCGGCGACGCTCGCGCTGCAGATGCGCGAGGAGCTGCTGCGCCTCTGGAGCCAGAAGCTCGCCGGACCGCTCGCACACCTCGTGGTCGCGTCGCAGCACGCGCGCGAGGCCGTGTCCGCAGAGGACCCACGCGGCGCGGCCGCCGCGCTCGACACGCTCCATCAGGACGTGACGCTCCTGCAGCGGACAGCGGACCAGTGGATCGAGGGCGACCCCGCAAGGACGCCCGCACCCTAGCGGCCGCGGGCGGCGGTGATCCGGATGCCGAGCGACCGGAACCGCCCGAAGAGCTCGTCCGGATCCACCTGCTGGTCCGGCAGCACGATCCCCGGACCTGCGCGACGCCCGCGCGCCAGCGCCCCGGCCACCATCGCCGCGGGCACGGCGGCGATGAGGTAGCTGCGCCGCGCTGCGCTGAAGGTGAAGGAGCGCTCGCGCGGGCCCTCGCGAACGCTGACCGCGAACACCCCGTCGTGACCGCCGAACGGACCGGGGGCGATGCGCCGGACGACCGCACGCGCCGCGGCCGCGAGCGGAGCGGCCCGCGCGGCGAGCGCGAGCGCGGCGCCCCCGAGCGGCGTGTTCGGATCGACCCAGAAGTCGGCATCGCGCAGCGTCCCCCACGCGCGCGGCAGCAGCACGGCCCCGGCGTGCTCGACCAGCCCGCCACGCCGCCGGCCATCGGGGAACGTCTTCGTCTCGCCGAACCCTCGCGTCTGGACCAGGCGCCCCGCCCGGAGCGTGCGGATGTGCCGCCCCAGCGAGCGCGCGAACGCGTCGCGCGTCGCGCGGCTCGCGGTCTCCGCGGACGCCGGCGCGAGGAACTGGTCGACGCGATCGGGCGCGCCAAGACCGCTCGCGCGGACGCAGGCGCCGGTCACCGCGCTCACGGCGCTGCACGCGATGAAGACACTGCTGCCGGAGGCGCGCGCGTGCGCGTCGAGCGCGAGCACCGCCTCCGACCACGCGAGCGACTCCGAAAGGTCCACCACGTCGCAGCCGCGCTCGATCGCCTGACGCAGCAGACGGGTCGAGCGCTCCGCGAACGGACCGGCCGCGTCCACCACGACATCACCGGGCGCGAGGACGGACGCGACCTGGACCTCGTCCTCGGCGTCAAGGCGGAGATCGCCGCCCCGGCGCGCCGCGATGATCGGCGCCAGGCCGTCCTGGCGCAGCTGCTCAGCGACCAGGCCACCGAAGAAGCCCGCGCCGACGATCACGACGCGTCTCATCGCAGGCGCAGCCAGAGCCAGACGCACCACGGTGAGAACAGCGTGAAGAGCTCCGCGGTGGCGAGTGCGACGACCAGCGGCTGCGCGATGAGCGCGCCGAGCGAGAGCATCAGCGCGGCCGACCACATGAACGCCGCGTAGATCCGCGCCCGCAGGCCGAGCGGCGTCGCGAGCGTGAGCAGGATGCCCGCGACCGTGTACAGACCATTCGCGACCGCGCCGGTGAGGAAGAACGCCGCGGCCGCGACCGTGGCGTAGCCGTCCGCGCCCGCCACGATGAGGGTGATCTCCGCCGTCCAGTCGGCGGCGAGACCGGCCAGTGCGAGCGCGAGCGCCATCCGAGATCCGCGCACCCGCGCGCGCCACCAGGAGTAGAGCCAGAGGAGCGAGGCGCCGGCCGCCATCCACGCCAGCCACGCGACCCGCCACGCGACCAGATGCTCGCGCACGTATCGTTCGCGCTCCGCGACGTCCGGGACCAGTGGCGTCGCCGGCGCGATGACGAACGCCATCGTGAGCGCGGCCACGAGGTTCAGGATCGCGCAGACGAGCGGGGCCACCGCGGCCGACTGTACCCCGATACTGTGCGCATGCCTCGCTCGCGCGCCGTCCGCGCCGCGGCCGTCGCGGCCGCCGTCCTGATCGCGGCGCTCGGCTGGTACCTCGGGTCGCCGCTCTTCATCCGGACCACCGCGAACGAGGCGCTCCCCACGGCCGCGGCGAGCGCGGCGCCATCGGCCGCCGCAACGCCCGGCGCCTCAGCGGCGGCCACCGCCACCGGGCCCCAGGTCCTCGCGCGCGGGGAGCTCGGCTATGTCGATCCGCTGCACAACGGCACAGGGCCGGTGACCATCGTCCGCGTCGGTGAGCAGCGCTTCGTGCGATTCGAGAACGTCTCCATCACCAACGCGCCGGACGTCCACGTCTATCTCTCGCGCGAGTCCGAGGGAAAGTGGACGGAGGCGACGAGCCTGTACCTCGGGGCGCTCAAGGCGACGAACGGTTCGTTCAACTACGACATCCCCGCGAGCGCCGATGTCGCGCTGTACCAGAGCGTGGTGGTGTGGTGCCGCGCGTTCGCGGTCCTCATCACCTGGGCCGATCTGAAGCCGCTCTAGCTAGCCGAGCCGGTATCCCACGCCGCGGACGTTCGCGAGGTCGGGGCCCGCCGCGGCCTGCAGCTTCGAGCGCAGCCGCGCCAGGTGCGCCTTCAGCCACTCCGGGTCCGGATCGCGCTCATCGGGCCAGCCGGCGCGGAGCAGGGTGCGCCGCTCGACGACCTCGCCGGCGCGCGACGCCAGCGCGGCGAGCAGACGGAACTCGGTCGGCGTCAGGTCGAGCGCCGCCCCATCCACGGTCGCGCGGTGGGTCCGGCCGTCGATCGAAAGACGGCCCACCCGCGCGGCGCTATCCGTGCGCATCGCCGGCCCGGCGCGGCGCAGCAGGGCGCGCACCCGCGCCGAGAGCTCCTTCTTGCTGAAGGGCTTCTCGAGATAGTCGTCCGCACCCAGGTCCAGCAGCTTGGCGCGCTCGTCACCGCCGCGCTCTCCGGTGAGCATGAGGATGGGCGTGCTCGAGACCGCGCGGATGCTCCGGCAGACCTCATCTCCCGACAGCCGTGGCAGCCGGCGATCGAGGATGACCAGATCCGGCCGCTCGTCGGCATGGCGACGCAGCGCGACCTCGCCGTCATACGCGGTGACGATCTGGTAGCCCTCCTCACCGAGCAGCGCGCCGACCATGCCCACCATCGCGGGCTCGTCATCGACGACGAGGATGGTCGTCATCGCCGTGTCTCCTTCGCGAGCGGGATCGTGAACGCGAACGTCGCGCCACCTCGCGGTGACTCTTCGTACCAGATGTCGCCGCCCTGCGCGCCGAGGACGCGCCGAGAGGCGAAGAGCCCGATCCCCGTCCCCGCGACGAGCGTCGTCGTCTCGCCGCGCGCGTAGGGCTCGAAGAGGTGCGGACGATCCGGCGGAGCGACGCCGGGACCCTCATCGCTCACGCGGACCACGGCGCGATCGGCGCGGCGCTCGATCGCGACGGTGATGCGCGTCCCCGCGGGGGCGTACTTGGTCGCGTTGTGGACAAGGCCGGCGACCACCTCGGCGACCCGACGCCGGTCCGCGCGCACCCACACCGGCGCCCCGGCACGCGGTCCGGCGAGGCGATGGCGGCGCGCGAGCGGCGCATGCTCCTTGAGGGTCGCGATGACCGCCGCGCGGAGATCGAACCGCGCGGCGCGGAGCGCGAGATCCGGATGGTCCGCACGGACGCCGGTGAGGATGCGGTCGACGAGGTGGTCGAGACGGTCCACCTGCGCCACGGCCTCGTCGATCGGCATCCGGTGCTTCCCGTTCTGCTCGCCGAGCAGGTCGAGGTACCCGCGGATCACCGAGAGCGGCGTCCGCAGATCGTGAGTGACGACGGCGACGAATTCGCTGCGTGCGCGCTCGAGCTCGCGCAGGCTCTCCGTGGTGGCCCGCTCGAGCGCGTACAGCGACGCCTTATCGATGGCGAGCGCGGCCTGGTTGGCGAGCGCGCCGACGAACGACACCTCCTCGTCCGCGAGCTCGGTCCCCTCCGGCACGCGCAGCGCGACCGCCCCGAGCAGCCGTTCGCCGGCGAGGAGCGGCAGCGCGAGCCGGTCGCCCGCCACGATCGGGCGCGCTTCCGCGACGGCCTGGCGCGCCGTGCCGGCGACCTGCGTCCCGGGCTCACCCGAGCGAGCGCGCTCGCGGAGCTCGTCGCCATCGCGCAGGAACACCGCGCCGGTCGAGCCGGGGTAGACGCGGACGAGCCGGTCGACGATGAGTGAGAGGACCTCGTCCAGCTCCAGCGTCGACGTGAGGATATTCGAGACCTCGAAGAGTGCGGACACCTCGCGCAGCTTGCGCTCGGCCTCGCGTTGGAGCCGCCCCTTCTCGATGATCCCCGCGACCTGGTTCGCGATGGTCTGGAGGAACTCGATCTCCTCGCGGTCGAACGCCCGCGCCGCGACCGACTGGACGTTCATCACCCCGACCATCTCGGCATGGATGAGCAGCGGGACCGAGAGCATCGAGGTGAAGCGCTCCTCATCCACGCCCGGGATCCACTTGAAGCGCGGGTCGGCACGGACGTCGCGGGCCGCGAGCGGGACGCGCGCGTTCGCCACCCACCCGGTGATGCCCTCGCCCAGGCGAAGCGTCGCCTTGCCGATGAAGCGCCGGTTGAGGCCGTTCGTGGCGACCAGACGAAGCAGGCCCTCGCGCCGCTCCAGCAGATACAGGGATGACACTTCGACGCCCATCGCATCGGTGGTGCGATCGATGACGATCCGCAGCATCTCGTCCCAGTCGCGCGCGGAGGCGGCCAGCTGCGCCACCTCGTGGAGGAACGAAAGCTCACGCAGCTTCCGCTCGGTGTCGGGAGGTGGGGTCACGAACGCATGATAGGAAGCGCCAGCGTGGCCCCATAGACTCGGGTGGTGAACGTCGTCCTTCGAACGGACAAGCTCACCAAGCGCTTCGGGAGCCTCACTGCGGTCGATCGCGTCGATCTCGAGGTGCGGGAAGGTGAGGTCTTCGGCTACCTCGGCCCCAACGGCGCGGGAAAGACGACGACGCTCCGCCTGCTGTGCGCGCTCATCGCGCCCACCTCGGGCACGGCCGAGGTCGGTGGCCACCGGCTCGGGCGCGACGACGCCCAGATCCGCGCCACCGTCGGCATCCTCACCGAGCAGCCCGGCCTGTATGAGCGTCAGACCGCGTGGGAGAACCTCGTCTTCTACGCCACCCTGTATGGCCTCGACGGCCCGACCGCGCGGTCGCAGGCCGAGCGCTTCCTGCGGCTCATGGGTCTGTGGGAGCGCCGCGGCGAGTCGGTCATCACCTTCTCGCGCGGGATGAAGCAGAAGATGGCCATCGCCCGGGCGGCGCTCCACGAGCCGCGCATCCTGTTCCTCGACGAGCCGACGACCGGTCTCGACCCCGACGCCGCGAAGACCGTCCGTGAGTTCATCGTGGCGCTGCGTGAGGAGGGCCGCACGGTGTTCCTCTGCACGCACAACCTCGACGAGGCCGACCGGCTCTGCGACCGCATCGCGTTCTTCCGGCACCACGTCATCCGCATCGACACGCCCGACCACCTGCGCGCCGAGCTCTACGGCCGCGCCACGGAGTTCCGGCTCATGCCGTCGCCGCGTCCGGAGGATCTGGCGCGAGTGCTCGCGGTCGCGGGCGTGCGCGACGCGCGTCTCGAGAACGGGTCGATCATCGTGAAGTCGCCCGACCCGGACGTCACCAACCCGCTCCTCGTCCGTACGCTCGTGGAGGGTGGCGCCCAGATCGCGTTCGTGACGGAGCGCAAGCCGCACCTCGAAGACGTGTACCTGCGCATCGTCGAGGGCCAGGAATGAGCGCGGTCCCCGCCATCGTCGCGCGGCGGCCAGACCGGATGACGCTCATCCGCGCGGTCTGCGTCCGTGAGTGGCGCGAGGCGCTCGCGAACAAGCTCCTCGTCGGCATGACGCTCCTGCCGCCGATCGTGATCCTCACCGCAGGGATCGTGGCGGTGGCCGCGGCGGCGGTGAACCCGCCGAGCGAGCGCGACGTCCAGGCGCTCTACGCCGCCGCGCCGGCGGCGCAGGGCCTCGATCCGAAGGAGGCGGTGCAGGGATTCATCGCGACGTACTTCCTCATCCTCTTCATGCTCATCCCGACGGTCGTGCCGCTCACGATGGCGATCTATTCGATCATCGGCGAGAAGTCCGCGCGCACGCTCGAGCCGCTCCTGGCCGCGCCGGTGGGCGTCGGCGAGCTCCTCTTCGCGAAGAGCCTCGCGTCCACGGTCCCCTCGGTCATCGTCACGTGGGCCGCCTACGCGATCTACTTGATGTCGGTGTCGAGCCTCGGGAGCAAGGCCGCGGTGAATGCGGTGACCGCACCGCGCTGGATCCTCGCGATCGTGGTCATGGTGCCGCTGCTCACGCTCCTGTCGGTGAACCTGGGCATCCTCATCTCGACGCGCGTGAACGACGTCCGCGTGGCGCAGCAGATCGGCGGCCTGGTGGTCGTGCCGGTCGTCGGCGTCGGCATCGCCCAGGTGACCGGTCGTGTGGTCATCAACAACGAGGCCTTCATCCAGTTCTCGGCCGTGCTCGTCGTCGTCGACATCGCGGTCTTCCTGCTCGCGAAGCTGGCGTTCCAGCGCGAGAACATCCTCGTCCGCTGGCGCTGACGCCAGAAGACAGACGCGCGCCCGCGCGCGTTGTCAGCGCGCGGCCGACCGCACCGCCTCCCGGCCGAGCGTGAGCATCTGACGGTATCCCGCCTGGGTCTCGTCCTCGAAGCCGAGGAGGTGGAGCACACCATGCGCGGCGAGGAAGGCGATCTCGCTCGCGAGGGGCCACCGGCGCCGGCGCGCCTGACGCGCGGCCTGCGCGACGCTCACCACGACGTCGCCCACTCGGACCACCCCGTCCTCGTCGGGACGGAGACGCCGCGCGGCCTCGGCGCCGCGCACCCCGGCCGGCCACTCCTCACCGAAGGAGAGCACGTCGGTCGTCCGGTCCGCGCGCCGGTAACGGCGATTGAGCGCGCGCATCTCGGTGTCGTCCACGAAGACGAGGGTGACGACGGCGCCGGCGGGGACATCGTGCGGCCGGGCGGCGGCGCGCATGGCGCGCCGGACCACCGTGAGGTCGCAGGGTGATGGTCCGCGGACCTGGATCCTCAGCGGTCGGAAGCCGCGCGCTGCGGGATGCGCGCGATGCGGTCCTCCGGGTACGGGATGCGCTCGTGGTACACGCCGAGGAGCAGCTCGCAGAACGCGTCCTTGATGCGCTGTACGTCGCGTAGCGTGAGTTCGCAGTCGTCGAGCTGACCATCGGCGAGCCGTTCGCCGACGATCTTGTCGACCATCGTGCGGATGGTCTCCGAGTTCTTCTCCGCGAGCGAGCGCACCGACGCCTCGGTGCCGTCCGCGAGCATCACGATCGCGCACTCCTTGGTGCGCGGACGCGGGCCGGGATAGCGGAACGCCGCCTCGTCGGGATCCTGTCCGCGCTGCTGCGCGATCTGGAAGAAGTACTTCACGACGCTCGTGCCGTGGTGCCCGGGGATCATCTCGCGGATCACCGCAGGCAGGTGGTAGCGCTCGGCGAGCGCGAGGCCGTCGCGCACGTGCGCCGCGACGATCCCCGCGGATACGAGCGGGTCGAGGTCGTCGTGCGGGTTCGTCTCACCCGACTGGTTCTCGATGAACGCCGAGGGGTTCCGCATCTTGCCGATGTCGTGGTAGTACGCGCCCACCCGCGCGACGAGCGGATCGGCGCCGATGAGCTCCGCCGCCCGCTCCGCAAGGTTCGCGACGAGAAGCGAGTGGTGGTACGTGCCGGGAGTCCGCAGGAGCAGCTGCCGGAGCAGCGGGTGGTTCGGGTCCGCCAGCTCGCGCAGCTCGAACACCGTGGTGATGCGGAACGCGTGCCCGAGCATGGCCATGGCCGCGAAGGCGAATAGCCCGGCCCCGGCGCCGCTCGCGAGCGCTGCCAGGAGCAGCTGTGCCGCCCCCAGCGGATCGGTCGCGCGCCCGACGAGCGTGAACGCCGCGAGCACGCCCACGTTGCCGGCCGAGACGAAGAGCGCGCCTGCCGCGAACTCGCGCGCCGTCGTCGCCCGGCGCACCGCCGCCATCCCGAGGAGCGCGGGGACGAGGACGTACGCGACGAGCTCGACCTGACCGGACATGATCCCCGCATGGAGCGCGCCCGCGATCTGCGCGGCGAGCGCGGCGCGGCCTGAGACGAGGACGGTGAGGGTCATCGCCGCGGCCGCGTATGGCATGAAGAACATGAGCAGCGTGTGACCGGGCACGAGCGCGCGCGTCACCACGGTGACGGTGACGAGCGAGAGGGTGACCAGCGCGAGCTTGCGGTCGTCATTCCAGGCTTCGACGGCGTAGCGCTCGGCGAAGAGGCCGATGACACCGGCGACGAGCAGCGCCCAGATGATCAGACCCAGCGCCGTCGTCCAATCGAAGCCGGCCTTCGACAGGCCGAGTGCGCGGAGCTTCTCCACCTCGAGGTCGGTGACGACACTGCCCTGGCGGACGACGACCTCGCCCGCGACCACCTGCACCTGCACGGGCGGGACCCCGGCACGCGCGGCCTGCTGCGCGACGAGCGTAGCGGCCTGGTCGAGCGTGATGTTCGCCTCGATGAACTGCCGCGTGATCTCCGTCGCCGCGCGCTTCTGCCGCTCGCTCCACGCCGGCGGAAGGGCCTTCGCCACGTCGGCCCGCACCGGCTCCACCTGCTCGGGCCGGATGCCCTGCCCATAGATGCTGCGCAGCGTGTTGTCGAGCTCCTTGGAGACGGCCTCCCACTCCGCACCGGTGAGGTCGATGAGATCGACCGCGAGGGCCGGCGTGACCACGAGCTCACCGAGCCGCTGCACGGCCGCGACCTTCTGCTCGCGCGAGAGCGTGGGATCGCCACGCACGCGCGAGACGGCGCCGACGGCCTGGGCGAGCTTGTCGCGCGAGGCGGCGAGCACGGCGGGGTTGGGTGCGTATTGCTTGGGCACCGCCGTCGCCGCGCGCTCGCGCTCGGCTGCGGTGAGCGAGTCGGAGACGAACGAGATGGAGCGCGGGGCCTTCACATCCTGCGTCGCGACGGCGCCGACGTCGTAGGTGACCACGGCCGGCGGGGACAGGAGCAGCGCGATCGAGGTGAGCAGCCCGGTCGCGATGATGAACGCCCACATGCGCGTGCGCGGCGTCTGAAGGGCCTGGCGCAGGTCCTTCACGCGAGGCTGCGGCGTGAAGCGGCGGATCATCTCTCGCTTCGCTCGAAGCGATCGTACGCCTTGACGATGCGCGCGACGAGCTCGTGCCGGACAACGTCCCGCTCGTCGAAATCGACGAAGCCGATGCCCGGCACGTCCTTCAGGATCCCGCGCGCGACCACGAGGCCCGAGTTCTGGCCCCGCTCGAGGTCGATCTGGGTCATGTCGCCGTTCACCACGGCCTGCGATCCATAGCCCAGCCGCGTGAGGAACATCTTCATCTGCGATGTCGTGGTGTTCTGGGCCTCGTCGAGGATGATGAATGCCTCATTAAGGGTCCTGCCGCGCATATACCCGAGCGGCGCGACCTCGATCTCGCCGCGCTCCTGCGCGCGCTGGAATCGCTCCGGGGGCATCAATTCATAGAGCGCGTCATACAGCGGACGAAGATACGGATCGATCTTCTCCTGCAGGTCGCCGGGCAGGAATCCCAGACGCTCGCCCGCCTCGACCGCCGGACGCGTGAGGACCAGCTTGGCGACCTTGCGATCGCGCAGCGCGGCCACGCCGAGCGCGACCGCGAGGTACGACTTCCCCGTCCCGGCGGGGCCGGTGGCGAACACGAGGTCGTGCTTGCGGATCGCCTCGACGTACGCGCGCTGATTCGGCGACTGCGGCGTGATGCGCTTCCCACGCACGGTGGTCGCGACGACCTCGCGCAGCTGCTCGGGCGCAGGAAGCGTGGCCTCCTTCGCGCCGTCGATGAGGCGCTCGAGCGCCGGCTTGCGGAGGCTCTCGTCGCGCTCGGACAGGGTGCGCATCGCGCCGACGAGCTCGCCCACGCGCGCGACGTTCGCGGGCTCACCGCTGATACGCAGCTCGGCGCCGCGCGAGACGATCTTCACGGCGAACTCGCGCTCGATCCGGTCGATGTTCTGATCGTTCGCGCCGATCACGAACATCATCTCGTCGGGATCAGGAATGAGGATCGTGATCTGCGCGGGCGCGCTCACGGCCCGGCCCGCTCCTTGAGCAGCGCTTGGACGAGCGCGGCGACGGTCTTGCCGTCGGCGCGATCCTTCGTCTCGGCCATGACCTTCGGCATGACCTTGTTCATGTCGCGCGGACCCGCGGCACCGACCTCGCCGATCACCCGCGTGACGACCGCGCGCACCTCGGCCTCGGTCAGCTGCTGCGGGAGATACGCCTGGATGATGGCGAGCTCGCCCTCTTCCTTGGCGACGAGCTCGGGACGGTCTCCCTTGCGGAAGGCATCGATCGAGTCTCGCCGCATCTTGGCCTGCTTCTGCAGGACGTCCTGGACGTCGGCATCGGTGAGGTCGGCGCGGTTGCGCGCGACCTCCTCGTTGTGCACGGCGGACAGCACGAACCGAAGGGTGTCACGCCGGAGCGTGTCCTTTGCGCGCATGGCCACCTTGAGGTCGTCCTCGAGGCGTTCTTTCAGGGCCGAGGGGATGCTCTGGCTCCTCGGTCTAGCGCTTGCGCCGCTTGGCTTCCTTGCGCTTGCGGCGCGCGGCGGGCCGCTCGTAGAACTCGCGGCGGCGGGCCTCCGCGAGGATCCCTGCCTGCTGGATCTTCTTGTTGAATCGGCGCAGCGCGGCCTCGAACGGCTCGCCGTCGCCAACGATCACTTCAGACAATTACCGGTATCACCCGCCCTTTCTGGTCACAAGACACGTCGGCCACCCCTGGCGGCCGACAGCCGAATCATAGCCGCCCGACGGGCCTCACGACGCGATAAAGATACGCGTACCTTTACTCTATCCGGGCGGCCAGCTGAACGGTCGGCCTGCCAGGACGTGCAGGTGGAGATGGAAGACCGACTGCCCCGCGCCGGCACCGTTGTTCACGACCACCCGGTACGCGTCGGCATGTCCGGCGGCGGCGGCCACCTGCCGCGCCACGGCGAGCAGGTGACCGGCGAGGCCCTCATCGTCGAGGTCCGCCAGACGCGCCACGTGCGCCCGCGGGATCACCAGTACGTGAAGTGGGGCCTTGGGATCGAGGTCGCGGAACGCGACGGCCCGCGCGTCGTCGTGCACCAGCGTCGCGGGCAGCTCACCCGCCGCGATGCGGCAGAACACGCACTCGCTCATGCCTCGTGAGAATACCGGCGTGCCCCTCCTCGCGGTCGCCGTCACGTACGTCGCGAGCAGCCTCTCCTTCCCGTGGCTCGTCGCGCGCGCGTACGGCGTGGACCTGCGCCGCGTCGGGTCGCGCAAGCTCGGTGGGAGCAATCTCGCGAAGACCGTCGGATTCCTCCCCGGCCTCGTCGGCGGCGTCCTGGACGGCGCGAAGGGGTTCGCCGCGGTGCACGCCAGCCGCGCCCTGGGCCTGCCGCTCGAGGTCCAGCTCGCCTGCGGCCTCGCGGCGATCGTGGGGCAGATGTGGCCGCTCTTCCACCGCTTCGACGGCGGGCGCGCGAACGCCACGGGCTGGGGGTTCGCCCTCGCGACCGACCCGCTGGCCGCGGCCATCATGGGCGCGCCGATCTACGCCGGCCTGGTGACGGGTCCGTTCGTGCGACCGCGGCCGACGCGCGTCCTCCCCCTCGCGAGCCTCCTCTCATTCGCCATCTTTCCCGCGGTCATCTGGGAGCAGGAGGGCCTCACGCCCACGGTCGCCGCCGGGCTCATCGTTCTCGCGCTCATCATCGTGCGCCGCATCAGCGCTGGCCTGCGTGAGGATCTCGCCACCGGCGCAGCGGCGCCGCGCGTCCTCGCGAACCGCGCGCTCTACGACCGGAGCGAGCTCCAGGAGCGTGGCATCGTCGCCATCTAGGAGGACCGCTCCTCCAGCGCGTCCATGGCGATGGCCACGGCGGCGATCGCGGCGGTCTCGGCGCGGAGATTGCGCTCGCCGAGCGTGACGACGATGGCGTCGTGTGCGCGCGCGACGGCGATCTCCTCCTCGGAGAGACCGCCCTCGGGTCCGATGACCAGCGACAGCGCCTCGGCGTCGCGGGGCAGGGCGTCGCGCAGCCGGAGCTCGCGCTCCCCCTCCCAGGCCACGACGATCGGCCGCGGCAGCACCTCGAAGAGCTCGTCCCAGGTGCGCAGGGTCCCGATCGGTGGCGCGATGCCGCGCCGGGCCGTCTCGGCGGCCTCGCGCGCGATGCGCTGCCACCGCTCATGCTTCGCCTCGCCGAGCGCACGCACGACGGAGCGCGTCGCGACGTACGGCAGGATCCGCGCGACGCCGAGCTGGGTCGCGGCCTCGACGACCTCCTCGCTGCGGTCGCCCCGGAGCAGCGGGAGAGCGAGCGTGAGCGCGACCGCAGGCTCGCGCGTCGAGACCGCGCGGTCGCGAATGCGCGCGACCACGCGCTCCGGCTCGACGCTCTCGAGCACGGCGACCGCCTCCTCGCCGCCGGCGACCAGGGTCACCTCGTCGCCGGGCGTCATACGCAGCACGACCGCGATCTGCCGGGCGTGGGCGCCGTCGAGCGTCACCGCGTCCTGCGCCAGCAGCGCCGAGCGAACGATGAAGCGATGCATCAGCGCCGCCGCCAGGCCATCGCGACCCAATCGTCGCGCAGGGTCCGGTCCACCGGCACCAGGCCGGCGCGCCCGAACGCATCGCGCGTCTCGTCCTCCTTCGGGAGCGAGACACCCGCGACGATGAGCAGCCCGTCCGGCGCGAGGCGCGCGACGAGGTCCGGTGCGAGCTGCTGGAGCACCGGGGCCACGATGTTCGCGATGACGATCTCGAACCGGCCGGGCACGTCGGCGGCAGTTCCCTCGCCCACCGGGATGACCACCCCGTTGCGGCCGGCGTTCTCACGTGCCGCCTCGACCGCCAGCGGATCGGTGTCCACCGCGACCACCGGCGACGCTCCGCGCTTGGCCGCCGCGATCGCGAGGATGCCCGACCCGGTGCCGACATCGAGCACGCTCTTTGCCTCGAGCCGCAGCGTCGAGAGCGCCTCCAGGCACTGCTGCGTGGTGGGGTGCAGGCCGGTGCCGAAGGCCATCCCGGGATCGAGCACAAGCTCGACGGCGTCATCGGCCGCCGCTGGGTCGGACCAGCTCGGTCGAACGAGGAAGCGTCCGATGCGGAGCGGCGTGAACTGCGCCTTCCACGCCTCGAGCCAGTCCTCCTCCTTGATCTCGCGCACGGCGAGCTCGCCGATGGGACCGAGCCCGAAGGCCTGGAGATGGCCGAGCGCGTCGCGAACGTCGTTGACCTTGGCGACGACCTCGGCGTCGACGAGCACGTACGCCTTCACGACGTGATCGGTCCCACCGCGCGGCTCGAGGGGCAGCTCGACGGCGATCCCCTGGTGGCCGATCCGCGTGAGGATCTCGCTCACGGCCTCGACCGCCTCGGCGTGCGCGGGGACCGCGATCTCGTACCAGCGTCGTGCGGCGGGCGTCACCTACTCCCCGCCGATGGCGTCCTTGATCCGGTCGAACATGCCGCGCGAGTCGTCGCTCTGCTCGGGCGTGCCCTCGAGCTCGAGGAGCCGCTTGTACAGCGTGCGCTGCTCCTTCGAGAGCGTCCGCGGGATCGCGACGTCGAGGTACACCAGCTGATCACCGCGCCCGCTCGCGCCGAGGTGCGGCACGCCCTTGCCACGCAGACGGACCATCTGCCCATGCTGCGCACCGGCCGGCACGCGCACCGTGGCCTCGCCGCCGTCGATCGTCGGCACGGCGAGCTCGTCGCCGAGCGCAGCCTGGGACGGTGAGATGCGCAGGACGTGCACGAGGTCGTCGCCCTCGCGGCGGAACAGCGGGTGGTCCCGGATCCGGATGAGCACGTAGAGGTCGCCCGAGGGCCCGCCACGCATACCGGCCTCGCCCTCGCCCGCGACGCGGAGCTGCTGGCCGTCGTCGATGCCGGCGGGGAGCGTGAGCTCGAGCTCGTGGTCCTTCCGCTCGCGGCCCTCGCCGCGGCAACGGGTGCACAGCTTGTCCACGGTCCTGCCGGCGCCGCCGCACCGCGGGCAGGTGGCGACGTTCACGAAGCGCCCGAACACCGATTGCTGGACCTGGCGCACCTCGCCGCGCCCGCCGCATGTGTCGCAGGTCGAGATCTGCGAGCCGGGCTCCGCGCCGCTGCCCTCGCAGCGCTCGCAGGTCTCAAGACGCGGGACGCGGACGGTCCGCTCCCCGCCCTTCACCGAGTCGAGGAGGTCGATCTCGATCTCCATGCGCAGATCGGCGCCGCGCATCGGACCACGCGGCTCGCGGCGGCGGAACTCGGAGCCGAAGAAGGTCTCGAACAGGTCGCCGATGCCGAAGTCACCGAGGCCGCCCTGAGCGGTGCCGAACATGTCATAGCGCTGGCGGCGCTCCTTGTCGGACAGGACTTCGTACGCCTCGGTGATCTGTTTGAACTTCTCCGCCGCAGCGGGATCCGCGTTCACATCGGGGTGGTACTGGCGCGCGAGCTTGCGGTACGCGCTCCGGATCTGCTCCTCCGTCGCGGTACGCGGGACGCCCAGCAGCGCGTAGTACTCCGTCGCCGTCGCCACACCTGTCATTATCCCGGCTATGGATGAACTCTTCCGCCTCCTCACGCAGTTCCTGCACGTCTTCACCGGCGTCCTCTGGCTCGGCGGCGGTCTCTACACCGTCTTCGTGCAGACCCCCGCGCTCATGTCGGCCCCGCCACAGGCCCGCGGACCGGTCCTGGGGCAGCTCATCCCGCGCCAGGTGACCTACCTGCTGCGTCTGGGCGAGATCACGATCGCCACGGGCGTGCTCAACGTCTTCGCCAGCGGGAAGGCTCGGCTGCTCGAGGACGTCCTCGGCTCGCGCTGGGCGGCGGCCATCGTCGTGGGCGCGACCCTCGCGGTCGTGCTCCTCGTGATCGGGCACGCCATCCTCAAGCCGTCGGCCATGAAGCTGCTCCAGCTGGGGCCGAAGGCCGCCGCGGGTGACGGCGGCGCCGCGGCCGAGGCGGGCGCGATCATCGCGCGGCTACGGAAGGTGGCCTACGCCCAGATCGCGCTCGGCGTCCTCATCATCGCCGCGATGGTGACCGCCCGGCTCAGCTGATGGGGCTGGTCTTCGGCTCCATCGCGCCGCACGGCAGCCTCGCGATCGCCGAGTGGTGCGCACCCGCGGAGCGCCCGCTCGCCGCGCGCACGCGTGCCGCGTTCGAGGAGCTCGGCTCCCGATGCGCCGCCGCGCGTCCGGACGCGATCGCCCTCCTCACGCCGCATCACGTACACGTGGACGGGCACATGGCCGTCGTCACGTCAGGCGCGATGAACGGCGTGCTCGAGGGTGGGGCGTCGCGGGTGGAGCTGCGGGCGGCAGTGGATCGGCGCCTCGCGTCGGCGGTGCTCGATGCGCTCCGCCGCAGAGCGGTCCCGGTCGTCGGGATCTCCTACGGGGCCAACGACCCCACGGGGTCGGTCATGCCGATGGACTGGGCGACGCAGATCCCGCTGCACTTCATGGGCGGCCGCGCCGACCCGCCGGTCCCCGTCGTCGTCGTCGCGCCGGCGCGCGACCTCGCGTGGGACCTTCACGTGACCGCGGGGCGCGCGATCGCCGAGGCCGCCACGACCTACGGGAAGCGCGTCGCGCTCATCGCCTCGTGCGACCACGGCCACGGGCACGATGCGAAGGGGCCCTACGGATTCACGCCGGCGTCGAAGGAGTTCGACGACCGCGTCGTGGACATCGTGCGGCGCGGTGCGCTGGGCGAGCTCCTCGCCTTCGATCCCGCCTTCGTGGCCGAGGCGAAGGCGGATTCGTTCTGGCAGATGCTCATGCTCCACGGCGCGCTCGGTGACGGCTGGCGCGCCGAGCTGCTCTCCTACGAAGCGCCGACGTACTTCGGGATGCTCTGCGCCTCCTTCACGCCCGCCGACTGACGACGCACGATCGGGCCAGCCCGCGGCCGCCGCGGCCACACCTCGTGCCTCTCGCGGCGGTACGGGGAACCGCCGGGCATGTGCCGTCGTCTCGAAGGGCATCCGGCGCTAGGCCGGGGAGGGACGACGTATGCGACAGCTCATCGTCGGCGCGGCGGCGCTCGTGGCCGCGCTGCTGGCCAGCACCGCACCAGCGCTCGCGTGCGCGGGGCTCATCGGCCCGAACGGCGCGGTGAATCTCCTGCGCACCTCGACGTTCGCGGGCTATCACGACGGCGTGGAGCACTACGTCACGGCGTTCCAGTTCGCCGGCGGCAGCGGGCAGTTCGGATCGCTCGTGCCGCTCCCCGGCGTGCCGACCGAGATCATCCGCGGCGGCGACTGGACGCTGCAGCGCCTGGTGCGCGAGACGACCCCGCCCGGCAAGGTCTTCGGCCTCCGCTCGGGCGCCGTTCCCGCCGCGGCCGACGCGGTCGTGCTGAAGCAGGTGCGCATCGACGCGCTCGACGTGACCATCCTCCAGGGCGGCGGCGCCGCCGTGGGCAAGTGGGCGACGGAGCACGGCTTCCGTCTCCCGCCCGATGCCCCCGAGGTGCTCGACTTCTACGCCGCGCGCAGCCCCATCTTCATGGCCGCGGTGTTCGACGCCGACGCGGCGAAGGCGCGCGGCCAGAACATCGGTGACGGCACGCCCGTGCACCTGGTCATCCCCACGCCATCCCCCTGGGTGCCGCTGCGCATCCTGGCACTGGGCAAGACGCCCAGCGATCGGGTCGAGGCCGACGTGTATCTGCTCACCGACCAGCATCCGGCGATGCTTCCGGCACCGGTCGGCGTGAACGGCATCCGCATCGACCACAGCGCGGCCGCGACCGCGTCGCTCCTGGACGATCTGCGCGCGGACAAGGGCATGGACTGGGTGCCCGCGTCGGCGTGGCTCACCAAGGTCGTCATCGATGCGTCGGCGGCGCAGCTCGGCTACGACCTCGCGGTCAGCACCACCGCCGCGGCCCCGTCGCCGGTGGCCGCCGGTCTCGAGGCTCCCGCGGTGCCGCTGCGCTCGCAGGTCCCGGAGATGGTCGGCTTCGCGCTCGCCGGTCTGGCGCTCGTCGCCATCGGCGGCGCGCTCCTCCTGCGCACACCGGCCGCGGTGTCGGCGTGAGTCGTCCGTTCCTGGCCGTCGCGCTCGCGCTGCTCGTCCTCGCGGGCGGCGCCTGCGCGACCGCCGAGGCGGCCGGACCGCGGCGCGTCGACATCCGCATCCATCACTCGCGGTTCTCACCGGAGGCGATCACGGTCCCCGCCGGCGTCCCCGTGACGTTCGTGCTGCGGAACGACGACCCCATCGACCATGAGTGGCTCATCGGCGACGCGGCGTTCCATGCGCGCCATCGGACGGGCGGGGAGGCGGCGCACGCCGATCGACCCGACGAGGTGTCGCTCCCGGCCCTCGCGTCGCGCAGCACCACGCTCGTCCTGCCGCCGGGGACGCACGTGTTCATCTGCCACTTCCCGGGCCACGAGCGCTACGGAATGGTCGGGACCGTCACCGTACGCTGAGCGGTCCCGGCGCGCTACTGCGCCGCCGCGTCCTCCATGCCGCTCTCGCGGACGCGGAAGCGGTATCCGTGGCCGGAGACGGTCTCGATGTAGCGGGGGGTGCGCCAGTCGTCGCCGAGCTTCACACGCAGCTCGCGGATATGCCGATCGACGACATTGCTCTCGATCTGTACGGCACTCCCCCAGATCGTCGCTAGCAGCGTCTCTCGTGTGAGCACCTCGCCGGCGCTCGCGGCGAGGAGGTACAGGAGCGTCTGCTGGATCGGGGTGAGCTCGAGTGCGCGGCCCCCGTCGAGCGTCACCGTCCGCGCCCGGAGGTCGATCTCGATCTCGCCGCCGATGGTCAGGCGTGGCACGAGCGGCGCGGTGACGCCGTGCACGCGCCGCATCAGCGCGAACGGCCGGGCGATGATCTCGTCGAGCGTGAAGGGCACCTCGACGATGTCGTCGGCGCCGCGCTCGAACGCGCTCAGCCTGACGGACGTGTCGCGGCGGCGGGTGAAGGCGAGGACCGGGATGCGGCCCTGCGGTCGGCCGATGTCGGCGTCGAGGAACGCATCGTGATGATCGATGTCGACGAGCGCGAGCTGGGGATCCCAGTCGCGGATCAGGGCGCGCCATGCGGCGGGCTCGGTGGCACCGCGCGTCTCGTACGGGCCCTGGCGCAGGGTCGCCGCGACGAGGTTGGCGAGCGCGCGGCCCATGACGAGCAGCACACGCGACCGAAGCGGGCCGTCATGACGCATGGACCTGGGAGTGGACCCGGGGGTCACGTGACCGCCTGTGTAGGGCGCGGGGTGTGGCGTTGTCATGAAGTCGCCTCATCAGCGCGGTCGCGCCAGGCCTCCCCGACCCCGGTGTGCGTCCTCGACGAGCGCCAGGAAGCGGTAGCCCTCTCCCGGAACGGTCTCGATGAAGCGCGGCTCGCGCCAGTCGTCCTGCAGCTTCACCCGCAGATTGCGCACGTGCCGGTCCACGAGATTGCTCCCGGCCACGTGGTCGGCACCCCAGATCGCATCCAGGATGGCCTCGCGTGCGAGGGTGATGCCTGGGCTCGACGCCAGGAGGTGCAGCAGGGCGCGCTCGATCGCCGTGAGGTTCACCGGCGAGCCGCCGGCGCGCACCGTGCGACCCAGCAGGTCGATCTCGAGCGACCCGCTGCGGAGGACCGCGACGAGCGGGATCCCATCGCCGTACGTGCGGCGCATGAGGGCGAGGGCGCGGGCGACGAGCTCCTCGGGACTCACCGGAGCGACGATGAAGTCGTCGGCGCCGTTCTCGAAGGCGGCCAGCTTCGTCTGGAGGTCACCGCGTGCGGTGATGACGATCGTCGGCGTGCGATGACCGCCCATCAGCGTGCCGATGAGCGAGCTCGCGTCCCCGTCACCGAGGTCGACGTCGACGATCACCAGGTGCGGCCGCCACTCGCGAACGCGAGCGCCCGCCTCCGACCGGCGCGAGGCGATCACGACCTCGTAGAGGCCGTGGTTCAGGGTGGACCGCACCATCTCGGAGAGCGGCCGGTCGGCGACGACCAGGACGCGGGCACGACCGTTGAGCTTGGCTGGGGTCACGGCGGACCCCTTCGAGCGGCAGAGACGCCAGCCGCTTCCCCAGCGTACTCCCGGTCTAGCTCTGCTCCTTGAACTCTCCCTCGATGGTGTCGTCGCTCTTCCCGGCGGTCGCGCCAGCGGTCTCACCGGTCTCCCCGTTCGGCGACTCACCCGCGTTCGCCTGCGCGTTCGCCTGCTCCTGCTGGTACATGAGCTCGCCGATGCGCTGCGCGCTCGCGCGGAGGTCGTCCATGGCGGTCTTGATGCGCTGCGTGTCGTCGCCCGCGAGGGTCTCGCGCAGCGCGGCGATCTTGGCCTCGACATCGGTCCTCGTATCGGCGGGGACCTTCTCGCCGAGATCGCGGAGCGACTTCTCGATCTGGTAGGCGAACGTGTCCGCCTCGTTGCGCGTCTGGATCCGCTCGACGTTGCGGCGGTCCTCCTCGGCGTGCGCCTCGGCTTCCTTGACGAGCTTGTCGACCTCGTCCTTCGAAAGGCCGCTCGACGCGGTGATGGTGACGTGCTGCTCCTTGCCGGTGGCCTTGTCCTTCGCCTTCACGTTGAGGATGCCGTTCGCGTCGATGTCGAAGGTCACCTCGATCTGCGGGATGCCGCGCGGGGCCGGGGGGATGCCATCGAGGATGAACCGCGCCAGGCTCTTGTTGTCGCCGGCGAGCTCGCGCTCGCCCTGGACGACGTGGATCTCGACCTGCTGCTGCGAGTCGCTCGCGGTCGTGAAGACCTGCGACTTCGATGTCGGGATGGTGCTGTTGCGCTCGATGAGCTTGGTGGCGACGCCACCGAGCGTCTCGATGCCGAGCGAGAGCGGCGTCACGTCGAGGAGGAGGATGTCCTTCACCTCGCCCTTGAGCACACCGGCCTGGATCGCGGCGCCCACGGCCACGACCTCGTCCGGGTTCACGCTCTTGTTCGGCTCCTTGCCGAAGAGCTTCTTCACGGTCTCGACGACGATCGGCATGCGCGTCATCCCGCCGACGAGGACGACCTCGTCGACCTTGCTCGCGTCGACGCCGGCATCGGCCAGGCACCGCTTCACCGGCTCCACGGTCTTCTGCACGAGGTCGCCGATGAGCTGCTCGAGCTTGCTGCGCGTGAGCGTGATGACGAGGTGCTTCGGACCGGACTGGTCCGCGGTGATGAACGGGAGGTTCACCTCCGTCTGCATGGTGCTCGAGAGCTCGATCTTCGCCTTCTCCGCGGCCTCCTTGAGCCGCTGGAGCGCCTGGCGGTCGCCTCGCAGATCGATCCCCTGATCCTTCTTGAACTCGTCGATGAGCCAATCCATGACCCGGACGTCGAAGTCGTCGCCGCCGAGGTGCGTGTCACCGTTGGTGGCCTTGACCTCGAAGACGCCCTCGCCCAGCTGGAGGACGGAGATGTCGAAGGTGCCGCCGCCGAGGTCGTAGACGGCGATGATCTCGTCCTTCTTCTTGTCGAGACCGTAGGCCAGCGAGGCCGCGGTCGGCTCGTTGATGATGCGGAGCACCTCGAGGCCCGCGATCTGGCCGGCGTCCTTGGTCGCCTGCCGCTGGCTGTCATCGAAGTACGCGGGCACGGTGATGACCGCCTGCGTCACCTTGTCACCGAGGTACGCCTCGGCGTCGGTCTTCAGCTTGGACAGGATCATCGCGGAGACCTCCGGCGGCGTGAGCTTGCGCCCATCGCCGAGCGCGATCTCGACACCGCCGTTCCCGGCCTGCGCGACCTTGTAGGGCACCTGCTTCATGGAGCGCTGGACCTCGGGGTCGCTGTGGCGCCGTCCCATGAATCGCTTGATCGAGTAGATGGTGTTCTCGGGGTTGGTGATGGCCTGCCGCTTGGCGACCTGCCCCACCAGGCGCTCGCCGCTCTTGGTGAACGCGACGACGGAGGGCGTGATCCGCCCGCCCTCGGCGTTCGGGATGATCGTCGGCTCGCCGCCCTCCATGACGGCCATGGCCGAGTTGGTGGTGCCCAGATCGATACCGATCACACGTGGCATGTCTATGACTCCTTCTTCTTGGCGACCGTCACGAGCGCCGGGCGGATGACCCGGTCGTACAGGCGATACGCCTTCTGGTGTTCATCGATGACCGTTCCCTCGGGTTCGCTGGACTCGATGTGCGCGACCGCTTCATGCTGGTACGGATCGAACGGCTTGCCCATCGAGTCGATCGGCTCGAGCCCTTCGGACTCGAGGATCTGGCGCAGCTTGCGCTCGACGAGCCACATGCCCTCGACCCACGGCTGCGACCGAAGCTCGTCCGGCACCGTCGCGAGCGCGCGATCGTAGCCGTCGAGCACGTCGAGCAGCCGGGCGATGAGGTCGGCCTTCGCGAACTTCGCGAACTCGGCGCGCTCTGCCTCGTTGCGCTTGCGATAGTTCGCGAAGTCGGCGGTCATGCGCTTGAGGTCGTTCGTCAGCTCCTCGACGCGCGGATCGGTCGAACCCCCGGGCGCCGACGCGGCGGCCTGCGCGGCGCCGGCCATGGCCTCGCCGGACGGCGCGTGATCACTCCCTGCGCCGCTGCCATTCGGTCCCCTTGACTTGAGCCGCTCCTGGAGCAGCTCCTCGGCCTTCCGCGCCTTCTCGTCCATCACGTGTCCGACCTCCCGGCGTCGCCAGGGCGCCCGCCCTCCATGGCGCGGACGACCGCGCTCATGAGCGAGCCCACATAGCGCACCGCGCCGATGGACCGCGCGTAGTCCATCCGGGTGGGCCCCACGACACCGACGTAGCCGACGATGTCGCCGCTCGCACCGTAGCGGCCGAGCACCAGACTGAAGCCGCGAAGCGGCTCGAGCCGGTGCTCGCTGCCGATCGCGACGTGCACCTCGCCCGCACCGAGCTGCGCGGGGAGGATCTCACTGAGCCGGGTCCGGTCCTCGAGCAGGCTCAGCATGTCGCGGATGCTGTCGGTCGCCGCGAACTCGGGCTGCGCGAGGATGTTCTGGATGCCGTCGTAGTACACGTCGCGCCCGCGTCCGGCGTCGTGCTCCTCGAGCATCCGGGCGAGCGCGGTGACGATCTGCTGATCGGATCCGATCTCCTTCACGGCCGCCCCTCGCGCGGCGAGCGCGTCGGCATCGGCGAGCAGCGAGGAGAGACGCGCCGAGAGCCGGCGCAGGTGCTCGGTCGTCACCGGATCGCGCAGCTCGACCAGCTGCTGCAGCACCGCGCCACCGTCGAGCACCGCGACGAGCAGCACGCGCCGCTCGCTGATCGGGACGGCCTCGATGTGTCGCAGCGCGGTCCGGCGCGCCGCCGGCTGCGTGACGATGGCGGCCTCGGTGGTGAGGCGCGCCAGGGTCGAGGCGGCCAGACGCAGCCACTCGGAGGTGTTCGGAAGGGCCTGCTGGAACTGGTGGCTCACGGTCACCTGCTCCTCGGGCCGAAGCGCCGGTCGCGGCATGAGGCTCTCGATGAAGTAGCGGTATCCGAGGTCGGTCGGCACCCGGCCGGCGGAGGTGTGCGGGTGCGTCAGGAGGCCGAGGTCCTCCAGGGCCGCAAGCTCGTTCCGGACGGTGGCCGACGACACGCCCAGGCCGTAGCGCCGCACCAGGGCCGCCGACGCGACCGGCTCGGCCGTCGCGATGAACTCGCGGATCACCGCGCGCAGCAGCTCCCGCTGGCGTTCAGCGAGCTCGGGAAGGTGTCTTTGAGTGACGTTCTCAGCCATTAGCACTCTCCGGTCGAGAGTGCTAATGAGCCTACCGGAGGCCTAGGCCAGCGTCAAGACTTCGCGGCAGCACGCGCCCGGGCGGCGGCTTGGCACGTCGCCTGCCCGTGGGCTGGCCAACGCGACAGGAGGGATCTCAACACATGTGGGCTGAGTTCAAGGCGTTCCTGCTCAAGGCGAACGTGCTCGCGCTGGCGCTCGCGTTCATCGTCGGTGTCGCCCTCGCGGCCGTGGTCACCTCGCTGGTCCAGGACATCATCATGCCGCCGGTCGGCCTGGCCCTCGGCGGGGTCGACATGCAGAACCTCTTCATCGACCTCTCCGGGAAGGGCTACCCGTCGCTCGCGGCGGCCAAAGAGGCGGGCGCACCCACGATCAACTACGGCGTGTTCATCAACACCGTCATCACCTTCGTGATCGTGGCGTTCGTGGTGTTCCTCATCGCCCGCACGTTCGCCAAGGAGCCGGCTCCCGCCCCGACGAAGGCCTGCCCGCGCTGCACCTCGGCGATCCCCGTGCCGGCGACACGCTGCCCGTTCTGCACCAGCGAGGTCGCGGCCTAGCCCCCCGGCTCAGGCCGCCTGCGGCGAGACGAGCGCGCGGACGCGCGTCACCAGGTCGTCGAGCTCGAACGGCTTGGTGACGTAGTCGGCGGCCCCGAGCTCGGTGGCGTACATCCGCTCGGAGAGGCCGAAGATCGCGGTGACCACGATCACGGGCAGCCGCGCGATCCGGCCGTCCGCGCGCAGCTCGCGGAGGACCGAGAAGCCGTCGCGCTTGGGCATCATCAGATCGAGGATGATCGCCGACGGCTCGATAGTGTCGACCAGGCGCATCGCCTCGTCCCCGTCGCGCGCCAGCCTCGCGTCGAGACCCTCGTCCTTCAGGGCGGTCACGACGACGTCGCCCAGGGCAGCGTCGTCCTCGACGACGAGCACGAGCGGACGCTTCGCCGGCCGCCGGATGGTCATGGGCGGATCTCCTTGGCCAGCCGGTCCCGGTCGGCGATGACGATGTGGCGGCGGCGGATCGCGATGATCTCGCGCCGCTCGAGATCGCCGAGGACGCGGTTCACCGAGACGCGCGAGGCGCCGATGAACGCGGCGAGCTCGTCCTGGGTCAGCGTGAGCTCCAGCTTCTGATCGCCATCCACCTGCGCCAGGTCGAGCAGATATTTGGCCACACGGCTGGGGACGTCCAGGAAGATGAGATCTTCGACCCGGTCGGAGAGGCGCCGGATGGTCTTGGCCAGCGCGTCCAGGACGACACGCACGGCCGCCGGGTGGGTCTCCAGAAAGGCCAGGAAGTCGTCGCGCGCCAGCAGCGCGGCCCGCGTGTCCTCGAGCGCGGTGGCCGATGCCGAGCGGGGGCTGCCGTCGAACAGCGCGAGCTCTCCGAAGAAATCGCCGGCGCGCATGATCGAGACGAGCGCCTCCTGACCGAACTCGCCGGGCAGCGCGATCTTCACCGCACCGTCGAGCACGAGATACAGATGCGTCCCAGGGTCGTCCTTGCGGAAGATCGTGTCGCCGCGCTTGAACGCGCGTGCGCGCGAGCGCTCCGCCAGCTGGACGAGCTCGTCCTCGGGAAGGCGCGCGAAGAGCGGATACCGCCGGAAGTGCTCGGCGAGGCGTGGCTCGGCCATCGGCGCCGAATGGTACGGCGCTCCTCGCTCTCT
>DASSPF010000039.1:0-6081 GCA_035699805.1 Candidatus Limnocylindria bacterium | reverse complement strand
GGCATTCGCGTGCTACGAGAGCGCGTACTTCGACGGAGACCGCGAGCTGCGCGTCCGCGTGGCGCTCCCCTACGCACGCGCGCTGGAGCGGAAGGGCGAGGTCGTCCGCGTCGTGCGTATGCTCGAGACGCTCCTCGAGCTTGGTCTGGGATCGCCGCGCTGGCGCGAGCAGGCCGAGGCGCGGATCAGACGCCTGACACGGAGGAAGACGTGGCCGGGAGCGCTCGCGACCGCATCCTGATCCACCCGATCACCAAGGAGCGACGGGCGGACTTCGAGACGCTCATGCGCACCAACAGCATCACCGGCAGCTGCTGGGACATCTGGCCGCGCCGCCTCGGCGACGTCGCGAAGAAGCGCCACGCGTACTGGAAGGCGAAGGGCGTGTCGTGGAGCGACGGCAACCGCCGCGACATGGCGACGCTCATCCGCAGCGGCAAGCCGGTGGGCCTGCTCGCCTACCGCGCCGGCGAGCCGGTGGGCTTCGTGTCGGTGGGGCCGCGCGCGGGGTACGCACGGGTGGACCGGTCCAGGACGTCACCGCCGGTGGACGATCTGGCGGTATGGGCGATCCCCTGCTTCTACGTCCACCGCGCGCACCGAGGCCGCGGCGTGAGCACCGAGCTGCTGCGGGCGGCGGTCGAGTACGCGCGGTCGCAGGGCGCCCCGGCGGTGGAGGGCTACCCGCGCGCCGATGACGCACCACGCGTCTCCGACGAGTCCGCGTTCTTCGGGACCGAGGCGATGTTCCGCCGTGCCGGATACCGGAAGGTCCGCGGCGTGCTCCCGGGGCTCCCCCGCGGCTGGGTCCCACGCGTCACTATGCGTGCGACATGCGCGCCAGCGAAGGGGACCTCGTCACGCTCGCGGACGCGCTCGCGCGCGGCGAGCTCCTGAGCCGAGACCTCGTCGAGCGGGCCCTCGAGCGGTACGCGGCCACCGAAGCCCGCCTTCACGCCTTCGCCTGGCTCGACGCGGAGCGCGCGCGCCGGCTGGCGCGCGAGTCCGACGAGCGACGGCGCAGCGGTCCCGCCGCCGGGCCGCTCGAGGGCATCCCGATCGGCGTGAAGGACATCTTCGACACCGCAGCGATCCCGACGGAGAACGGGAGCGCGCTCTATCGGGGCCGCGTCCCCGAACGGAGCGCGGCTGCGGTACGCGCCGCCGAGCGCGCCGGGGCGATCGTGCTGGGGAAGACCGTCACCGCCGAGCTCGCCTACCTCACCCCCGGACCGACGCGCAATCCCTGGGACCTCTCGCGCACCCCCGGCGGCTCATCGATGGGATCCGCGGCCGCGGTCGCCGCGGGCGTCGTGCCGGCCGCGATCGGATCGCAGACCAACGGCTCGACCATCCGACCCGCGGCGTTCTGCGGCGTCGTCGGATTCAAGCCGACTGTCGGCCGCATCAGCCTCGAGGGTGTCTTCGAGTTCTCGCGCACGCTCGACCACGCCGGCGTCTTCGCGCGCACCGTGCGATCGGCCGGGCTCTTCGCCGCGATCCTTGCCGGCGACGCGGAGCGCGCGCCGCGCGCTCTCGACGTGCGGGTACCGCGTCTTGCGGCGATCCGCACTTCCGAGTGGGAGCACGCCAGTGACGCGATGCGCGAGCGGTTCCAGGCCGACCTCGACGCGCTCGCCGCGGCGGGCGGTCCGGTGGCATGGCCCAAGCCGCCCGCGATCCTCGATGAGGCCCAGCGGATCCTGCGGACGGTGATGCTCTACGAGGCGGCACGTGCCGTCCGGCCGGCGGTGGAGACCCGGCCGGAAGCGGTGAGCGCGTTCGCGCGCGAGCAGCTCGCCATCGGCTCGCGCATCTCCGAGAGCGAGTACGCGGCGGCCATGCGCGACCGCGCGCTCTTCATCCACGAGCTCAGCGCCTGGGCCGCTCCGTACGACGCGATCCTCACGCCGCCGACCACCGGCGAGGCGCCGCCCGCGGACACGACCGGCGACCCGCGCTTCTGCTCGCGCTGGTCGCTCGCGGGCGCGCCGGCGATCACGATCCCCACCGGCCTCGGGCCGCACGGGCTGCCGCTCGGGCTCCAGCTGGTGGGTACGCCGGGCGAGGACGATCGTCTGCTCCCTGCGGCGGCGTGGTGCGAAGCCACGTTTCCGCCGTTCGGGTCGCCCGACCTCGCCTAGCTCAGCAGCTGCTCGAAGAGGCGCAGATCAGCTGGTCCATCAGGGAGCCACCGATGCCAGCTCCGCCGTCGAACCCGTCATCGTCGCTCGTCCCATGGACCGTCGGCGCGCTCACGCCGCCGCTGCCACCTGGGCCACCACTGCCGCCGCTGAAGGTCGTGGCGGTCAGCGTCACGGACGAGCCCGGCGTGTACGCGACACCCGCCGCGCGGCCACCCGCGCCGCCACCGCCGCCACCGCCGTGACCTCCGTGACCGCCCTTGCCGCCGGCACCACCCGGGCCGCCGCCGGGCGTGAAGCCACCTGCGCCACCCTGGCCGCCGGGCTGGCCGCGCCCGCCTGCGCCGCCCGCGCCACCGGTACCACCCTCGCCAACGGTGATCGCGGTGTTCACGACCGACACGCTCGACGACTCCACCGCGAAGATCCCGAACGAGCCGCCGCCGCCCTGCCCGCCGCCGCCACCACCACGCGCGGCCATGCCGCCGGCACCACCGCTACCACCACCGGCGCCGTAGGAGTCGGTGCCATCATCGCAGCCGCCCGCGCCGCCGCCACCGCCACCGCCACCGCCGTTCTCGCCCGTGGCGCCCGGTGCACCGGCGGCGCCGTACCAGTAGCCGAGTCCGGTGATCGATCCGCCGGCGCCACCCAGACCGCGCGAGCCGTTCGCCACGAGGCCGGGCGTGCCCGCGGCTCCCGCACCACAGACGCTCGCCAGACCAGCAGCACCGCCGCGCCCGAACGGTCCCTCGCTGTATGTCGCAGCCTGACCGGGTAGACCGTCGCGCGCTGCGAGGTCAAACGAAAATGGCGAACAGTCGGTGTCCATCGTCCCACCTGCGCCGCCCGAACCTGCGCTCATGTTGCGCGTCGACGGAGACTCCAGGCTGGTGTTGGTCGCAGCGAACCCGCCGGCGCCACGAGATGAGCTATTGCACGCCGCGGTGAATTCGTCGCCGTTCCCGCCGGCACCCCCAGCAGGGGCCAGCGAGACGCTCAACGCGTCCAGCCCGTTCGCTCCGTTCGCCCCGGCGGCCCCGCGACCGCCGACGATGACCGCATCGCGGATCGTCAGGAGCGCCGCGCGCGCGAAGACCGCGTAGGAACTCTGGCCGGGACCTCCGGCATTAGGGCCGACGATCCGCATGCTGGCGACCGTCACCGGAACGAAGATGTCCTTCGCGGAGATCGCGAGCCATTCGCCATCACCGCCCGCGCCGGTGTCACGTGCGCCGGTGAGCACGGTCTCGCCGCCCGCGCCGCTGAAGTCCGCGTTGTACCCGCCGCTCAGACTGACCCCATTCACCAGGTGGACCGCCTCTGTGAAGCTCCCGGCGGCGATGGCCACGAGCGTCTTCAGCGAGGTCGCGGCACGCACGATGCCGGTCTGGATCGTGGCGCAGGGATCGGTGCGCGTCCCGCAGTCGGCATCGTCGACGCCGGTCGTTGATACGAAGGTCGTTGTCGACTCATCGACCGCGGGCGGCGTTGCAGTGGGCGTGGGCGTCGGGGTGCTCGCGGGCGGCGACGCCGCGCCCGTCGCGCAGTTGAGGATCGCGTTGCCGCCGGCGTCGTACGAGACGTTGATCGTCCCGCTCAGGCCGTTGCGCTCGCAGGCCATGCCCTGGAGCTGACCGAACGAGAAGAGGCCCGGTACGCCACTCGGACCGGGCACGCCACTTGGGCCAGGCACGCCGCTCGCGCCAGGTACGCCGCTGGCACCGGGCACACCACTCGCCCCAGGTGCGCCGCTGGCACCGGGCACACCGCTTGGGCCGGGCGCGCCCTCCGGACCGGTCTGGTTCCAATAGATGCTGATCTCGCTGCGGCGGCAGGCGCTGCCCTCCGACACGACGCGCAGCTCGCCGTTGGTGGCGTTGTAGCAGGCGAAGATGCGGCCCCCGCTCCCGGGGATCCCACCGAGCCCGACGGCGATCGCGGCGCTGCCGATGCTGAACGCCACGACACCCACCACGACCATCCGCGAGCGTTGCGCGAGCCACGAGACCGCGCCCGACCTCATCCCCCACCTCGACGTCAGAAGGTTCGCGCGAGTCTACAGGGGAGCGCTAGCGAAGTCGCCAGAAATCGGGATCAAGGCCGAGCGATGCGAAGAGCGCCTGCGCCTCATCGGCGGTGTGCCGTCGCCAGTCGGCTGCCAGCTTGCTCTGATACCACGCGTGCGCGAGACGAGCGGCCTGATCGAGGGTCAGCACGTCCGAGGCGAGGCCACGCTCCTTCGACCAGCGCCGCGCATGCTCTTCCGACCGGAAGAGACGCATGGTCCCTCAGGTGAAGTAGATGTCCTTCCAGAACTCGGCCGCGGGGACGCCCACGTTCAGCACCGCGGTCACGTTGGCGGTGGCGGAGCCGTCCCGGTCGACGGCGATCGAGATCGCATGGCCGCAGTCGGCGCATGCCGCATCGACGGTCCCCGCAGCGCCGAGCGCCGCCGGGATCCCGAGCGCGTCCCAGCCGCAGATCGCCCACCACTCGCGGCCGTCGCTCCGCACCCGGAAGTCGGTCGGTCCGACGCAGAAGGGGTCGTACGCATAGATCTCGCGCGAGTCGCGCTCCGGGATGAACACGTGCGCGGCGATCATGCGGTCGAACGACGCGCTCACAGCGGACAGGTCGGACCCGAGGTCGGCCGCCACCTCCGCGAGCCGCGGCACCCCGCCACGCGCACGGATGGCCGTCGCGATGGCGACGCGCACGCGCTGATCGAACGCGGCCTCGTCGCTCACCGGCGCTTCACGTACTTCACGAGATCGAGATCGTAGTAGCGCGCCATGCCGCTGAAGCGCATCTCGATCTTCTCCATCACCCGCCGCGACGCCGCATGCTCGGGGAAGCAGATGGCGATGATCTCCTCGAGCCGCAGCTCGCTGAAGCCGTAGGCCAGGCACGCCGCGGCCGCCTCGGTGGCGATGCCCTGGCCCCACCACGGCCGACCGAAGTGATACGCCACCTCGATTTCGGGCCCGGTGCCCTCCACGTGGACGAGGCCGCAGTCACCGATCAGCATGCCGGTCTCCTTGAGCTCGACCGCCCAGAGGCCGAATCCATGCTCGCGCTCGTGGCGCATGAAGCGCTCGACCGCGGCACGCGTCCGGTCCACCGAGGGCGAGGCGCCGCGAGGGATGAACCGCATCGCCTCGGGATCGCCGAACACGCGCTCGTGGAGCGCCTCGGCGTCGAGGGGCGAGAACGATCGGATCACCAGACGGCGCGTCTCGAGCGGCAGCGGCACGTCCGGAACATAACGCAGAATCGCGTTGTGGCCGACGTCCGGGCGTTCCGCGCACTCCGCTATGACGAGTCCGTCGCCGGATCGCTCTCCGACCTCATCTGCCCGCCGTACGACGTCATCACGCCCGAGGAGCGCGCGCGGCTGCTGCGACGGAGCCCGCACGCGTTCGTCGCCGTTGAGCTGCCCGACGACGACGCCGGCTACCGCGCCGCGGCCGACCTGCTCGCACTCTGGCGCGCGAGCGGTGCGCTGCGCGCCGATGCGACACCATCGCTGTACGTCCACGAGCACGAGTTCACCCTCGGCGGGACGCGCCTGACGCGGCGCGGGATCTTCGCGGCGCTTCGTCTCCACGCGCCGGAGGAGAACGTCGTCCTCCCGCACGAGCGCACCTTCCCCAAGGCCAAGGCGGACCGTCTCGAGCTCCTGCGGGCGACGCGCGCCAACACCAGCCCGGTGTTCGCCCTGGTGGACGCCGGCCGCGCCGTGAATGCGCTCGCGCGCGCGGCCACGCCGGTCGCCGCCGCGCGCACGGGCGACGATGCGCACCGCCTGGGTGCGGTCATGGAGCCGGACGCCATCCGCAGCTTCGTCGCGGCGCTGCGCAGCCTGCGCATCTACATCGCCGACGGCCATCACCGCTACGAGACCGCGCTCACGTACGCGACCGAGCGCGGTGCG
>DASSPF010000038.1:0-8905 GCA_035699805.1 Candidatus Limnocylindria bacterium | reverse complement strand
GGCCCCACGTCCACGAGCACCAGTCCGCGCACGCGCTCCGGACGCGCGAGCGTGAGCGCGGCGGCGTGGAAGCCACCCATCGAGTGACCGACCACCAGCGGCCGCTCGAGCGCGGTCGCATCCATGACCGCGGTCGCGTCGCGCACGAAGTCGTCGGGTGCGTAGCCGGTCGCGGGTTTGGGGCTGTCGCCGTGCCCGCGCGCGTCGGGTGCGACCAGGCGGAGCGCGCCGTCCACCGCCTCCGCGAACAGGTCCCAGTAGCGCCCGTAGTTCCCGATGCCGTGCAGCAGCAGCGCGCCCGGCGACGGTCCCGGCCACTCCCAGCCCCGGATGTCGGCGGCGACGAAGGGTCGCGGCTTCGGATCGTCGCTGTGGCGTGGGCTCGTCACCGTGCGCACAGCCTAAACTCGCCTTTCGCGTGATCGCCGACATGCGCGCGCTCCTCACCCACCGTCAGCTGCTGCAGGACTTCGCCTGGCGCGAGCTGCGGTCGCGGTACAAGGGCTCGGCCCTGGGCTTCGGCTGGAACTTCGCCATCCCGCTGCTGCAGCTCGCGGTGTTCTACCTGCTCTTCGGGGTGATCCTGGGCCAGCGGCCCACGACCGGAACGGGCGAGCAGAACTACGCCGTCTTCCTGTTCGTCGGTCTGCTGCCGTGGACGTTCTTCGCGAACTCGCTCGGCGCGGGCGCCTCCGCGATCCTCGCCAACGGTGCGATCGTGAAGAAAGTGCGTATGCCGCTGCAGCTGCTGCCGGCGGCGAGCGTGCTCTCGAGCCTCGCGAACTTCCTGCTGTCGCTCGTGGTGCTCTTCGCCGTGCTCGCCATCTTCGGCCCGCGGCATCCGGAGGGCCTCCTGGTGATCCCGCTGCTCGTCGCGCTCCAGATCGTCATGAATCTGGGCTTCGCGTACCTGCTCGCCGCGGCCAACGTGTTCTTCCGCGACGTGCAGCACATCCTCGGCGTGCTGCTCATGGCCTGGTATTTCCTGACGCCGGTGCTGTTCCCCGTCGCCATCGTCGCGGACCGGCCCACCGAGCGCGAGCTCCTCTATCTGAATCCGATGGCCGCCGTGGTCGTCTCGTATCAGCGCGCGCTGCTGGACGGGCTCCCGCCGGAGTGGGATCGCCTCGGCTATTCGGCGCTCGTGGCGCTCGCGATCTTCGTGCTCGGCTTCGCCTACTTCCGGCGCAGCAAGGGGCAGTTCGAGGAGGCGTTATAGCGCGCGGCGCGCGTGCCTGGGTCGCGCTCGGGGTCACGACGGCGCTCGTCGCCGTCGGCGCGCTCGTGCCGCTCGACCGCGCCGCGCTCCACGCGGCGCAGATGTTCGCCGCGCCGTGGCTCGACCTCGCCGCATCGGTCGTCGGTCTGTTCGGCCAGGCCGAGGTCACCGCCGGGCTCGCGCTCGGTCTCGCCGCGGCGCGCTACCGCCGCGAGCCGCGCGATGCGATCGGGCCGCTCCTCATCGCCGTCACCGTGGTCGTCGAGGCGGTCCTGAAGACGGTCGTCGTCCAGGCGCCGCTGCCGCCCGAGCGCTCGCGCACCCTCGAGCTCCTGCCCGCGTTCCACGTGCCGTTCGCCTTCTCGTACCCCAGCGGCCACGTCGCGCGCACGACGTTCCTCCTGGCGATCGCGCGCGGCCTGCCGCGCTGGGCGGTCGTCGCCGGTGTCCTGCTGATGGTCGCGACACGGGTGTATCTCGCCGAGCACTGGCTCTCCGACACGATCGGCGGCGTGCTGCTCGGCCTCGCCGTCGCGGCCGTCGCGCGCCGTGTCCGGTGAGGCTGCGGGTGTCTGGCAGACTGCGCCGGTGACCCTGGCCATCCGCGCGGAGCACGTCTCCAAGACCTACAAGATCCGCCGCGAGCGTCAGCGCACGCTCAAGGAGACGCTGCTCCGCCAGTACGCGCCGGCACGCACGGTGGACGCGCTGCACGACGTCTCCTTCTCGGTCGAGGCGGGCGAGACGTTCGGCGTCATCGGCGCGAACGGCTCGGGCAAGTCGACGCTGCTCAAGCTCATGGCCGGGACGTCCACGCCCACCAGCGGCACCATCGCGGTAGAGGGACGCGTGTCGGCCCTGCTCGAGCTCGGCGCGGGCTTCCATCCCGACTTCACGGGCCGCGAGAACGTGTACCTGAACGCGTCGCTGCTCGGTCTCTCGCGCCGGGAGACCGAGCGCGTCCTTCCGGAGATCATCGCCTTCGCCGAGCTCGGCGAGTTCTTCGACGGTGCGGTGAAGACGTACTCGTCCGGCATGTACATGCGGCTCGCGTTCGCGGTCGCCGCCCACGTCGACCCCGACGTGCTCCTCATCGACGAGATCCTCGCCGTCGGCGACGAGTACTTCCAGCGGAAGTGCTACGCGAAGCTCAATGAGTTCCGTGCACGGAAGAAGACCATCTGCTTCGTCTCGCACGATCTCGCCGCGGTCCAGCGGCTCTGCCGGCGGGGTCTGCTGCTCGACCACGGCGTCGTCCGCGCCGACGGCGAGATCCAGCGCGTCCTCGATGCGTACCACGAGCTCGTGGAGGCTCAGGAGGAGCACGCGCTCGCCGGTGCGGCGCCGAAGGGCGATCGCTGGGGCAGTGGCGAGATCCGCATCGAGTCCGTCACCTTCCACGCCGGTGGTGAGGCCACGCACATCGCGCGCTCGGGCGAGCCGTTCGAGGTGCGCCTCGCGTACCGAGCGGACCAGGAGCGCGACGCGGTCTTCGGCATCACCATCTACCGCGACGACGGCATGTCGCTGTATGGCACGAACACCAAGAACGAGGGCATGCCCATCCACGCGATGCGCGACGGTCACGTGTCGTTCCACACCGACCGCCTCGCGCTCCTGCCCGGCCAGTACGAGCTCGACGTCGCGGTGACATCGCCCGAGCTCCATCCGTACGACTACCATTCGAAGCGCTACACGTTCCGCGTCACCGGCGCCCCGGGCGAGATCGGCGCGGTGCGGATCGATCACCGTTGGGAGCATTCATGAACGAAGGACAGATCGATCTCGACGCGCTGATGGTCGAGGTCCGGGACCGGGTCCGGCGCAAGCGCGAGCGCGGCATCTACGGGAAGGACGTCGATGCGCTGCTGCGCGTGGAGCTGCCCGGCGGCGCGCGCCTGCTGAGCGAGGACATGAAGGACCCGGTCGGCGCGCTGGCCGAGGTCCTCACCGAGGACGCCGCGTACGACCCCACGTCGCACAAGCGTTTCGTCGGACCCGTCGTGACCTTCGCGCGGCGGACGCTCATCGGCATCCTGCGCTGGTGGGTCGCGGCGCTCCTCGATCGGCAGGAGCGCATCAACCGCCTCCTCGCCGCGGCGTACGACGTGGAGGGCCGGCTCGCGCCGCGCTTCGGTGAGCGGCTCTCGCGCCTGGAGCGCGAGTGGCAGCGCTGGCGCGACGATGAGGTGGGCGCGAACGTGCACTCGGTGTACTTCCAGGCGCGCTTCGGCGGCGACGAGCCGGTGGTGCGGCGCCAGTCGGAGGCGTTCATCGAGCTCTTCAAGGGGAAGAAGCGCGTGCTCGACCTCGGCTGCGGACGCGGCACGTTCCTCGAGCTGCTGCGCGACAGCGAGATCGACGGCTACGGCATCGACCTCGACACGCGGATGGTCCAGCAGTGCCGCGAGCGCGGCTTCGAGGCCTTCGAGGCGGATGCGCTGTCGCATCTGGAGGGCCTGCCAGCGGCGTCCCTCGATGGCGTCTTCGCGCGCCACATCGCCGAGCACGTCCTCCCCGGCGAGCTCGTCGCGATGCTGCGCACGCTCCGCCGCGTGCTCCAGCCCGGCGCGCCGGTGGTGTTCATCACTCCCAACGTGTCCAGCCTCTCCGTCGGCGGACACACCTTCTGGATGGACCCGAGCCACCTTCGGCCGATCCCCCCGGAGCTGTTCCGCTTCTATCTCGAGGTGGAGGGCTTCAAACGCGTGGAGGTCCGCACGTTCGAGGCGAACGAGACGAGGCTGCGCGAGGACCTCGCCGACCCCGCGGCCCGGGAGAACGCGAAGCTGCTGAACCAGACGCTCTTCGGCGACCGTGACTACGCGGTGATCGGTCAGCAGCCCTGGGCATGACCGCGGTCCACCAGTTCCATCCCACGCTCACGCCTGCCGACGCCATGTCCGACCACGTCATGGCGCTCCGAACGCGGCTGCGAGGGTGGGGGTACGAGAGCCACGCCTACGCCGTGGAGGTGAAGCCGGGCCTCGACGACGCACGCCCGTACCGCGAGCTGTTCCGCACGGTCCGGCCCGGCGACACCCTGGTGCTGCACTTCTCCATGGGCCACCCGGTGTTCGACGAGCTCGCCAAGCTCCCGGCGCGCCGCGTGCTCGTGTACCACAACGTGACACCCCCGGAATTCTTCGTCGGCATCAACCCGCACGCAGCCGCACACGCGCGCCTCGGTCTTCGCCAGCTGGGCCGCCTCGCGCCGCTCATGGACCTCGCCATTGGCGTGTCGGAGTTCAACCGCCGTGCCCTCGAGCACGCGGGGTACGCGCGCACCGCGGCGGTGCCTATCCTCATCGACTGGTCGCGCTACGACCTCACCCCCGACGGCGAGGTGCGCGCGCTGCTCGCCGGCATCCATACACGGCTGCTCTTCGTCGGCCGGATCTCGCCGAACAAGCGGCAGGACGACCTCATCCGGATGCTCGCGTACTACCGGCGCTGCATCGACCCGGAGGCCCTCCTCGTCCTGGTGGGATCGCACCACGACCAGCCGCAGTACTACGCGCGACTTCGGGCGCTCGCGGACGCTCTGGGACTCGCCGGCGCCGTGCGCTTCACCGGGCCGGTGCCGCTGGCGCAGCTCGTCGCGTATTACCGCGCGGCGTCGGCGTTCATCTCGCTCTCCGAGCACGAGGGCTTCGGTGTGCCGCTCCTCGAGTCGATGTACCTGGGTGCGCCGGTCGTGGCCCTCGACGCCGCGGCGGTGGGCGAGACGGTGGACGGCGCGGCGGTGCTCCTTCGGACGAAGGACCTCGCCGAGGCGGCCGAGGCGTGCGCGCTGGTGAACGACGACCTCGGCTGGCGACAGACGCTCATCGACGCCGGACGTGCGCGTGTCCGCGCGTTCGACGCCGACGCGGTCGCGGCGCGGACGCGCGAGGTGCTGGGCCTGTGACGCGCCTGGGCACCGCGCATCAGTTCCATCCGGTCCTCGCGTACGGCGACGCGGTGAGCAACGACTGCTTCGAGCTGCAGCGGCTCTTCTGGGCCGCGGGCGTCCGCAGCGATCTGTTCGCGTGGGAGGCCAAGCCCGAGGTGCGGGCGCTCGTGAGCGACTGGCGCGACCTGGAGCGGCTGCCGAAGGACGCGCTGCTCCTCATCCACCACTCGATGGGTAACGACGTGCTCTCCGAGGTGGCGCGGCTGCCGCAGCGGAAGGCCGTCGTCTATCACAACATCACGCCCGGCCGGTACTTCGAGGGACTGAACGAGCACGCGCGCCGGTACAGCGACCTCGGCCGCGAGCAGCTCCGCGAGCTCGCCGGCGTGGCCGAGTTCGGGTTCGCGGACAGCGAGTTCAACCGCCAGGAGCTCGAGGCCGCGGGCCTCGCGAAGACCGCGGTCGTCCCGATCCTCCACGATTGGGAGGCGTTCGACGTCACGCCGGATCCGGCGGTGACGCGCATGCTCGCCGACGAGCGCACCGCGATCCTGGTGGTGGGGCAGATCCTGCCGCAGAAGGCGATCCACGACGTCATCGCCGGCTTCGCGCGCTACAAGCGGAGCGACCCCGGCGCGCGCCTGTACCTGGTGGGCTCGACCGCCATGTCGGCCTCGTACCTCGACCGCCTCACGCGCCAGGTGGAGGAGGCCGGTCTCACCGAGGACGTCACGTTCGCCGGGAGCGTGAGCATCGAGAAGCTCGTCGCCTACTACCGCGGCGCAACGGCGCTCCTCACGCTGTCGAACCACGAAGGCTTCTGCGTCCCGCTGATCGAGGCTATGCGCTCGCGCCTCCCCATCGTCGCGAATGCCGCCGCCGCGATCCCCGAGACGCTCGGCGACGCGGGCATCCTCCTCGAGGACAAGTCACCACAGGCGGTGGCGGGCGCGCTCGAGCGTGTGGTGCGCGACCAGGACCTCCGCGCCGATCTCATCGAGCGCGGCGAGCGGCGCCTCGGCGACTTCTCCCGCGAGCGCGTGCGCGAGCGCCTGAAGGGCGCGCTGCGCCTGGGCGGCCTCGAGCTGCCCGACGAGCGCAAGCGGAAGCTGGTCGTGCTCTCCAGCGATCAGCGGTGCGGCATCCACCACTACTCGCTCGCCGTGTGCCAGGGCCTTCGCGCGCGCGGCCACCACGTCACGTTCGTGGGGGTGCGGCACCTGGACACCGATGACCTGACCAAGAAGCTGCGGTACATCCGCGACGACGTCGAGACGATCATCGTGGAGCACGAGGCCGGCATCTTCCGCGACGTGCCGTTCGTGCGCGCGCTCTTCGACCTGCGACGCCGCGGCTTCCCGGTGGTGCTGTCGCTGCACGAGCTCGAGCCGGACAAGTTCCACCACTACCGCAAGGTGTCCGGCGCGCTGCACTACCGGCCGCGGTATCGCGCGCTCCTCGAGGCGGTCCGGCTGCCCTGGGTGGCCCTGCGCATGGCCGACTGGTTCATGCGCTACCGGGCGATCCTCGCGCTCATGGGCGCGTTGCCCGAGCGGCTGGTCGTCCACGGAAAGCGCTCGGCGCAGTGGCTCGAGCTCCTGTCGCGGCGGGAGGACAAGCGCGACGTATTCCCGCTCGCGGTCATGCCCCTCGAGGACACCGACCTCCCCGCTGACGCCGCCGCCAAGCGCGCGCTGCGCGAGCGGCTGGGGCTGCCCGCCGACCGCTTCGTCTTCGTGTCACCGGGGTTCTTCTTCCCGCGCAAGCGCTACATCGAGGTCATCCGAGCGCTCCCCGACGAGAGCGTCCTGGTGCTCTCGGGCACCCGCTCGGACCGCGAGCCGCGCTACTTCGACGAGGTGATGGCGGTGGCCGAAGGTCGGCCGAACGTCATCGTGAACACCGACTACGACACCATGGGTGACTTCGTCGCCGCGGCCGACTGCGTGGTCCTCTTCTACGAGGACGTGTTCCAGAGCGCCGTCGTGACGCAGGCGGTGTGGGCCGGCCTCCCGTGCATCTTCTCCGACGCCGAAGGCTTCGCCGCCTACCGCGGGGCCGGCATCGTCGCGCGCGACACCGGCGAGCTCGCCGCGGCGATGCGCGACATGGAGCGGCCCGAGGTCTACGCCTCGCTCGTGCGCAGCGTGGGCATCCTGCGCCGGCTGCTCTCGCCCGAGCGCATCGCCGAGCGATACCTCGCCGGCGTGAGCGCGAAGTCGTGAAGGTCCTCGTCGTGGTCGGCGAGGGCGACCGCGAGCCGCGCGCGCACGTGGACGAGCTCTCCATCGCGCACCAGGTGACGGTGGCCGCGACGCAGCCGTTCGACGCGCCCGAGGGTGTCCGGGTGGAGCGGTTCGAGCGTGGCGGCGCACTGCTCGAGCACCTCCACCGGGCGGCCTCGACGCACGACGTGGTGATCTTCTACGGCTTCGAGCACGAGATCTGTGCCGCCGGGATGCGCATCGTCCCGGAGCGGGCCGCGCTGGTGCCGCTGGTGCGCGATCCCCTCGCGCTCGGCGAGCGCTCGTCCCAGGCGCTCTTCCATCTGCCGCGGGTCTTCGGGTTCACCAGTGCCGCGGAGGAGGAGCTCGTCCGAGCGCGGTTCCGCAACGGCCACATCCCCGGAGAGCTCCTCAGCGAGGACGGTGCGCTCGAGCGGCTGCTCGTCCTGGCCTCCCAGTGAGCCGTCCGAAGCTTCTCGTCGTGGTGCAGCGCTACGGCGACGGCGTCGCCGGTGGCGCTGAGGCACACGCGCGCGAGGTGGTGAAGCGCCTCCGCCCGCACCTCGACATCGAGGTGATCACGACCACCGCCCAGGACTACTGGACCTGGGAGAATGCCTTCACCGCGGGCATCGAGTGGGTCGATGACGTCCCGGTGCGCCGCTTCCCGGTGCTGAAGGGCCGCGCGTTCGACTTCAAGCTCTACGAGCGCCGCGCGTTCTCGCCGTCACGCACGCTCGAGGACGAGCGCACCTTCGTCGAGGCCCAGGGGCCCTACGCGCCCGACCTGCTGGACCATCTCTGGCGCGTCGCACCGGACGTCGACCACCTGCTGTTCTTCACGTACATCTACTACCCGACCTGCTACGGACTCCCGCTCGCCCCGGGACGGGCGGTGCTCGTCCCCACCGCGCACGACGAGCCGGCGCTCCGACTCTCGATCTACAAGCCGGTGTTCCACGCGCCGCGTGTCATCGCCTACAACACCGAGGAGGAGCGGGCGATCGTGCGGCGCACCTTCCACAACGAGCGCGTGCCGAGCGACATCATGGGCGTGGGCGTGGACGTTCCCGAGGATCGCTCCGCCGACCGCTTTCGGCAGCGCTTCGGCATCGAGGGGCCGTTCATCCTGTACATCGGGCGGATCGTCGAGAGCAAGGGCTGCCGCGATCTGTTCGATCGGTGGGCGAGCTGGCGCGCGCGGGAGCCCGAGCGCCGCGTGACGCTCGTGCTGGCGGGCCACCCGGAGATGCCGATCCCCGTGCGCGACGACGTGGTCCATCTCGGGGTCATCACCGAACAGGAGAAGTTCGACGGGCTCGCCGCGTGCGCGGCGCTCGTCGTGCCCGAGGTGCTCTCGTCCATGTCCATGGTCACGCTCGAGGCCTGGGCCTGCGGGCGGCCGGTCATCTGCGACCCGCGCTCCGCGGTGGTGTGGGGGATGACGCGGCGCGCCGGCGGCGGCCTCGCGCAGCGCGAGGGTGCGGAGCTCGGCGAGATCGTCGCGATGCTCTGCGACGACCCAGCGCTCGGTGACCGACTCGGTGCGAGCGGGCGGGCCTTCGT
>DASSPF010000037.1:0-9451 GCA_035699805.1 Candidatus Limnocylindria bacterium | reverse complement strand
TGTTGCGCTCGATGATCCGGTAGAAGGTCTCGGCGTCGGGATGGTCGAGCGCGCCCTCGTAGGCGATCGTGGTGCAGCCGGCCAGCAGCGGCCCGAACACGATGTACGAGTGGCCCACGACCCACCCGATGTCCGAGGTGGACCACCACACATCCCGCTCGCCCAGGCCGAACATCCACCGCCCCATGGCGTGGACGTACACCTGATAACCGCCGTGCGTGTGAACGGCAAGCTTCGGCTTGGCGGTGGTGCCGGATGTCGCCAGGATGTACGCGGGCTCGTTCGCCTCGCACTCCACGTGCGCCTCATCATGGCCCGCGCCACCCGCGAGGAAGGCCTCCCAGGTGATGTCACGGCCCTCGGTCATCGGGACATCGGCCGAGCCGCGCCGCAGCACGACGACCCGCTCCACCGTGGGCGTGTCGCGGAGCGCCTCGTCGACGATGCCCTTGAGCGGCACGTCCTTGCCCTTCCGATACGTGACGTCGGTGGCGAAGAGCGCGCGGGCGCCGGCGAGGCGGACGCGTTCGCCGAGCGCACCCGCGCCGAAGCCCGCGAAGACCACCAGGATGATCGCGCCGATGCGGATCGCGCCAAGCATGAGCACGATCGCCTCCGCCGAGGTGGGCATGTAGATGGCGATGCGATCGCCCTTGGCGATGCCGAGCCCACGAAGCGCGGCGGAGACCCGGCGGACCTCCCCCAGCAGCTCCGCGTAGGTGAGACGGCGCGTCTGGCCGCGCTCGTTCTCGGTGATGAGCGCGACGCGATCGCCGGCGCCCGTCGCGACGTGGTGATCGACCGAGTTGTACGCGAGGTTGGTGCGGCCGCCGCCGAACCAGCGGAACGTCGGCGGCGTCCATTCCAGCACACGCTCCGGACGGCGGAACCACGGCAGCGCCTCGGCAGCCGCGCGCCAGAAGTGATCGGGGTCGCTGCTCGCGTCCTGCTTCCACCTGGCGACCTTGGGGTCGAGCGGGGTCATGGTGCCCTCCGTGCGTCGGCAGGGATGATGCCACCGAGAGCGCGGCGGATGGCGCCGGCGCCGACGTGAAGCCGCTCGCCGTCCCAGAGCGCCGGTACGGCGGTGCCGCCGCGCGCAGCGAAGGCCTCGGCGCCGTCGGTGTCGACGTTCTGGAAGTCGACCTGGGCCTTCAGCCCGGCCTCGACGATGAGGGCGCGGATCGCGGCGCACTCCGGGTCGGCGACGCGGTGATACAGCACGAACATCACGCGCCGCCCAGGAGCGCGAAGAGCACCACGAGCACGATCCCTTGGGCGAGAGCGCTGCAGACGGCCACCGCGATCGCACGACCGGTGGAGACGTCGAACGCCGCGCGGATCGCGACCACCGTCGCGGCGAGCACCCACAGCCCGACGATGGTCTGCACGATCCGGCCGAGGACCGGGACGAACACGAGGATGAGGAAGAAGCGTGGCGTGTTCGCGTACGCGACGGTGCGAGCGACCTCACCCCAGTCGGCCTTCGTCTCCTTTCCCGGCAGGAGGCGGGTGCCCACGAACAGCACCACCCAGGCCGAGAACGCCCAGCCGATGAGCGCCCCGATGCCCGCCGCGAGGCCCGCGTTCGGGGAGCCGCCGCTGGCGAGCGCATGACCCGCGGCGGCGACGAAGCTCGATGCGACGACGACGAACGCGGCCTCGCCGGTCGCCGTCCGATCGGCCTCTATCGCCTCGTAGGTGGTGGCGTCGAGACGAAGCGCGCCGAGCATCCGTGCGAACAGCGGGGATCCTTCCACGGCTAGCGACCCTTGTAGTCGGGCTTGCGCTTCTCGGTGAAGGCCTTCACACCCTCCTTGAAGTCGTCGGAGGCGAACAGCCGCCCGACCGCCTCGTGCTCCAGGGCCATACCGCTCGCGAACGGCATGCCCAGGCCGAGCGACGCAGCGAGCTTGATCTGGCCGCGCGCGAGCGTCGGCCCGCTGCCGTACACCGAAGCCCACTCCTGGGCCTTCGCGAGCAGCTCGCCCGCGGGCACGACGGCGTCGACGATGCCCATCTCCTGCGCCTGCGCCGGCTGCACCGGCGCGCCGAGCATCATGAGGTCGAAGGCCTTCTGGCGACCGATGAGCCGTGGCAGCCGCTGGGTGCCGCCGGTGCCGGGCAGCACCCCGAGCGTCACCTCGGGCAGCCCGATGTTGTACGTGCCCTCTGCCGCCACGCGCACGTCGCAGCAGAGCGCGATCTCGAGACCGCCACCCAGGCAGTGGCCGTTGATGGCCGCGATGACGACCTTCGGGGTGCGCTCGAACTTCGACATGATCTCGTTCGCGTGGATGACGAACGCGAACTGATGCTCGGCGTCGGTGCTCGCGAACATCTTCACGTCGGCGCCCGCCGAGAAGAACTTCTCGGACGCGCTCCGCACGACGATGGCCTTCGCGGCCCCGTCGAAGCGCGCCTCGTCGATGGCCGCTGACAGATCGTCGAGGAAGGCCTTGTCGTAGGAGTTGGCAGGCGGGCGGTCGAGGATGACGTGCGCGACGTTGTCCTGCCGCTCGTAGCGGACCACCGGCATGGCGGACCTCCCAGCGAAAACTGGGCATACGGTATCCGGCCGCGCGGCGGCGCGCCGGAAAGCGCGGCCGGCCCGATGTTCCTATCCTGAATCCGATCCAGCGGGAGGTGGCTACATGGCGAAGATGCTCATCGGCGGCGAGCTCGTGGACGCCCAGGGCGGCAAGACCATCCAGGTGCGCAATCCCGCGAACGGCGAGGTGGTGGGAGAGGTCCCGCGCGGCACGGCTGCCGACGTGGATGCCGCCGTCGCCGCCGCGGCGAAGGCCTTCCCCGTCTGGGCAGGCACGGCGCCGAGCAAGCGGGCGGCGATGATGCACGAGGCCGCGCGCCGGATGCGCGAGGTCATCGACGAGGTCGCGAAGCTCCTGGCGCAGGAGCAGGGCAAGCCGTTCGCCCACGCGAAGATCGAGGCGACGCGCGTGGCCGAGAACCTCGAGTACTTCGCCGGGCTCGCGGACAAGCTGCGGGGCGACTACATCCCGCTCGACGACCCCTCGAAGTTCGGCATCACCATCCGCCGGCCGGTGGGCGTGGTCGCCGCGATCACCCCGTGGAACTTCCCGCTGACGCTCTTCGCCAACAAGCTCTGTCCCGCCCTCGCGACCGGCTGCACCATCGTGCTCAAGCCCGCCTCGACCACGCCGCTCGCCACACAGCGCGCGATCGAGGCGATCAACGCCGCGGGCTTCCCGCCGGGCGTCATCAACACGCTGCATGGGTCTGGAGCGGAAGTGGGCGACGCGCTCGTGTCGCATCCCCGCGTGAACAAGATCGCGTTCACCGGCCAGACCGAGACCGGCAAACGGATCATGGCGCTCGCCGCGAAGAACGTCACGCGCGTGACCCTCGAGCTCGGCGGCAGCGACGCGCTCATCGTCGCCGACGACGCCGACGTCCGGCGCGCCTCGGCGGCCGCGGCCATCGGCCGCTTCTTCAACGCCGGCCAGGCCTGTCTCGCGGTGAAGCGCATCTTCCTCTTCGAGAAGATCGCCGAGGAGTTCATGACCAAGCTCGCCGAGCGCGCGCAGAAGGAATGGAAGCTCGGTGACCAGTTCGCCGCGGACACCAAGATGGGCCCGCTCCACACCGAGCACCAGCGCGCCGAGGTGGAAGCGCAGGTGGCCGACGCGGTGAAACGGGGAGCACGCGTCCTCGCGGGCGGCAAGCGACCCGAGGGCGCCGAGTACGCGAAGGGCTGGTTCTATCCCGCGACGGTGCTCGCGGACGTCCCCGAGGACTCACGCATGGCGACCGAGGAAGTCTTCGGTCCGGCGGTCCCGCTCTTCATCGTGAAGGACCTCGATGAGGCCATCGCGAAGGCGAACTCCTCCATCTACGGGCTCGGGTCGAGCATCTTCACGCGTGACATGGCCAAGGCCCGCCGGGCCGCCGAGCAGCTCGAGGCGGGATACACGTGGGTGAACGACATCCAGGTGGCGTACGACCAGCTGCCGTTCGGGGGGAGCAAGCAGTCCGGATTCGGCAAGGAGCACGGCATCGAGGCGATCGAGAGCTACACGGAGAAGAAGTCCGTGGTGCTCGGATCGGCGTAGGAGGCGATGATGGCTGACGCACAGGCTCTCCTCGGGGAGGCACGCACGCTGGCGCTCTTCCATACCCAGGCGCCGTTCGAGGTGCACTGCGCGCATTGCCACGCGCGGCTCGATGGCCACGGCGACTGCGCGACGTGCGGCCTCATCGGACGGTCGGAGGCCGAGGTCGCCAAGCGCGCGACCATCGATCCGAGCGGGACGGCGAAGCTGCTCGCCGCCGCGATCGAGCGCCGGAAGGCATACCGACCCGCCGGCCGGGAGAAGTCAGCGGAGCGCTGAGAAGCGGTACCCCACCCCGCGGACGGTCTCGATGAGATCGGGCGCAGGCGGCTCGGATCCGAGCTTGTCGCGAAGCCTGCCCACATACACCTTGAGGTAGTGGCCCTCGGTCCGGTATTCCGGCCCCCAGACCTTGGTGAGCAGCGCCTCGTGCGGGACCGCCTCGCCGGCGCGCGACGCGAGCTCCACCAGCAGGTTGAATTCGATGGGCGTGAGCCGGATCTCCCGTCCATCCCGGAAGACCTGCCGCGCCGCGAGGTCGATGCGCAGCGGGCCGCGCTCGATCGCACCCGGACGCGCGGCGTTGGCGGAGGTCCGCCGGACGACCGCCTGGACGCGCGCGACGAGCTCCCGCGGGCTGAACGGCTTCACCATGTAGTCGTCGGCCCCGAGCTCGAGACCCTTGACCTTGTCGTGCTCGAGGCCGCGGGCGGTCAGGACGATGACCGGCACCGTCGACTCGCGGCGCAGCTCCTCGAGCACGGAAAATCCGTCGCGAGCGGGCATGGCGAGGTCCAGGACGATGATGTCGGGCCTGGTCTCGCGCGCGACGCGCAGCGCCTCGTCGCCGTCGGCGGCCTCGGCCACCTCGACGTCGGCGCTCGCGTAGCCGAGGGCGCTCGCGACGAGCGCGCGCACATCGGGCTCGTCGTCGACCACGAGGACCCTCATTCGATGCCTCGCGGCACGCTCAGTACGAATGTCGCGCCGCCGCCGGGAGCGTCCTCGTAACGGATCTCGCCGCCGTGCAGCTCCACGAGCGAGCGCGCGATGGACAGGCCGAGCCCCGCCCCGGCGACCGCCGCGGAGCGACGGCCGCGCGAGAACTTCTCGAAGATGCGCTCCCGCTCCTCGCGGTCCACACCCGGCCCACGGTCGGTGACGGTGACGCAGAGCCGTAGGGCGTCGCTCTCCGCTCGCACCACGATCGGCGAGTCCGTCGGGGCGTACTTGATGGCGTTGCTCACGAGGTTGCCGATCGCACGACGCAGGCGGCTGGCGTCGGCCGAGATCACCGTGACGCCGTGGCACTCCAACGCGAGGGTCTGGCGCCGCTCGTGGGCGAAGAGACGGTGGTCTTCGACGACCTCGCGGAGCAGCCCGCAGGCGTCGACCTCCGTGCGCTCGAGGTCGACCGCGCCATGCTCGATGCGCGCCATCTCGAGGAGGTCTTCGGTGAACTCCTCCAGCCGGTGAACGTTGCGCTCCGCCCGCTCGGCAAGCTCCCGCTGGCCCTCGCTGAGCGTACCGGGGCGCTCGCTGAGCAACAGCTCCATCACGCCGCGCACCACGGTAAGGGGGCTGCGGAAGTCGTGCGACATGGCCGCGAGGAAGTCGCTCTTCAGCCGGTCGATCGTACGAAGCGCCTCCGTCTCGGCACGCTGGCGCTCGAATGCCTCGCGCTGCGCGCGCAGGTTGGCGAGCTCACGGACCAGGCCGGCCATGAGGAAGCCCGCGAGGACGTACACGGTCACGGTGAATGCCATCCGCTGAGGGTCGGTGACGTGCCCGAAGGCACGCTCGCGGTAGAGCGCCACGGCGATGTACGCCGCGGCCATGACCAGCGTCGCGGCAACGGCACCCCCGCTCGCGAAGCGGAATCCCCCCGCGATGATGAGCAGGAGGCCGACGATGTAGGTGGACCAGCCTGGATCGGCGGCGAAGACGAAGATCGCGTACGCGATGATCAGCAGGTCGATGGCGAAGACGACGCGGGCCGCGCGCTCCGGTTCGGCACGGAACCGGCCGGTCCGCAGCAGCACGGTCGTGAAGCCGGCCTGGGCGAGCAGCACCGCGCCGAGCGCACCGACATAGGCGATCCCGATGTTCGGGAAGAACGGTCCCAGGAGCACGGCGATGGCCGCACCGCCGATGCGCGCCCGATTGAACGTGCCCTCGAAGCGCTCGAGCTCGAGGGCACGGACCGGAGGAACGGCCACTACCCGGGGAGCGCGTCCTCCACGGCACGCGCGAGGTCCGCGTCATCGAAGGCGAGCGCCTGACCGTTGCGGTGCGTGGTCGGGAGCGAGAGATAGGCGACCACGCGAGCGGCGTCCCTCGGATCGGCGAGGCGACCCTCCCCCTCCAGCCGGCGGTACTCCTCCACGCGTGGGAAGTCCTCCGGCCGCTGCCGGCGAATGACCTCCTGCATCGGCGTGTCGAGCGGGCCGGGGTTGTACGCGGCCGCGGTCACGCCGGTGTGCTCCAGCTCGATCGCGAGGCTGCGCGTCAGCTGGACGATCGCCGCCTTCGCCGCCGTGTACGCGGTCCAGCCCGGGCTCGGCCGCGTCGCCGCGCCGGATGAGATGTTCACGATGCGCCCGAACCCGCGCTCGAGCATCCCCGGGAGCACGGCACGCGTCGGCAGGTACGTGCCACCGACGTTGATCGAGATGTTTCGCAGCCACAGCGCGGCGTCGGAGCGGACGAGCGGGGCCATCGGCTCGACCATCCCCGCGTTGTTCACCAGGATGGATGCGGGGCCGACCCAGCGCTCCGTGGCGAGGACCAGCTCCTGGACCTGGCGCGCATCCGAGATGTCGGCGGTCTGCGCGAGCGCTCGGCCACCAGCTTTTTTGATCGTCTTCACGACCTCGTCCAGCTCCGGCGCATTCCGCGATGCCAGGACGACAGCGGCACCGAGCGCGGCAAGCGTCTCGCCGACCGCGCGACCGAGTCCCCGACCGCCGCCGGTGACGATGGCCACTTGTCCAGTGAGGAGGGGCATGGGCGTCAGAGGATAGGGTGCCTAGACCCGCGCGGCGAGCGTCTTGGCGAATCCGGCGCCGATGCGGTCCATGTCGGCATCGTCGTGCAGGGCCCAGAACGAGATGCGGATCGCGTCAAGGCCGGGCTCCGCCAGGAGCTTCACCACGATGCGGTGGTCGCGCCACATCGCGTCCACCACCTCTGCGGCCGGCACGCCGCGCGGCGCCGCGACGACGATCCCGGTGGGGTCAGCGGTGCGCGAGAGCACGTCGAGCGGCAGCGCGGCGAGCCGCTCCAGCAGGCGCGCGCGCAGCGCGCGCAGCCGCTCCCCCACCGTCGCCCCAAGCCGCCGGTGGACCGCCAGCGTCTGCCGCAGGCCGACGTAGGCGCCGGCGTCGACAGTGCCGGTCTCGAAGCGAGCAGCGTCCGTACGGAGGGTGATGCCGCCGTCCATGTCCATCGCGGTCTGCGAGCGCCAACCGAGCCGCAGGACATCGAAGCGATCCAGCTCCCGGACCCAGAGCGCGCCCACTCCCAGCGGCCCATGCAGCCACTTGTATCCGAGGAACGTGTAGGCGTCGGCGCCCAGGGCGTGCACGTCGATGGGGATCACGCCGGCCGCCTGCGCGCAGTCGACGATCACGATCGCGCCTGCCGCATGCGCGAGATCGGCGGCCGCTCGCACCGGCAGCACCTTGCCGCTCTTGCACGAGACGAGCGAGATCACCAGCGCCGCAGCCCCCTCCGTGAACGCCGCTCCGATGGACTCGAGGAACGACGCGTCATCGCGATGCGTGACGACCCGGACGCGGTCGCCGCGCGCGCGGCGGGCGAACGTGGGCATGAGCGCGCTGCCGTGCTCCTCCGCCGTGGTGACGATGAGCGCGCCGGGGCGGCGCGGAAGGCGGACGGGCAGACGCATGCCGCCGATCAGGATGTTGAGCGCATCGGTCGCCGACTGCGTCAGCGCGACGCGCGATGCTCCTCCCGGATCACCGATGAAGTCCGCGATGTCGGCCCGCGTCCGATCGAGAGCGGCGTTGTACGCGTCGTAGCCGACATGCGAGAACATCCCCACGCTCGACAGCCACGTGCGGTACCGCTCCGCGAGCGCTGCGGCGACCGGGAACGTCGGCCCCGACCCGGCGACGTTGCAGTACAGGAAGTCGCCACGCAGGGCCTGGAGCGCCCCGCGGGACACGTCGGGTGTCGGATCGACCTCCGGCGCGCCGCTCACGCGGTGGTGATCCCGCGGATGGCGAGCCCGGCCGAGAAGAGCGCCGCGAGCCCGAGCGCGACCGACTGGCCGCGCGCCGTCCGGTCGCGCACCAGCGTCGCTGCGAGCGGCATGGCGAGCACGAGCGCTGCCCCGTACAGCACGTGGATCATCGAATCGGGCGGGCGCACCAACGCGAGCGTGAGGAGCCCAGCCGCGCCCTGACCGATCGCGGCGATCTCCGCGATGACGATCGCGCCGCGATACCCGGGCGTCGGACCGATGTCACGGATGCCGAGCGCGAGGCCCCAAAGGCCCACCGCGGTGTAGTAGAGGACGAGCACGGTGGCCAGACGGATGTGCAGTGCGAGCACAAGGTCCATCGCCGCGAAGGCTACCGCCCGGCGCGACCGTATGCTCGCGGCATGACCGTCGCCTATCAGGGTCTTGCCGGCGCGTTCTCCGAGGCCGCCGCCGCCGCGCTCTTCCGCGATGAGGCGCTGCTCGCGTGCCGCACCTTCGCCGAAGTGTTCTCCGCGTTGGAGCGCGCCGAGGTGGACGCCGCGGTGGTGCCGGTGGAGAACACGCACGCCGGCTCGGTCGCCGACGTGTACGACCTCCTGCGCACGCACCGGACCGCGATCATCGTCGCGGAGACGATCGTCCGGGTGCGTCACTGCCTGCTCGGCGTCCCCGGCACGACCCTCGATGCGGTCAAGATCGCCCGATCGCACCCGCAGGCGCTCGCGCAGACCGAGGACTTCCTGCGCACGCATCAGATCCAGCCAGAGGTCGCGTTCGACACGGCGGGCGCGGCGATGGAGGTGGCCCGCATCAAGGATCCCACCGTCGCCGCCGTCGCGAGCCGGCGCGCCGCCGCGCGCTACGGCCTGGTCGTCCTGGCCGACGGGATCGAGACCAGCGACGACAACTTCACCCGCTTCTTCGCGCTCGCGCGACGGGGTGACGACGCGGTGACGCGTCGCGTCGATCCGGCCCAGCTCGCCGGACCGGCGAAGACGAGCTTGGTGTACACCACGAAGAACCAGCCGGGTGCGCTCACGCGGTCGCTCCAGCCGTTCGCCACGGCCGGCCTCCAGCTGACCAAGATCGAGTCGCGGCCCAGCCGCGCGGCGCCGTGGCAGTACGTCTT
>DASSPF010000036.1:0-7041 GCA_035699805.1 Candidatus Limnocylindria bacterium | reverse complement strand
ATCTAACGACCGACTCCCGCTCTTGGATGAGCGCATCCGTCGACGAGCGTGGCCCGACGATGCTCGGTCGCGGGGTCGCCTCACGCCATCCCTCGTTCGGGTGGTGGCGGTCCGGTATCAGGGACGCGGGGGCTCGTACGCACGCCAGGCCTCCAGCCCGTGCGCCGTCGAGGGCCACGCGAGCTCGTCCAGGGGTGGGATCTCGGCCCGAGGGAAGAAGCGCGCCTCGGACGCCTCGTCCGGCGCGACCCGCAGCGTGCCGGCGGTGATCCGCGCGCGGTAGATCACGACAAGGATCGGGAAGCCCGGGCGCATCCAGGTCGCGAGCAGACCCTCGAGCGAGACCGTGAAGCCCGTCTCCTCCTCCGTCTCGCGGATCGCGGCCTCGTCCGGCGTCTCATCCGCCTCCACCAGGCCACCGGGGAGCGCCCAGTGGCCGTCGCGGGGACCGTAGTTCAGCCGCACCAGGAGAACGCCGCCGTCCCGCTCGACGATCGTGTTCGCGCCGACCTGCACGTGCATGAAGTCGGCGAAGCCGCAGACCGGGCAGGTCGGCCGATCGCGCCCGTCGATGCGCGTCGGGGCGAGAGCGGCCCCGTCGCGCGGGCAGAAGCGGAAGGCGGTGCCCGCCGGCCTTCCCGGCTCCCCGCTCACCCCTTGCTCAAGCGGTCCTTCAGATGATCGATCGAACGCACCTCGGAGGGGTCGGCGCCATTGAGGAGCGCCAGATAGAAGGTCACGTAGTCCGTGAACATCGTCATCTGCAGGACCTCGGACAGCAGGTTCTGGCCGTTGAACGTCAGCGTCACGCTGGGGATCCCCGCCCGATCGAGCAGGTCCTTGGTCACGTCGAAGCGGATCTTGTGGCGAGGGTTGTCGCGATCGCTGCGCAGCAGCAGGACGGTGAGCAGGTCGCGCGCCCCGGCCGGATTGGGGAAGCCGACGACGGCGTTGTGGTTGAGCTCGCTCATCACGTCGAACGCCGACCAGTTCTTGGCGTTCTCGTTCCATTGCCCCTTCACGCGGCGGGCCATGACCCCCATGACACCGGCGCCGTAGGCGAAGGGGATCCGGCCGTAGAGGTCGATCGCGAGGCGCTTCGCGTCGTTCGAGCGCGCGCCCTCGTGGACGCGCTCCTCGAGCTTCGCCAGATCCGCGAGCGCGGCATCGATATCGGCCTGAAGGTCGCGCACGAAGCCGAGCTTCACCAGACAGCCGAGGACCAGGCCGAGCGAGTACCCGAGCGCGGCGCGTGGCTGCGCCTTGTAGGAGAAGGTCACGATGGGGTAGCCGGCGGCCTTCCCGAGCTCAGCGATGCGGCCGCCGGTGGTGAGGATGAGCACCTTTGCCCCGCGACGCTGCGCGACGTCGAACGCCGCGAGCGTCTCCTCGGTGTTCCCCGAATACGAGGACGCGATGACGAGCGAATCGCGGCCGACGTACTTCGGCAGCCCGTAGTCGCGATGCACCGCCATCGGGATCGCGAGGTCGTCGGCCAGGAGCGCCGAGGCGATCTCGCCACCGATGGCGGAGCCACCCATCCCGGAGACGGTGATGTTGCGCACATCCGCGTACGCCGGCGGCAGCGTCGCGCGCAGGGCGAGCGCGTACGCGTCGCGGACCTGCGTGGAGAGGTCCTTGATGCGGTCGAGCATGTTCGCCGGATCGGCGGCGCGGATGCGCTCCACCGACTCGATGACCGCCGTGTCGACCATCCTCGTGCTAGCCACCACGGACCATCCTCTCCCCCACGTCGAGCATGGGTGCCACGTCCTTCTCGGTGCGAGTCTCGGTGTAGACGCGGACGAGCGGCTCCGTCCCGGAGAGCCGGACCAAGAGCCAGGAGCCATCGTCGACGAAGTACTTCACGCCGTCCTTGGTATCGAGCTCGACGGTACGGCTGACGGTGTGGCCGGCAAGCTCCCGCGGCCGCGACGCGAGAAGCCGGTCCATGATCCGCGGCTTCTCCGCCGCGTACGTCGCGCCGTCGAGATGCAGGTCGCGCCGCAGATAGTGGGAAGGTCCCACGAGATCGGTGAGCTCGGCGATGAGCTGCGAGGGCCGCTTCTTCGTCTGGTGCATGAAGTCGAGGAAGAACAGGTCGGCGACGATCCCGTCGCGCTCGGGAAGGTGCATGGCGAACCCGAACCCGCCGGACTCCTCGCCGCCCATCATCGCGCCCGTCTCCTGCATCTTCGGTCCGATGTACTTGAAGCCCACCGGCACCTCGTGGACCGGCACGCCATAGCGCTCGCCCAGGCGATCGGCCATGGAGGTCATGTTCACCGTCTTCACCACCGGCTGCCGCAGCTTGCGGACCTCGAGCAGGTACCACATGAGCAGTGCATACAGGGTCAGCGTGGTCACGAAGCGACCCTGCTCATCGCCGAGACCCGCGCGATCGGCGTCACCGTCGACGGCGAGGCCCACGTGCGCCTTCTCCAGCGGGATGCGCGCGAGGAACTCGTCGATGTTCGGCGGGATCGGCTCGGGATTGACGCCGCCGAAGTAGGGGTTGCGCTCGGCGTGCAGCTCCACGATCCGCGTGCGCCCGCCACCCAAGAGCCGCGGGAAGTAGCCGGCCGCCGATCCGAAGAGCGGCTCGCAGACGATGGTGTAGCCGGCGCCGCGGAAGGCCTCGAGGTCGAACAGCTCGGCGACGCGCGCGAGATAGTCGGGGGCCGGATCGAAGCGCTCGACCAGACCCTTGGCGACGGCGTCCTCGAGCTTCATGCGGCGGACATCCTGCGGACGCGTCTCGAGCGGCCCGATGATCGCCTCGAGCTCCTTGAGGACCGCGGGCGACGCGGCGGCGCCGGTCTCCTCCTTCACCTTGAAGCCGTTGTCCGTCCAGGGGTTGTGGCTCGCGGTGATGACGATCCCGGCCTTGGCCTTCCGGCGCATCGTCGCGTACGAGAAGGACTGCGTCGGTGAGGCCTCGGTCGCGAGGTGGACACGGACCCCGTGCGCCGCCACGACCTCGGCCGCGGCGGCCGCGAAGTGCTCGGAGCGGAAGCGGCGGTCGAAGCCGACGACCACGCCGCGGTCGCTCGCCCCGCTCTTCGCCACCCACTCCGCCACCGCCTGCGCGCACACGCGGACCGCATCGAACGTGTAGGCGTCGGCGACGCCCGCGCGCCAGCCGTCGGTGCCGAATTGGATCTTCAGGTGCGTGCCTCCTCGCGGACCTCGGTCCGCCAATAGTCGAGCAGATCGCGGAGCGACGTCCGGAGCGCGATCTGCGGCTCCCAGCCTGTCCGAGCGTGGAAGCGAGCGGCCTCGAGCGCGACCGTCGTCGGGTCGCCGGGACGCACGCGCTCCGGATCGAGCTCGGCGCGCACCGGCACGCGCGCCTGCTCGAGGAGTGCGCTCAGGATCTCGCCCACCGCCACGGCACGACCGGTGCCGACGTTGAACACGTGCACCCCCGGCTCGTCGATGCGCGCCGCGCGCGCGTACGCGTCGGCCATGTCGCGGACGTCCAGGAAGTCCCGCCGGGCGTCGAGCGTGCCATGCCGCACGACCGGCGGAGCGAACCCCGCCTCGGCGAGGGCAATCTGTCGCGCGAACGCCGACGCCGCGAGGCCGGGGTGCTGGCGCGGGCCGATCTGGTTGGTCGGTCGCAGGATGACCACGGCGCGCCCGCCGCGCTCTCCCACCTCGCGCGCGAGCGCCTCGGCCGCGACCTTCGTCGCGGCGTAGGGGTTCGCCGGTCGAAGGGGGGCGTCCTCGTCCACCGGTGAGCGCTCTGCGGCACCGTAGACATCGCCGCTGGATGCGATCACGAGCGCGACGCCCGGCCGCTCCTCCGCGGCGCCCAGGAGCGCGGCGGTCCCCATGACGTTCGCGCGCACCGCGCCCACGGGATCCTTCGCCGCCAGGGTCGGGATGGCCTGACCGGCGAGGTGCACCACGACGTGGGCCTCCGACGCGGCGAGCGCGGCGCGCACGTCGTCGAGCGAGGTGATGTCGCCGCGATGGATACGCACGTGCTCGCCCAGCGCCCGCAGGTTGCGGTAGGGAGGCTCCTCGAACGCCAGGCCATGCACCTCGACGCCGTCGGCGACGAAGCGCTCGGCGAGATGGCTGCCCGCGAAGCCGGTGATGCCGGTGATGAGGATGCGCCGCACCGCAGTCGAGACTACGCGGACGCACGGCCGGTCGGCGCCGGGGGACCGCTCGGCCGCTCGCTATCCTGAGGACCGTGCCCGACGGCGCGGCCCGGCACCGCGTGCTCGTCGTCGACGACGAGCCGCAGGTCCGCGCGACGGTGCGCGAGGCGCTCGTCTTCGAGGGCTATGACGTGACCGAGGCGGCCAACGGCGCGGAGGCGCTCGCGCTCCTTCCCACGCTCCAGCCGGCGGCCATCGTGCTCGATCTCTGGATGCCGGTGATGGACGGCTGGGCGTTCCGGCGTGCGCAGCTGGCGGCGCACCCGGAGATCCCGGTCATCGTCCTCTCGGCGCTGGACCTCCCGAGCGAGCGAATGGAAGAGCTGCGCGCCGTGACCCTACTGGGAAAGCCGTTCGACCTCGATGCCCTCTACGACGCGGTCCGCGACGCGGTGACCGCGCCCCACTGACGTCGGCGGAGCCGATCAGAGGACGGTCGCGGTGAACGGTCGGCGGCCGGTCTGGAAGCGCTCGAGCGACAGGTCCGCGATGTCGAGCGTGCGCGCCGCGCCGTCGAGCATCTCCTCGACGACCAGGCGTGCCGTCGCGGGCGCGTGCATGAAGCCATGCCCGCTGAAGCCCGCGGCGATGTAGAGGCCGTCGACCCCGGGCACCGCCCCCACGATGGGATGGTCGTCCGGCGTCATCTCGTAGTAGCAGGACCAGCTCGAGCGGATGCGGACGTCGGCAAGGAGCGGGTGCCGCCAGGCGGCGCGCGCGCGGACCCACGGCTCGAGCGATGGCGGGACCTCGAGCGCTGGGTATGCGCCGGGGACGAACGAGTCCGGTGGGCGTGGCGGGCCCTTCTCCGTCACGCCGTCCGCCGTGAGGTTCGGCATGGCGAAGCGGACGGCGTTGCCCTTGGGCCGGAAGTGGAAGCCCGACTCCCACTCGATGACCATCGGGCTGTTGCGCAGGAGCGGCGCCGGCTCCGACTCCATGATGCTGCGCGCGTAGGGCCAGATGGGGACCGCCACCGCGGCCGTCGCCGCGAGCGGCGCGGTCCAGCAGCCGGTCGCAAGGAGCACGCGGTCCGCGGTGAGCACCCCGTCATCCGTGCGCACCCCGATGACCCGGTCGCCGCTGCGCACCAGCTCGCGCACGGGCACGCCCTCACGCATCTCCACCCCCGCGAGTCGCGCGAACGCCGCGAAGCCCGCGAGGGCCTCGAGCGGGTCGCCGTAGCCGTCCTCGGCCCCGAAGCGTCCGCCGACCACGTCGTCCACGCGCATGCCCGGCACGAGGTCGGCGATGACGGTGCGGTCGACCATCTCCACGTTCACGCCGACACGCTCGTAGAGCGGCATCGGCTCGCGGAGCTCGGCGAGCCCCTCGTCGGTGTTCGCGAGGAAGAGGTAGCCGCGCTGGTGGAAGTCGTGCCGCGCGCCGGTGAGGTCGTCGAACGTCCGCCAGAACGCGGTCGCGAGCTTGGAGAGGCGCACGTCGAGCTCGTCGACGAACTGGTGGCGGATGCCGCCCAGGCCGCCCTTGCTCGTGCCGCTCCCGAGCGTCGCGCGCTCCAGCAGCACCACGCCCGGCTCGCGGCGCTCCGCGAGGAAGTACGCGACCGCCGCGCCGATCACACCGCCGCCCACGATGATCGTGGACGCGCTCACTCCGGGAGCTCGTCGAAGCGGTAGCGGCCCTCCACCTCGCTCACGCGGCCGAAGCGCGGCACGTCATGGGTGAACGCGACGATCCACTTCTCAGCGATCGCGCGCGGCAGGATGACCTTCTTCGCCGCGAGCGTGTCCAGCGGGAACAGATCCTGTGAGGGGATCCATGGGAGCGGCAGGTGATGGCGGTCGGGCATGAAGTCCGAGGAGAAGAAGAGCGTCTCACGGCCGTCGGTCACGCGGACGGTCTGCGTGCCGCGGGTGTGGCCCTGGATGCGGTCGAGGCGGATGCCGGGGAGGATCTCGACCGCGTCATCGATGAGCTCGAGCTTTCCCGCGGCCTCCAGCGGCGCGAAGTCGTCGGCCAGGTACGAGCCGCGCGTGCGCTCGTTCGGCTCCATGGCGTCGAGCCACTCCAGACGCTGGAACACGTAGGAGGCGCGCGGGAACGTCGGGACGATCCGCTCGCCGTCGCGATAGGTGTTGCCGCCGCTGTGGTCGAAGTGCAGGTGGGTGTTGATCACGAGAGTGACCTCGTCGGGCCGCACCCCACGGCGCGCGAGCTCCTCGAGGAGGCGCGGCGGGCCGTCGACGCCGAAGTTGCGCTTCTGCTTCTCGTTCAGCTTGGGCCCCGCGCCGGTCTCCACCAAGACGACGTGCGCCCCGTCCCGGATGAGCAGGCAATTCATGTCCATCGCCACGCGGTTGTGCTCGTCGGCCGGCTTCTGCTTCTCCCAGAGGACCTTGGGGACCACCCCGAACATCGCACCACCGTCGAGGCGGAAGATGCCGTCGCTGAAGATCTCGACCCCGAAACGCCCCAGACGCATGGCCGTCAGTATGGAGAAATGGACGACCGGCGCACCGACGCCGTCCGCGCGCAGTTCGGACCCGCGGCCGCGGCGTACCTCGCGAGCGCGACGCACGCGGCGGGCGAGGATCTCGGGCACGTCGTGGCCTTCCTCGACCCGCGACCCGACGACCGCATCCTCGACCTGGGCTGCGGCGTCGGCCACACGCTGCGCCGCGTCGCGCCGCTGGTGCGCCAGGCGGTCGGCTGCGATGCCACAGCGGGCATGCTCGCCGGCGCGCGTGCCCTCATGGCGCAGGAGGGCATCACCAACGTGACCCTGGTGGTGGCCGACGCGATGGCGCTTCCCTTCGCCGCCGGCGAGTTCGACGGCGTCACCTGCCGCCTCGCGGCGCACCACTTCGCGGACGCCGCGCGCGCGTTCGCCGAGGTCGCGCGCGTG
>DASSPF010000035.1:0-3690 GCA_035699805.1 Candidatus Limnocylindria bacterium | reverse complement strand
GTCCGAGATCACCGACATCATCAAGGCGCAGATCAAGAGCTTCGAGGGCGGTGCGGAGGCCGTCGACGTGGGCACCGTCGTCGAGATCGGCGACGGGATCGCTCGCGTGCACGGGCTCGCGGGATGCATGGCCGCCGAGCTGCTCGACTTCGGCCACGGCACCTTCGGCCTCGCCTTCAACCTCGAAGAGGACACCGTGAGCGCGATCGTCCTCGGCGAGTACACGGAGATCAAGGAGGGCGGCGAGGTCCGCACGACGGGCCGGATCGTGGAGACGCCGGTGGGCGAGGAGCTCATCGGGCGCGTCGTCGACCCGCTCGGGCGGCCGCTCGACGGCAAGGGACCGATCCAGACGAAGAAGACGCTCCCGGTCGACGTCGTCGCGCCGGGCGTCATCGCGCGGCAGAACGTCGACACGCCGGTCCAGACCGGCATCAAGGTCATCGACGCGATCACGCCGATCGGCCGCGGCCAGCGCGAGCTGATCATCGGCGACCGCCAGACCGGGAAGACCGCGGTGGCGATCGACACGATCATCAACCAGAAGGGGAAGGACCTCACCTGCATCTACGTCGCGATCGGTCAGAAGGAGTCGTCGGTGGCGAAGATCGTCGCCACGCTCGAGGAGGCCGGCGCGATGGAGCACACCATCGTGGTGGTCGCCGGCGCCTCCAGTCCCGCGACGCTCCAGTACCTCGCGCCCTTCGGCGGGTGCGCGATGGGGGAGTACTTCCGCGACAAGGGCCAGGACGCCCTCGTGGTGTACGACGACCTGTCCAAGCACGCCTGGGCGTATCGCCAGGTCTCACTGCTCACGCGGCGTCCCCCCGGCCGCGAGGCCTATCCGGGCGACGTCTTCTACCTGCATTCGCGCCTGCTCGAGCGCGCCGCGCGCCTCAACAAGGAGAATGGCGGCGGGTCGCTGACGGCGCTGCCGATCATCGAGACGCAGGCGAACGACATCTCTGCGTACATCCCGACGAACGTCATCTCCATCACCGACGGCCAGATCTACCTCGAGACCGACCTCTTCAACCAGGGCGTCCGGCCGGCGATGAACTCGGGGCTGTCCGTCTCGCGTGTGGGTGGTGACGCGCAGACCAAGGCGATGAAGGCCGTGGTGAAGGGTCTCAAGGCCGACCTGGCCCAGTACCGCGAGCTCGCGGCCTTCGCGCAGTTCGGCTCGGACCTCGACAAGGCCACGCAGCAGCAGCTGCGCCGCGGCGAGCGGACGACGGAGATCATGAAGCAGCCGCAGTACCAGCCCCTGCCGCTGGAGAAGATGGTCGTCATCATCTTCGCCGCCGGCAACGGTTACCTCGACGAGGTGCCCACCGCGAAGGTCCGCGACTTCGAGCGCGACCTCTTCCGCTACATGGACACCCAGGGGAAGGCGGTCGCCGATCGGATCGCGAAGGACAAGAAGTTCGACGCCGAGATCGAGAAGCAGGTCCGCGCCATGCTCGACGAATTCAAGAAGACGGTGACGTACAGCTAGATGACCTGGAGATTCCGGTATGCCGAGCGAGCGTGACCTCCGCCGGCGCGTCCGGTCGGTCAAGAACATCCAGCAGCTCACGCGCGCGATGCAGCTCGTCGCTGCGTCGAAGATGCGGCGCGCGCAGGAGGCGGTGCTGGCATCGCGCCCGTTCGAGGAGCGTCTTCGGACCATCCTGAACGACCTCGCGCCGTACACCGATCCGGAGCTGAGCCCGCTCCTCCAGCGTCGCGCGGAGGTGCGCAACGTCGCCCTCGTCCTCATCACCACCGACCGTGGCCTGGTGGGCCCGATGAACGTGAACCTGCTGCGCACCGCGCTGCGGTTCGCCGCCGATCGGCCCGGGGTCTCGTACATCGCGGTCGGCCGGAAGGGCATCGGCTCGCTTCGGCGCATGCGCGCCCCGCTCATCGCCGAGTTCCCCGGCATCCCGGACCGGCCTTCGACCGCGGACACCAACGCGATCGCCCGGACGGCGGTGGACGAGTTCGTCAGTGGCAAGGTGGACGAGGTCTACCTCGGCTTCACGCGCTTCATCAACACGCTGCGGCAAGAGCCCACCATCCGACGGCTCCTGCCCCTCGTCCCCGAGGAAGAGGACATCGACGACCTCCCGCCGATGCAGTACCTGTTCGAGCCGGACCCGCAGACGGTGATGGACCTCATCCTGCCGCGGTTCGTCGAGCTCGCGATGTATCAGGCGATCCTCGAGTCGAAGGCCTCGCAGTTCTCGGCGCAGATGGTCGCCATGCGCAACGCGACCGATGCCGCCGGCGACCTCATCTCGGAGCTCACGCTCGCCGCGAACAAGGCACGGCAGACACGCATCACCAAGGAAATGCTGGAGATCGCTTCGGGCGCCGAAGCGCTGAAGGGGTAGAGACATGGCAGTGGCGACGAAGGACACCACCGCGACCGGCGAGATCGTGCAGATCATCGGCCCGGTCCTCGACGTGCGCTTCGAGGAGGGGCATCTTCCCGAGATCTACTTCGCGCTCTCGGTGAAGAAGGACGACGGCTCGCTCGTCATCGCCGAGGTCCAGCAGCACCTTGGGAACAACTGGGTGCGCGCGGTCGCCATGCAGAGCACCGACGGTCTCCGCCGCGGCATGAAGGCGACGAACACCGGCGGACCCATCACCGTTCCGGTAGGGAAGGGGACGCTCGGGCGCGTCTTCAACGTGGTCGGCGAGCCGATCGACGGCAAGGGCAAGGTGGAGGCGCCGCGCCGCGACCCCATCCACCGCGCGCCGCCGGCCTTCACCGAGCAGTCCACCACCGCCGAGATCTTCGAGACGGGCATGAAGGTCATCGACCTCATCTGCCCCTTCCTCAAGGGTGGGAAGTCGGCGGTGTTCGGCGGCGCCGGCGTGGGCAAGACCATCGTCATCCAGGAGCTCATCCGCAACATCGCCGCGGAGCACGGTGGCTACTCCGTGTTCTGCGGTGTGGGCGAGCGCTCCCGTGAGGGCACCCAGCTCCTCGGCGAGATGAAGGAGTCCGGCGTCATCGACAAGATGTCCATGGTGTTCGGGCAGATGAACGAGCCGCCGGGGGCCCGCCTCCGCGTCGCGCTCACCGGCCTCACCATCGCCGAGTACTTCCGCGACGAGGAGGGCCGCGACCTCCTCATCTTCATCGACAACATCTTCCGCTTCACGCAGGCCGGGTCGGAGGTGTCCGCTCTCCTCGGCCGTATGCCGAGCGCCGTGGGCTACCAGCCCACGCTCGCGACCGAGATGGGCGAGCTGCAGGAGCGCATCACGTCCACCAAGAAGGGGTCCATCACCTCGCTCCAGGCCGTGTACGTCCCGGCCGACGACTACACCGATCCCGCGCCGGCGACGACCTTCGCCCATCTCGACTCCTCGATCCGGCTGGAGCGGTACCTCACCGAGCTCGGCCTCTACCCGGCGGTGGACCCGCTCACCTCCACCAGCCGCGCGCTCGACCCGCAGATCGTGGGTCAGGAGCACTACGACACCGCGCGTGAGGTGCAGCGCGTGCTCCAGCGCTACAAGGACCTCCAGGACATCATCGCCATCCTCGGTGTCGACGAGCTCTCCGACGACGACAAGCTGCTCGTCGCGCGCGCACGGAAGATCCAGCGCTTCCTGGCGCAGCCGATGTTCGTGGCCGAGCAGTTCACCGGCCTGCCCGGCGCGTACGTGAAGGTGGCCGACACCGTGCGC
>DASSPF010000034.1:0-3567 GCA_035699805.1 Candidatus Limnocylindria bacterium | reverse complement strand
CGCCGCGGACGTGTCGAGCTGGGCCGGCGCCTACGACGTGCAGTTCCTGGTGGAGCACCCGTCGCGGCCGATCCCCGACGTCCGCCGCGAGATGGAGGAGTTCGGCGCCGACTGCGTCCTCGTCGTCGGCGACGAGAGCGTGATGAAGGTGCACGTCCACACACTGCATCCCGACCAGATCATCCGCATCGGCCTCTCGACGGGCCGCATCGCCGACGTGGTCGTGGAGGACCTCGATGCCATGACCGCGGAGCACGAGCGCGCCACCGGTCTGGTGATCGAGCCGCCGAAGGAGGCCGCGGCGGTCGGGGTCCTCGCGATCGTGCCGGGGGACGGCTTCGCCAGGGTCGCCGCGTCGCTCGGGGCGACGACGCTGCGCGGGGGCGCGACGATGAACCCATCGACCGAGGAGATCCTCGGAGGCATCCGCGCGACGAACGCGCGGCACGTCATCGTCCTGCCGAACGACCGCAACGTGATCCTGGCGGCCGAGGCCGCCGCGAAGCTCGCGGATGGCGAGGTCTCGGTCGTGCCCACGCGCAACGTTGGTCAGGGCATGGCCGCGCTCGTGGCGTTCGATCCGGCCAAGGACCCCGCGCGCTCGGTGACCGAGATGCGTGAGGTGGCCGAGCGCGCGCACGGGATCGAGGTGACCCGCGCGATCCGTGCCAGCACCATCGACGACCAGCAGGTGACGGAGGGCGAGGCCATCGCGCTCGTCGACGGCCGGCTCGTCGCGCATGGCGACGACGACGTGGTCGTTCTGGTGGAGGCCGCGAAGCGCCTGAGCGACTCGGAGGTCTTCACCCTGTACAGCGGAGCGGACGTGGATCCCGCGCGCGTCGAGTACGCCGCGCAGCGGCTGCGTGCGAGCTGTCCGAAGGCGGAGGTCGAGGTGGTGAGCGGCGGGCAGCCGCACTACCCGTTCATCGTCACGGCCGAATAGCGCACCATTCCCGTCGTGCCCGCTGACACGACCGCGGTGTCCGCCCGCTCGCACCCACGCTCCTCGCTGGACCTGCCGGTGCGGGCGCTCCCCGGCGTGGGCGAGAGCGGCGAGAAGCTGCTCGGGCGCCTGGAGATCCGCACGATCGGCGACCTCCTCTGGCACCTGCCCCGCCGCTACATGGACTTCTCCCAGTTCACGCCGCTGCGCTACGTGCGCGCCGAGCAGGAGCAGACGGTCGAGGCGATCCTCGGGAAGGTCGGCCAGCGCCGCACCGCCACCGGGAAGCTCATGACCGAGGTCGAGCTCGTCGACCCCGCGGACCATGCGCCAACGAACATCCGCGCCACCTGGTTCGGGCGGCAGTTCATCAAGGAGCGCTTTCCCGAGGGGCAGCTGGTGCGGATCTCGGGGAAGGTGCGGTTCTTCGGGCGGTCGCTCCAGTTCGCCAATCCGAAGATCGAGCCGGCCGCCGCCGAGGCGGTCCACACCGGCCGCATCGTCCCCATCTACCGGCTCACCGAGGGCCTGAAGGAGGGCGTGCTCCGGCGGTGGCTGCACACCGCGGTGGAGGGCGGCCCGCGACGCACCGCCGTGGTGAAGGAGGTCCCCGAGCCGCTGCCGGAGGCAATTCGCGCGCGACGGAGTCTCCTGGGCATCCAGGACGCACTGCGGCAGATCCACTTCCCCGACACCGACGACGACAACCGCGCAGCGCGGCGCCGCCTCGCGTTCGACGAGCTCTTCATCCTCCAGCTCGCCCTCGGTCAGCGCCGCGCGCGCTGGACGAAGGAGGCGAAGGCGCTCCCGCTCGCGGTGGATGAGGCCGAGATCGCGCGCTGGACCCGCGAGCTCCCATTCGTGCTCACCGCCGCCCAGCGTCGTGCGCTCGACGAGATCCGCGCCGAGCTCGCGCGCAGCGTCCCCATGTCGCGCCTCCTCGAGGGCGACGTGGGCTCGGGCAAGACCGTCGTCGCCGCGCTCGCGGCGCGCATCGCCGTGGCGAGCGGCGCGCAGGCCGCGCTCATGGCGCCGACCGAGCTCCTCGCGGAGCAGCACCACCGCTCCCTCGCCGCGATCTTCGGTGAGCATGGCCCACGTGTCGCCCTGCTCACCTCGAGCGTGACCGGCGCGGCCAGGCGCGAGACCCTCGAGGCGCTCGCGAGCGGCGACGTCGACGTCGTCGTGGGCACGCACGCACTGGTGGAGGAGTCGGTCGGCTTCGCTCGACTCGCGCTCGCGGTCGTCGACGAGCAGCACCGCTTCGGGGTACGCCAGCGGGCGATCTTCCGCGAGAAGGGGATCGACCCGCATCTCCTGCTCACCACCGCGACGCCGATCCCGCAGACGCTCTCGCAGACCATCTACCGCGACCTCGACATCAGCGTGCTCGACGAGCTGCCCTCCGGCCTGCAGCGGATCCGCACGGAAGTGCGCACCTCCGACGCGTTGCCGAAGGTGTGGCCGTGGCTGCGCGAGCGGATCAGCGCGGGCGAGCAGGCCTTCATCGTGACGCCGCGGATCGACGAGGACCCCGAGGACGATGTGCCGAGCGCTCTGGCGACGCACCGCGATCTCGCGAAGAAGGAGCTCGCTGGTCTGCGTCTGGGCCTGCTGCACGGGCGCATGCCGGCGAAGGAGCGCGACGCGGTCATGTCCCACTTCGCGAGCGGCGACCTCGATGTCCTGGTCGCCACCACCGTGGTCGAGGTGGGCATCGACATCCCCGGAGCGACGGTGATGGTGATCCTCGGGGCAGAGCGGTTCGGTCTGGCGCAGCTCCACCAGCTGCGCGGGCGTGTCGGGCGGCGGGGGCAGCGCGCCTTCTGTGTCCTCGTGAGCGAGCAGGCGGAGGAGTCCAGCCGCCTTGCGGCGATGACCGAGCGTATGCGTCTCGCCGACGGCACCGAGCGGCCGCTCAATGGCTTCGAGCTCGCCAAGCGCGATCTCGAGATCCGTGGCGCCGGCGAGTTCCTCGGCAAACGCCAGAGCGGCGAGTCGGAGCTGCGCATCGTGGACCTGGCGGATGCCGACCCCGCGCTCATCGACGAGACCGCTGTCGAGGCGGACGCCCTCCTCGCCGCCGATCCCCAGCTCCAGCGTCCCGAGCACGCCGGCCTCGCGGCGGCGGTGGACGAGCTCTGGCGGCGGTACGCGCTCGCATGAGGGTGATCGCCGGCAGCGCCAAGGGCCGAACGCTGGTCGCGCCCGCCGGCGCGGGGACGCGTCCGGCGACGGATCGGATCCGCGAGACGCTCCTGGGCATCCTCGAGCCGGGCCTCGGCGGCGCACGGGTGCTCGACCTCTTCGCCGGTGCCGGGACGCTCGGCATCGAGGCGCTCTCGCGCGGCGCAGCGCACGCCACCTTCGTCGAGCGCTCCTCCGCGGCGATCGAGGCCCTCCGGAAGAACCTCGCCAGCACCGGCTTCGCCGAGCAGGCGACCGTCATCGCGGCGAACGTCATCGGCCATCTGGACCGCGGCGAGCCGGGCGGCCCGTACGACCTCGTCTTCGTCGACCCGCCGTTCGCCGACGTCGCCGTGCTCGAGGCCGTCCTCGCGCACTCGGCGCTCCGCGCGGCGCTCGCCCCCGAGGCGACCGTCGTGGCGCGCATCCTGCGC
>DASSPF010000033.1:0-4714 GCA_035699805.1 Candidatus Limnocylindria bacterium | reverse complement strand
CCTGGTCATGGTCGGCGCGGCCAAATGGGGTGGGTTCGCCGGCGTCTTCGCCAGGCTCATCGCCGGCGTGGTGCGCGCGCGGATGGGGCAGCGTGTGAAGTTCTTCATCGCCAAGAGCGGGACGGAGGACCTCGAGTTCCTGCTCGGACTCATCGCGGCCGGCAAGCTGCGCCCGGTGATCGACCGGACGTATCCGCTCGCCGAGGCGCGCGAGGCGGTCCGCTACGTCGGGACCGGGGAGGCGCGGGCCAAGGTCGTCATCACCGCGTGACGCGGCGGCTCATGCCGCCGCACTGTGGAGATGGGGGAGGGTCGAACTCCCCGTCCAAGGCCCTTGACCTGATCGCGTCTACGAGCGTGGTCGGCGATCTGTTTTCTCGAGGACCCGAGCGCGCACCGACGCGCTCCCGGATCGCTCCAGGCCGAGATCCTTGCTCCCACCTATCGGCCGGTCGGTGGGCCGCACCTCCGCTTTCATCGCCCTTCCCGGCCCGCGAAGGGGAGACCGGGAGGACGCTCACTGACTAGGCAGCGAGTGCGTAAGAGTTGTTGCCAGTTGTCTGGCTGCCGTTCGGTTTAGCGAGGTATGAAACGGCGTCCTCGGCTCGCAGCGATCAGCTCGCCTGCCCTGTCGAAACCACGCATCCCCGTGGCCTTCATCAGGCACCATCGATTCTAACGATGCGCTGGTCGTTCGTGTTCCTCATCGCGCTCCTGTCGGCCTGCTCGGGCGGCGACCGCGCCGCCGCGTCGCCGGCGCGCACGGCCACCATTACCGTTGCCCCCACGTCTACGCCCACACCCACCGCCACGCCCTCGGTCCGCTACGTCGCCATCGGTGCCTCGGACACCGTGGGGATCGGCGCCACCGACCCCGTCCGCGGCTCGTGGCCGGCGCGTGTGGCCGCACTCCTCCCGCCGGGGAGCGCCTACGTGAACCTGGGGGTCTCCGGGTCCCTCGCGGTGCAGGCCAAGGATGCGCAGGTACCGGGAGCGGTGGCCCAGCGCCCCACCGTCGTCTCGATCTGGCTCGCCGTGAACGATATGAACGCCACCATCGAGCCTGTCTCCTACCGCGAGGCACTCGCCGCGATCGTGGATGAGCTCGTCGCGCGGACCGCCGCGCGGGTGTTCGTGGGGAACGTTCCCGACGTACGGACCGTGCCTGCGTACCGGGATGCCGACAAGGCGCAGCTCCTTGCGCTCATCACCGCGTACAACGACGCGATCGCCGCGGTCACGCGCGCGCATGCCGGCCGCGTGTTCCTGGTCGATCTCTTCACCGGGAGCGCACCGCTCGTGTCTACCATCACCGTCTCCGGGGATGGCTTCCACCCGTCGGATGACGGCTACCGCCTCATCGCGGAGCGCTTTGCGGCCGCGATGCGCGCGGCAGGCGTGCCGCTCGCGCCGTAGATCTAGCCCGGTCCGGCATCCACGATCGAGGTCTCCAGGTCCGCCTCGAAGAACGAGGTCTTCCCGCAGGTCGGGCAGGTCTTCGGGGCAGCAGCGCCGTGGACGATCGTGCCGCAGGTCTCGCAGCGGAAGTGCCGCTCACCGCCCTTGGCGCGCGGGACGACGGCCCGGCCGCGCATGAGCGACGCGCGGATCTCGCCGAGCTCCTTCGCGATCACCTGGGGGTCGAGCTGGTCCCCTCTCTGATCGGCCTCGATGAGCCGGTTCATGAGCGCGTCGAGCCGCTCGAGCGTGGTCTGGACGTGGCCCTGCATGGGCGCGGGCCACCGCAAGGCGCGTGCTAGGCGACTCCAGGCTCCAGCGACTCGCGTACCTGGGGCACCGGCTCGCGCACGACCCCCGCCATGACGATCGCGCCGGCCACCATGAAGGCCAGGCCCACCAGGAGGACGACGCGTGGCTCGAACACGCCAAGGAGCGCCGCGGCGGCGAAGGGCGCGAGCGTCCCGCGGAGCCCGAGGAGCAGCGATTGCGCCGCCGCGTACTCGGCGATCCTGTCGCGCGGCGCCATCTGCACGACGTTGGTGTGATACGTCAGCTCGCCGCTCGCCTGCGCGACGCCGGCGACGATCGCCACCGGAAGGAGTGCCCACGCGAAGGGGGCGACGAGATACCCGATCGGGACGAGCAGGATGAGGAGGGTCCCGATGAATGTCTGCCGGAGCGACGACCCACGGTCGATGAGCCGGCCGACGATCACGTACGCAAAGATCATCGTCGCCGACTGCGTCGCCGATAGGATGCCGACGAACGCGTTCGGCGCGTCGAAATGGTCCACCAGCATGATCGGGAATACCGCGAAGTTCATGAGATTGCCCCAGCCGAAGACGAGGAACGCGATCATGAGCCGTCGGTAGCGACCGTCGCGCCACACGTCTCGGGCGATCTGGGCGGCTGGGCGCCTCGTCCCGAAGCCTCCCACACCCTCGTGCTGGATCTTGAAGAACGCGAACGCTCCGGGGAGCGAGATGAGGGCGGCGCCGGCGAAGACGAATGTCGCCGGCACGACGTCGATGAGCGCTCCCGCGATCGCCGCGGCGATGATGCCGCCGATCGACGCGCCCACGCGCACCTTGCCCATGACGTGTGCGCGCTCCGAGTCGGGGTAGATGCCGCGCATGAGCGCGGTGTAGGCCGCGACATTGGCGATGGTCACGATCCAGAAGACGACCGTCGTCAGCGCGAGGAGGAACGGGGTGGTCGCCAGGAGCACGCCGACGAGGAAGACGACGCGCGCGATCGATGACGTTCCGGCGACCACGCGGACCGGTGGGAGGTGGGCCAGCAGGTAGGTGAAGAATGGCGCCAGGAGATGCCCGATGAACGGCGCGCCGACCACGATCGCCACATCGACCGTCGTCCCGCCCATGCGCCGTACGACCACGGGCATGAAGGCGACCAGGACCGAGACGAAGATGCCGGCGCAGATCGCGGAGAACACGTCGATGCGGAAGTTGGCCCGCACGCGTGCGGGCATCCAGTTTGGGTCGGTCACAGCGTGACCTTAACGAGCGGCCGAGGCACGTGTCACTCGCGACCCCGCCCAGCAGGCTGACAGGCGCGACGGCCGCAGCTGGCTAGCGGTCTGGTCTTGGGCGGTAGCCGCCCGGTCGCGGGCCGCCGAAGGTCCGCCGGGGGCCGTACCCGCCGCCCCCAAGGCCACCTGGCCGCGGGCGGAACCCCCCGGGTGCGGGCCGGAATGGGCCGCGAGCTCCGGGCGCGGTCGAGGAGATCACGACGCGGCGGTTCGGCTCGATGCCCACCGATTCGGTGCGGACCCCCTGCTGCTCCTGGACCACCAGGTGTACGACGCGGCGCTCGTACGCGAGCATCGGCTCGAGCGTCACCGCGGTGCCTGTCGCGCGCACCCGTGCGGCCACCCGCGCCGCCATCTCGCGCAGCTGATCCTCGCGCTGGCGGCGATACCCCTCGATGTCGATGCCCACGTGGACCGAGCGGCCGACCTTCTTCGAGGTGATCGCGCTCACGACCTGCTGCAGCGCCACGAGGTTCTCGCCACCACGCCCGATGAGATCCCCGAGGTCGGCGCCCTCGATCTCGACCCCGTCGCTCTGCGCATCGGCTCCGAGCACGACCTCGCCCTCGACGCCCATCTCGCGCAGGATGTCGCGCAGCACCGTGGCACCGAGGGCGAGCTCCTCCGCACGGGCGGGCGGTGCCTCGTCATCGTCGCGGGTCCGCGCTCGGTGTACGGCGTCGGGACGGCGCGGCACCTCGGCCTCGTCGATGACGGGCTCGTCCTGCTCGGGTTGCGCCTCCTCCTGGTAGGAGAGAAGGACGCGCGCATCCTCGCCGCCCATGCCGAGCACGTTCGCGGGCTTGCCCTTCTCCAGCACCTCGATGTCCACGTCGGTCCGCTTGCGGCCGAGCGCCCGCAGGCCGCGCTCGATGGCCTCCTCGACGGTCCGGCCGGTGAACTCGTCGCCACGCAGTGGGCTCATCGCTTTCCCCTCCGCCGTCCGCGCCGGCGCCGCTCCACGCCGACCGCGGCCGCGCTGCTGTCGTCCGCGCTCGCCGACGCCGCGGCGTCCATCTTGGCCATGTCGTCACGCGCCTCGGCGAGCGCTTCGCGCGTCTCGCGCCGCATCTCGCGGTCCGCGGGCGACGGGATGCGCTTCAGGAAAGGCAGCCACCGCGGCAGGTGGCCCCAGCCGCTCACGAAGTACTGCTGGACGATCTGGAAGACCGTCGTCGCGATCCAGTAGAGCGTGAGGCCCGCCGGGAACTGCGCGCCGAGCACCACGGTCATGATCGGCATGGTGTAGGCCATCGAGGCGAACATCCGCTGGTTCGGATCGTCGGTCTGCACGGGTTTGGCCGGCATCGCCATGATCGACGCCACGAGCTGAGTGGCGCCGGCCAGGACCGGCAGGATGTACAGCGGGTCGGGATGCTGCAGGCCCTGCGTGATCCAGGGGAGCCAGTTCGCGGTGGTGTCGAGGACGCCGCCGATGCTGACGGGGTTCGACACGATCGCGGCAAGCCACCCCATCACCGACGCGGCCTGGTCGTGGGTGAGCCCGGAGCAGTCCGCGCCGCCGCTCTTTCCGAGGCCGCACCCCAGCTGCAGCAGCGCTGAGTACAGCGCGAAGAGCAGCGGCATCTGGAGCAGGAGCGGGAGGCAGCCGGCCATCGGATTCACCCCACGCTCCTTGTAGAGCTTCATCTGCTCCTCGGCGAAGCGCGGCCGGTCCTTGGCGTACTTGCGCTTCAGCTC
>DASSPF010000032.1:0-9714 GCA_035699805.1 Candidatus Limnocylindria bacterium | reverse complement strand
AACGGCACGAGCGGCGCGCCCTGCCCGCCCGCGGCCACGTCGGCGCTGCGCAGGTCGGATACGACGGGCACCCCGGTGCGCCGCGCGACGCGTGCGGCGTCGCCGAGCTGCAACGTGACGCGCTCGTCGGGCAGATGGGCGACGGTCTGGCCGTGCATGGCGATGACATCGGGGCGCGTGGCGAGATCCGCCGCGATCCGCAGGGCGACCTCGGCGTAGCGATCACCCAGCGCCCCGTGGAGGCGCGCGAGCGCGCGCGCGTCGGTGACGCCGCCCTCGCCGATCGCGAGGATCGTCTCGCGCAGCTCGTCGGCGAAGCGCTCGCTCGTGGTGGCGAGGACGCGTACGCCGCTGGCCGGCACGTCGAGCTGGATGGCCGCGGCGTCCACGCCATCGGCCGAGGTGCCCGACATGAGCCCGATGGCGATCACGATGCGCTCGCGAACGGCGCGCCGAGGGCCTCGTGCACGTCCACCCGGAAGCGGTACATCGCGTCGTCATTCTCCCTTCCGAAGTACACGCGGTTGGTCAGGACGATGACCGTGAGGTCGGTGGCGGGGTCGATCCAGAGCGACGTGCCCGTGAACCCGGTGTGCCCGTACGCGTCGGGGCTGAAGTGGCGTCCGACCATCGCGCCACGCGGCGGGCGGAGGGCGAGCCCCAGGCCGCGGCGCACGTTGTCCTCGCGCACCGCCTCGGTGCGCGCAAGACGCGCGAGATCGTTGCCTATGACCGCGCCGTCGCGGTAGATGCGCGCGATGCGCGCGACATCGGCGGCCGTGCCGAACAGACCCGCGTGCCCGGCGACGCCGCCCACGGCGAAGGCGTTCTCGTCGTGGACCTCGCCGCGCAGGCGCCTGCGGCGCCAGGTCCGGTCGCGCTCGGTCGCGACGCACTCGGCCGGTGGTCGCGGGCCGTAGGCGCAGGTCTCCGTCTCGAGTGGACCGAGGACGCGCTCGCGTACGAGGTCCGCGTACGGACGTCCGCCGACCGCGGCGAGCGCCTGCGTGAGCATGAGATAGCCGAGGTCGCTGTAGCGGTACCTGCCGAGATCCTGCGCGAGCGGCTCCTGGGCGGCGCGCCAGACCGCCTCCTCGAGCGAGCGCGTCTCCTGCCAGAGCGGCAGCCACCACAGCAGCCCGGCGGTGTGCGTGAGGACGTGGCGCAGGGTCACCTCATCCTTGCGGCCGCCGCGGAAGTCCGGCACCAGCTCGCGGAAGGGCATCTCGAGCGCAAGAGTCCGCTCGCGGACGAACGAGAGCACGACCGCCGTCGTCACGAGCTTGGTGAGCGACGCGAGATCGAAGAGCGATGCGGTGGTGCAGGGCGCGTCCGGCCCCGCCTCGGGGTCGGGGCAGAGCGTGCCGGCGGCGAACGTCTCGGACGCGCCGCGGCGCTCCACGTGGATGACGCAGGCGGTGAAGAGCCAGCCGAGCGCCGCGTCGACGACGGGGCGCGCCGGAGCGGCGAGGCTCACGGGCGCGCGGGCCGCCATCTGCCCCGCATCAGAGCCGGACGGGCAGCTGCCCCGTGGCGGGCCGCTCGCCGGCGAGGACGGCGGCCACCGCCGCGAGCGAGACCGGCACGTCGGTGTACGAGAGCAGCGCGGCGTGACCACGGGCGAGCGTGGCGTCGTACGGGCTGCGCAGCGCCACGAGGACGCCGTCGTCGCCGAGGAGCGCTCCGAGCGCGCGGCCCTGCTCGGCGTCGAAGGACGCGCTGAAGGTGAAGACGACGGTCGGACCGGACCCCTCCGGGAGCGCGCCCCGGCGTCCGAAGGTCATCCGCGATCCGAAGCGGCTGCGCAGCTCGCGCTCGAGCCTGCCCACCGGGTCGGAGAGCTCCTCCGCCAGCGAGGCGCGCGACGGCTCGAACGCGACGAAGCGGACGTGCCCGTCGAGGCGGGGGAGCGGCGGTCCCATGTGGGTGATCGCGCGCTGCGCGATCTCGCTGGCGAGCGCGCGCGCCGGGCCGTCGTCGATGTCGTCGCTGGGGACGGCGATCCCGAAGCGCGTGCGGAATCGGGTCACGCGCGAGAGCGCCTCCGTGACGCGAGGCGCCGACGCGGCGTTCGCGATCCACTGCGCCGCGCTGAGCTGCCGGTCGAGGTGGCTGGTGACCATCACCGCGTCGACCCCGGCGTCGATCGCGCGCCCCACGATGCGCTCGGGGGAGTCCACGTTGATGCCGGTCATGTCGAGCGAGTCGGTGATGCAGAGCCCGGTGAAGCCGAGCTCGCCGCGCAGCAGATCGGTGAGGATCGGCCGCGAGATGGTCGCCGGCGCGTTCCGGTCGATCGCGTGGAAGCGCACGTGCGCGGTCATCACCATGGTCGCCCCGGCGGCGAAGGCCGCGCGGAACGGCGGCAGGTCACGGCGGTCGAGGGTCGCGCGGTCGGCCGTGACGTCGACCTGGTTCAGGTGCGTGTCCACAGGCGTCTCGCCGTGGCCGGGGAAGTGCTTGGGTGTGGTCGCCACGCCCGCGCCCTCGGACCCGCGGACCCAGGCCGCGCAGAACGCCGCCACCTTTGCGGTGTCGTCCCCGAATGAGCGCGTCCCGATGACCGGGTTGCGCGGCTCCACGTTCACGTCGCAGACCGGCGCGTGATTCACGGTGATGCCGTCGGCGCGTAAGCCCTCCGCCACCGCGCGGGCTGCGCGCTCGGCGTAGAGCGGATCGCCCGTCGCGGCGATGGCCATGGCGCTCGGGAAGACGGCGCGATACGCGACGCGCACGACCTGCCCGCCCTCCTGATCGACGGCGACGGGGACCGGTGGTAGGCCGCCACGCGCCGCGGCGGCCTGGACCTCGCGGAGCATCTCGCGCACCTGCTCCTTCGAGCGCACGTTCCCGCGGTTCGCGAAGAGGAGGATGCCGCCGATGCGCCCGTCGCGGACCGCGTCGAGGAGCTCGCCGGGCGCGTGCTGGCCGTCGAAGCCGGCCCACACCAGCGCTCCGGTGCCGAGCTTCGCGCGGGGCGGCGAGCCGATCACGAGCGGCGGCGGTAGCGCGCGATCGTGAGCAGGCCGAGCGGCCGCCCGCGCAGCGTGCGCGTGTCCTTCTCGAGGACGACGCGGCGGATCTGCCCGCTCGAGACGATCGGGGCGATGCGCCGTCGGCTCCGGCGACCGGCGATGCGGCCTTCGAGCGCGTCCACGATGTCCTTCACACGCTCGTCGGTCTCGTGGAGATCGAGCGGCCGCGGGCCGAGGAAGAGCGAGATGCGCAGCTCGAGCTCATCGCTCTCGCGATAGCCCACACCGCGCGTCGTCTGCGCCTCGAGGACCGCGCTGTGCACGCGGCGTCGCCACTCATTCCGCGGCGGAGCGTACGCCGGGAGCATGGCGCTGATGGTGAAGCGTCTCTTCGCCACTTCAGGACACAGCGTAGCGAGCGTCGTGCAGTGCCGTCAGTCGATGCGATAGGTGGCGGATGCGGTCGAGAGGATGAAGCCGGCGCTCGGGAGCGCGAATGCGCGAGTTCCCGTCACTTCCGTTCCGAGGTCGATGCCGGCGTCACCCTCCCGACCCGTCGAGAGATCGATGACGACAGCGCGTGTTCCTCGCGCGACGAGCAACCGATCCGCACCACGAGCAAGAGCGAGGTCGCCTGGTCGGAGCGTCCCGGCCAGCGCCTCACGACGCCCCGTGAGCAGGTCGTGCCGCACCAGTCCGAAGCTACCGCGCACGAGCACCTCATGCGGGCCTGTCCATATCGGTGCGTTCCCGAACGCGAGACGCATACCCTGACCATCCTCGACGATGTCGCCAGACGTGGCGTCGAAGAGAGTGACCGCGTCGCCCTCGACAACGTACCAGCGCTGCGGTTCGTAGCCGCGGACGAGGATCGCGAGGCCGTCGGGCGACGTGCTGCCGCGGACCGTCCGCGGAAACTCGGGCGAAGCCGCGAGACGCTGTGGTGCGCCGCCGGCGATCGGGATCCGCCACATCTCGGTGGCGTCGCGATACACGAGGCGCTCGCTCGCATCGACGCCGAGCAGCGCGATCGGCTGCGTCTCTGCGGTGCCGGTGCGCGCGAGGACCTTCGTCGCGCCACCGGTCCGCGGCGCGATCCACACCTCCTTCTGCTCGATGCCAGCGCAGCAACCTTCTTGATGTCCTGCCAGGATCCACCGCCCGTCACGCGACAGCATGGGGTCCGCGAACTGCAGCCCGGTCGCCGTGACCCGCCCATCGAGTTCCGCGATCCCGAGTGTCGCCGCGCGCTGCGGGGTGTCCAACGCGGCGAACAGGCCGGTAGAGTCGGGGAGCCAGCTCCAGGCGTAGATCGGAGCTGGCAGTTTGCGTATCAGCGACCCGGCTGCGTCGAACAGGAGGACGGTCGGCTCGTGCGGGACCTTACCCGCAGGTCGTGGCTCTGGTGCGGCGATCCACTTGCCATTCGGCGACACGATGGCGAGCCCACCGATGCCGGCGAGAGGTCGCGCGTCGATGCGCAGTCCAGAAGCAGATGGTGCCGCGGTAGGTGTCAACCTCGGCGATCCCGTACCGTCCGCTGCCGAGGTCGCGATCGATGCCGTCGCGGCCTCCTGTGTCGTGCCGCAGGCCGACGCGAGCAGCAGGATGAGAACGAGCGAGAGTCGCTTCATGGCGTCAATGGTCGCGTCGCGCGATGCACATCGAGTCTGATTTGCGCGGACGTAACTCTTACAGCCGGCATCAGACCACGATGACCTGCGCCGAGAGCACGTGATACCCCGTCGCGCCGTCCGGGTAGGGCTCGCGCTGGATGGGTGTCTGGACATCGCCCTTGCCGTCGGTGGCGCGCGCCCAGATCGTCACCGGCCCGGGGCCCGTGGGGGTCCAGCGCTGCACCCAGCGACGCCAGGTGAGCGGTCCGGAGGGCTCCTCCAGCGTCGCCGCCCGCCAGGTCTTCCCCTCGTCGAATGACAGCTCGACCGAGCGGATGCCGCGCGCGCCGGCGAACGCGATCCCCGCGACCGGCACCTCGCCGCCGCTCCAGCGGATCTGGCGCGACGGCAGGTCGATGCGCGTGTTCGTGTGCACGACGGCCTTGTCGTTCCAGCCCTGCTTCTGCCAGTAGCCCTTGAAGTCGAACGCTTCGACGCGGATCTGCTGCAGCCACTTCACGTTCTTCATGCCGTAGATGTCCGGGACGAGGACGCGCGCCGGATAGCCGTGGTCCTGGGGGACCGTCACGCCGTTCATGAGGTACGCGACGATCGTGCCCGGCTCGAGCGCCTTCGCGATCGCGAACGAGTCCTCGTAGCCGTCGACCGATCGGAGCGCCACGTCGTAGCTGTTCGTGCGCGGCCCGGCCCGCTCCAAGAGGTCCTTCATGCGCACGCCGGTCCAGACCGCGGTCCCGATGAGCTCGCCGCCGACGGGATTGCTGATGCACTCGAGCGTGCGCACCTCCTCCACCGCTTCGAGGTCGAGGAGCTCCTCGTACGTGAGCGCGTAGGGACGGTCCACGTTCCCGCCGATCTCGAGCTTCCACGTCGCCACGTCCACCCGCGGCTTCACCAGCGTCGTGTCGACGGTGTAGTGGTCCTCGTTCGCCGTGATGCGCGCGGTGACGCCGGCGAGCGCCTCGATCTGGGGATCGGCGGTCGGGATGGCGGCGCGGGCGGCCAGCCTCCGAGCCGCCTGAGGCACGCCGCCGATCTTCGCGCCCGCGCCGGCGAACACGCGCGAGATCGGCAAGACCCCGACGGCGACGAGCGCGGCGACCCCGGCAGCGTTCAGCAGGAGGCGCCGGCGGCCCGGCGCCGGGGCGCTCTCGCGCGCGAGCGACGCAGGGACGAGGAAGGCGAGCACGAGGGCGTGCGCGGCGACACCGACCGCCGCGTCGATGACGCTCGTGACGAGATCGATCCGCGAGGAGGCGAAGAGCTGTCCGAGCACGACCGCGGTCGCCCACGGCGCGGCGACGGCCGCGGCGACCGTCCGGCCACGGCGCATCTCGTCCACCGCGAGCGCACCGCCGAGCGCCCCGGCGGCGAGGAACAGCACGAGGACGCCGATGACGAGCCCGCCCTTCGCCCAGTACTGGAGCGTCTCGATGAGCGGGATGGAGATCGCGCCGGGGAGCACGTCGATGATGGCCTGCCCGAGCGCGAGCGGTGTGAACGGGAGCCCGATGAGCGATGCGAGGAACGCGACGTCGAGCGCGAGGAACATCGCCAGCGCGCCGACGAGCAGACCGGTCCGGGTCCGCGGATCGAGGCGCTGCATGTATGGCACTCTACGCCGCGGTGCCAGCCGTTCCCCCTCCGATGACCCCGGAGGACCTCTACGCTTTCCGCTTCCTTGCCGACGCGCAGATCGCGCCCGACGGCGCGCGCGTGGCCTACGTGGTCCGTGAGATGGACAAGGACGCGAACACGTACCGCTCGGCGATCTGGGTCCTCCCGTTCGGCGGCGGTGAGCCGCTGGCGCTCGCGCCCGGACCCGGCCAGGATGCGCTCCCGACGTGGTCGCCCGATGGCCGTCACATCGCGTTCGTCTCCGACCGGAGCGGACCGCAGGGCGACCCCAAGGCGCGCAAGCCGAAGAACCTCTTCGTCGTCGCGTCCACGGGCGGCGAGCCGCGCCAGGTCACCCGCTTCGCCGACGACTGCGGCGACCTGGTCTGGTCGCCCGATGGCGCGCGGCTCGCGTTCACGGTGAAGGAGCCGAAGCCCGCCGGGGCCGCGGACGACGGGATCTTCGTCTGGCGGAAGCTGCGCTACAAGACGGACGAGGGGTACCTCTCCGATGGCCGGCGCAAGCACGTCTGGGTCGTCGACGCCGCGGGCGGCGAGCCGCGCCGCGTCACCGACGGCGACTGGGACGACGCGCAGCCCTCGTGGTCGCCCGACGGCACGATGATCGCGTTCGTCTCGAACCGGACCGACGAGCGCGAGACGAACACCGTCGCCGACATCCACGTCGCGGTCCTCGCGGGCGGCGGCTGGCGGGTGACGGACGGGGCGGGGTCGTACGGCAACCCACGCTTCTCGCCCGATGGGAGCGAGATCGCCTGCTACGGCGTGGCGAAGGCCGTCGGGTCGTCGGCGAAGAACGTGAAGCTCTTCGTCTTCCCCGCGCGCGGCGACGCCGCCGGCCGCGATCTCACGGCGGGGTGGGACCGCACCGTCGGCTCGACGGTCATGTCGGACATGCGCGCGCAGTCGCAGACGCTACCGCCCACCTGGAGTGCCGATCGCACACGCGTCGTCTTCGTGGGATCGGACCAGGGGACCGCCAACGTGTACAGCGCCTCGGTGGAGGGCGGCGATGTCCGCGCCGAGACGGTGGGGCCGCACCAGGTGGTGAGCCTTTCGCTGGCGACCGACGCGAGACGCTTCGCCTGCGTGTACTCGCACGCGACGCTGCCCGGCGATGTCGCCGTGGGCGAGCTCGGTGGACCGCTGCGCGCGATCACCGACCTCAACGGCGAGCTCCTGCGATCGCGCGCCATCGTCGCGCCGGAGCGGGTCGAGTTCACCGGCGCCGATGGCTGGACCATCGAGGGGTGGCTGCTCAAGCCGCCCGGCTTCGACCCCGCGAAGAAGTGGCCGCTGGTCCTCGAGGTGCACGGTGGCCCGCACGGCGCGTACGGCCACGGCTTCTTCCACGAGTTCCAGGTGCTCGCGGGGCGCGGCTACGTGGTGCTGTTCACCAATCCGCGCGGCAGCCACGCCTACGGCGAGCGGTTCTCCACCGCGTGCGTGGGGGATTGGGGCGGGAAGGACTACCAGGACCTCATGGCCGGCGTGGACCATGTGGTGAAGATGGGCTTCGTCGACGAGGCGCGCCTGTACGTGACCGGCGGCTCCTACGGCGGGTTCATGACCAACTGGATCGTCGGGCATACCACGCGCTTCCGCGCCGCCGCGACACAGCGGAGCATCAGCAACAACATCTCCGCGTTCGGCGTGTCGGACATCGGCTGGCACTTCTGGGGGTACGAGATGGGCGAGGCCTCGCCCTGGAAGGATCCCGAGAAGCTCGTCGCGCGGTCACCGCTCACATACGTGCCCAATGTGACGACGCCGGTGCTCATCCTCCACGCTGAGAAGGATGTGCGCTGCCCGATCGAGCAGGCCGAGCAGTTCTTCGTCGCGCTGCGGCTGCACGGCGTCGAGACGGAGTTCGTGCGCTTCCCCGAGGACAACCACGACCTGACCCGCGGCGGGAAGCCGCGCAACCGCGTGGAGCACTGCCGGCGCATCGCCGACTGGTTCGACGCGCACGGCTAGATGGACGTCATGGGGTCGCGATCAGGCCTTCACCTCGTCGCAGCGCCGAAGCAACGCGTCGACGGCTTCACGCCGGCGTGCCACGAACGGGTGTGAGTAGAAGTCGTACGCGCTCTTGAGTTGTGTCCGGGCCTCCGCGCCGCGCTCTTGATCGATGAGGAAGCGCGCGTAGTCCACTCGTGCTTCGGTGGCCACATCCAGGTAGCCGTTCGCGGCAGTGATGGCCCGACGGAAGAGGTCGTCCGCCTCCGCCGTCTTGCCCTGCGCTTGGCGGACCATCGCCAGGGCCGCTGACGTCGTCGAACGTGAGAACGGATCGTCATCCTTGATCTCGCCGTATGCCCGCTCGGCCGATGCACCCGCGTCTTCCAGACGTCCAGCGCCGAGCTGGGCCCGCGCGAGGACCTGCCGCGTCTCGCCGACGAACGACGCATTCTCGCCACGTGCCTCCTGGTGTCTGAGCGCTTCCCCAAGGTAGCCGACAGCTTCGTCGTACCGCCCGAGCTCCAATAGCGCTCTGCCAAGCCTCTTCAGCGCCTGGGTTCCGGGCATGCCGAACTCCGGCGCGAAACGAAGCCATTCGGTCGCCGTCTGAAGCGCCGACTCGAAGTCGCCGGCGACCTTTGCCGCCTCATATGCCGAAAAGAGGGGCCTCACCACACGCACGATCTTGGACTCGTGGGTGCTTAGCGTGAGAACCCATTCCCTGTGGCACCTGATGAACGTATCGAAGTCGCCGACCGTGAGCGCGACCTGGCTTTCGCGCCGCGCGAGGTACTCCAAATGGCGCCACGCGTCGTGTGCCGCGGCATACTCTCGCGCTGCCGCCAGCATCGTGCGGCAGCGGTTCATGTCTCCCGCAAACCAGTACGGCCACGCCTCGGAGATCAGCGCCTCGACGACGAGATCGTGGTCGCCGGTCGCCCGGGCCGTGGCGACTGCTTCGGCGCCCACGTCGATCCCACGATTGCCCATCTCCCAGAGCCGCGATACCAGGAGGGCCACGAGTGGCTCGCTCGGGCCCGCGCTGCGCGCGAACGCCAGAGCGCGGTCGAGTTCGGCGCGGGCCGCTCCGGGTCCATCGATGTGCAACCGCTTCACCGCCGCGAATGCCTGCGCCTCCACCCGCGTCGCGAGCGGCGCATCAACCGCCTCGGCGATGTCGGCAGCACGTGTGTACAACGCGTATGCCGCCCTGTTCTCGTCGGCGAGCCTCGCCCGGCGCGCGGCCCCAAGCAGAAGTACGAGGGCGCGCTGACCCAGAGCCTCCGCGGCAGGGTCCCGGAGCTCCCTGGCGAGCGCATGGGCCTGGTCGGCATGGTACGCGACGATCTCCGCGTACTCGGTCGCGCGCTCCCTTGCGACGGACTCGAGCCAGCGCCCGGCAGCGTCGTGCAGGCGCGAGCGCTCCTCCTTCGGTACCGACTCGTAGGCGACGTCGCGGATGAGGATGTGCTTGAATTGCCAGGCGCGCCCACCACCGGGTC